>CAZNKF010000003.1:63173-173617 GCA_964573785.1 uncultured Candidatus Bathyarchaeia archaeon
CTGCCTCAAGTTTTCTAGGGCTGTTCCAGCTACTGGTGTGAAAGCGAAGAGTGCTGGCAAAACGCCCATATCAACGCATTTTTGAATCATCTCCACCATTTCCTTTTCAGACTCGCCTAAGCCAACAATTAGGTGGGTGCTGACCATGCCCTTTCCAAAAACTTTCAAAGCCTCTTCAAGGAGGGCGAACTGCCTTTCCATCCTGTATGGTCCTCCAGCAGAAGCTCCCTTAACCTTGTCGAAAATTTCCGGAGTTGCCGCGTCTAATGGTATGCCTATCCTTTCAATGCCTGCTTCTGCCAGGCGCCTTATGTTTTCTGGGCTTATGGGCTGGCATGAAACTGATACTGGGATGTTTACACGTTTTGAGATTTCCTTTGCAAGTGCTTGGATATGGGCATGCACTTCTGGATAGTTTAGGGCTTGTATGCAAACCCGTTTAACCCCGCCACTTCTTACTGTTGCCTCTATACTGTCTAACACTTGCTTTGTGCCGAAAGCTGGCCATGAAACCCTTGAAAGCATGTCGGCTCTGCTGCGGCTTTTTCTCGCTTGGGGACAGAATCCGCAGTTTGCAAGGCACTTTCCCCGCTTGTACGTCATTAGGTAGGCTGTTGTTGGTTTGGCGTCTAACCTTCCACTAATCAGTCCCAAAACTATGGCTGAGCCTATAGAAACGCGAACTTTTTCTGAAATTTTCGCAGCTGTCAAAGGCTTTTCACATTTGTGAGATTTGAGTGTCTTTCTGCTATTGATTCTGAATTCATAAGTATTATTATCATTATCGTTGCCAAACCATGATTCCGAGCGTGAAGAAAATTGCGAAGGTCTAAGCTTGAAAACTATGAGGCTATATTGGCAGCCTTGGCGAAAAGACCATTAACAGTTGATAGCATAGCCTACAAAACAAACATGGACTGCACCGTTCTAGGACAATATTTAGAATCCCTAATGAGGAACGGGCTTGTCGTTGAGAAAATCACCGCCAAAAAGAAGCTTTACGCCATAACTGAGAGAGGCTTGTCGGTTTTCAGAACCCTAAGCTTCCAGAGGTATCTGGAGAAAATTGCAAAAACAATTAAGACTGTTAACACATTTGAAACTGCGCCCACGCCGACGATCCCAAGCAATGAAGACGAAAAGGAAACTAATGGTTAAGGCTGATAGCCGCTAAGCGAAAGTTATTAAGCTCTTCTTTAGGCTTTAGTAGAGAGGAAAATGGCACATTACACACCAGAAACTATTTGGCAGATGAGCAACGAAGAACTTTCAAAAATTTTAGAAAGCAAAACTTTTCACCCCTTGTTTAAAGGGCACATCCATTTTTATGCTCCAAGCTTTGCATATTATAAAACGGCTTATTTCTGCTCATCACCCAAAGATTTTCCAACAATCTCTGTAACCGGGAAAGGCTGTGCATTAAACTGTAAACACTGCGGCGGAAAAGTTCTTGAAACCATGCATCCAGTTAGAACACCAGAAGAACTTTACAAATTGTGTGCAAAACTCAAGAGGGAAGGAGCCATCGGCTGCCTAATTAGCGGCGGCTGCCTCCCAGACGGTTCTGTTCCTCTGGAAAGATTCACCGAAGCCATTAGGCGGGTTAAGGCTGATTTTGGCTTAACAATTTTTGCACATGTTGGAATTGTAAATCTTGAGAAGGCTTTGGGGCTTAGGGAGGCCGGCGTTGATGCCGCCCTAATCGACATTATCGGGGATGATGAAACAATTGGGGAAATTTACAATCTTAACGTGACGGTTAGGGATTACGAAAATGCGTTGAAGGCGTTAAGCCAGTCCGGCTTGCATTTTGTCCCCCACGTTATTGTTGGGCTTTATTATGGACAGCTGAAAGGGGAGTTATACGCCCTTCAAATGATTTCGATGTATAAGCCCTCAGCCCTAGTTATAATTGCTTTCATGCCTATACGTGACACAGTGATGGAAAATGTGAAACCACCAGAACCATTAGAAATAGCCAAAGTGCTAGCCACTGCAAGGGTTATGTTCCCAAAAACTCCAATAGCTTTGGGGTGTATGCGACCAAAGGGCAGGCATAGGGTGGAAACGGACACGCTAGCAATAAAAGCTGGTGTTGACGCCATAGCTTTTCCATCTGAAGAAGCCATAAAATATGCTGAAAAAAGCGGTTACGAAATAGGTTTTTCATCCCAATGTTGTTCGCAGATATACGCTGACATTTTAATGTCTAGTGCCATGTGAAAGCTGAAGATTTGACGGCTCGGACGATGTCGTCTTTAAGTTTTAAGTACCATGCGCTGAGCTTTTTCGCGTCTTTTTTCGCCATTCCAGCCTTAACAAGCTCTTTTTCAAAGGCTTTCCTTGCTTTACGCACTTTCCAGCCAAAGCTTAGCCATAATGTGAAGAGACTTAACAAAAGGCGGATTGAGTGGAGAGCTATGCTTATTATGCTTGTCAGCTTCATTGATGTCTCCTTTAAGGGCTGTTAGTTTCAGTTTAGTCCTCGTCTTCTTCCTCTTCTTCGCCCTCTTCCTTCTCTTCCTTTTCAGCTAAGCCTTTCTCAGCCAGCTTTTCCCTAATTTTCTTCGAAATCTCCTTCTCCAGCTCTTTCTCCAGTTTTTTTGCTTCTATGTGCTTTTCTCCGCCTACAGCCCGTTTCATTACATCGCCGAGGCTTGTGAACGTGGAAATGTAGCCCTCAGTCATTTTGACCGCCACGTCTTCTGGCATACCTGCCTCCTTAAGCTCTTTGTAGAAGGCAGCGGCAGCCCTTCCCATGTCTCTTCCAGTTTCTTCTGAGAAGATGCTGGCGATTATCCCCTTTATTAGGGCTGGAACTTCCTTTGAGACTACGGTTAAGACTTCCCTTAGTTCCTCAACATCCTCCTTCTCCTCTTTCCTTTCCCTTTCTTTTCCTTCAACCATGTTGCTTTCACCTCCCCTTCACTTGGTTTTTGTGGCAATTAACAGTTTTGGACGAGTTTGCGGGCAAGCTCTATCGCTTGGCTTTTTACAAACTCTAATTCTAATGGCGGATCTCGTTTCATTCTTTAATTCGCCTCTGATGGAAAATATGGGTTGGCTAGCTCAGTTATTTATTCTGGGAAAAAGTGGTCAGCTGGGCGGTCACTCTGCAAGCCTATAAACGTTTCCGTAGCCTTCCGCCTTCTGAACAACGCCTTCCTTTTCTAGGCGTTTCAGTCTCTCCCTTACTATTCGCCTTGAGGCTTTTCCCCGTATTCGGCGCACATGCCTTGTTATTGCCGAAATGTTAAGCTTTTCGTTTACGGCTAAGGCTTGAACTATGCACCTTGAAATGTCGTCTTTGGCAATCCACTCCTTCTTCAGGTGTTTTTCGGCTATTTTCAGCCTAGCAGCCAGCTTTAGAGGCTCCCCATATAAGCCTACTCCAAAACGGCTTAAACGCAGATAAGGTGCCAGTTCAGCGTACTCAGGATTGCTCAGCAAAAGCGTTTCTAACGCCTCAAGTCTCTTAATTATTAAGTCGAGTTTTTTGCTTAGCTCTTCTATGCTTGTGCCTGCCGCTGAGCCTTTTTCTTCGCTTTTGTTGGGCATTCCCTTTCAAGCCTTTTATTGCCATTATCGTTGATAAATCGTTTGCCATACACAATTTTGTGGAAAGAATTAAATGTGGAAGACTTCAAAAATTTATGGTTAAGGTTGATGCGTGTATGCCAAAAGTTAAGGTTGACTGGAGCAAATGTAACGGCGACGGCGTCTGCGTTGAAATCTGCCCGGTGAACGTCTTTGAGCTTAAGAAGTTGCCAGAATACCAGGACACTCAGAAGTCTGTTCCCGTCAGGGAAGGCGATTGCATAGCGTGTATGGCATGTGTAACATCATGTCCAACACAAGCAATAACTGTTGAAGAGTGAAAAACCGCTAAAGCTTACGCTTCGTTCCTCTAATGAAGAAGTATTTTCTATACTGCTTAAACCCAACCTTCTCATAAACATGGATTGCGGGCGCATTTTCGCTGCGTACAAAAATTATAATGGAGGACTGCTCTGCTAACAATTTTTTAACAATTGTTGAAACCACTGAAGTTGCATAGCCCATGTTTCTGTGTTTTTCGCTTGTGGCAACAATTCCTATTAGGCTTAACCACTCTGTTGTCCAAGCACTTCCTATCGAAACAATTTTCCCATCAGTTTTTACTCCAAACCATTTTGCTCCACGATTTATGCCTTCAATGATATCTTAGGTTGTTACCTCTCCCCAAAATTCCGGGTTAGCCGCCTTCATTATTTTTGCTATTTGTTCAGCGTCAGAGACATTTAATCCAACCACTGGGTGTTTTATGTGAGGTCTCTCTTCTCCTTTTCGAAGAAGCATAACCATCATTCCATGCGTTGCCGTGGGCTCATATTTCTCGAGAATGTAAGGTTTGTGCTCTTCAAGAGCTTGAACTTCAACCTTTTCCAGGTCTAGCTTCGCCATAAGGGCTTTTGCGGCTTCAGTGCTTCCTCTTAAATTCACTATTTCTCCCCTGTATATTAGCATCATTCCATGAATATTGCCGCCATCTAATGCTAGAAGAATCTTCGTTTGATTCCTTCTGTATTTCCAGTCGAAGGCGAAAAAGTAATAGTGGGGGATGTCTTGGCTTATTGTTTTCCAAAATAATGGTTCAAGGGAGGATTCCAAAGGAACAATTTTCATGTTTTTCAAGCAGAAGTAAAAGTAGGTAATCTTTTAAGATTTTCCAAAAGATGGGCGCTAGGCTATGGGGTTGAATGTTTCTAGGATGAAGGCTGCCGCAGCTATAACCAGCATGAGGAGGCTCCAGGTTCTTGTTATTTTGTGGCTTCGCCTATTCATTGCATACAAAACAAGCGTCACGAGGATCATGAAGGGAACCGTTGTCAAAATCTCCTGCATGGAGACTGTGAAAGTTCGTATTAGTGCGACTATTCCGAAGACTAGGGTTATTGTTATTATGTTGTCGCCTATCACATTGCCTATGGATATTTCCTGTTCGCCATGGAGTGCGGCAGCCACAGAGACGGCTGTTTCTGGGACTACGCAACCTAAGGCCATTATTGTGAGTCCTGCGTAGAAGTGGCTTAATCCGAAAATTTCAGCCATTGCTGTTGCGCTGTAAACCAGTAGGAATGTGCCAGCTATTAGGGCAGCGCCGCCTAAAACCATTATGACTGCTGGTTTTACAATGCTCTCTCTTGTTTCGTTTGCTGGGTCTCCGTTTCCGTTTCCCTTTCGGATGGAATAGTAGATGAATGCCGGATAAAGCGCCAGAAAGACTATTCCAGTCCACCATGTCACTGTGGCGATTGCCATTGTTATGAGCATTAGGAGGGCGGCTAATCCTATCATGAGGAGGCATTCCTTGTTTATTGTTGAGTTTTTCATTTTGAACTCGCCGATTAAGCCGCATATCCCTATAATTAGGGGGACGTTGTAAATGTTTGAGCCTATTATGTTTCCGAAAGCCATCTGCGAAGAGCTGAAAATTGCCGCTATGAGCGAGCTGAACAGCTCTGGGGCTGATGTTACAGAAGCGACAAAAACTGTTCCAACAACAACTTTATGAAGGTTTAGACTTGAGGCTAGGCGTGTGGCTGCAGCCACTATCTTTTTTGAGCCTATGTATAGTAGCAGCAAACTCGCTATGAAGGCTGCTACGCTTAATGGTAGTGTCATATGCAATCCTTGACATTTTTGTTATCATTTTCCCAACACACTTCAAAGACTTATATATAAACATATCTGAGGCGGCGAGCCATATGCCACACATGAATTAGGCTTAGTTCAGCGTCTAGCCTCGGTGTGAAAAACTATTGCCGCGTTGGCGGGATAAAAACCCTAAGCCTATTCAACGCGTTCAATTTTTCCTTGTCGCCGAGCTTTGCGTCTTCAACAGCTCTTCTGAGGATTTGTATGGACTCGTCCATGGCTTTTCTGTCCACCGGATAGGGGACGCCGTCTTTTCCACCATAGGCGAAAGAATATTTCACAGGGTCTTTCCAGCTTGGCTTTTCACCATAAACCAGTTCGGCTATTAGGGCTAAGCCCCGCACTGTGGCTGCACCCACACCTCTAAAGCCTAGAAGCTCTTCGTAGCTTCTGGGTTTAAACTCGTAGACTTGCTGTAGGGCTTTCCAGTTTATGTTTGCTGGCATGGACAAGACATCTATTGGGTAGTCCGCCCATTCAGTTTGGGCTGTTTTTGGAAGCCACTCTTCCAGTGACTTCTGGTAGGCTGGTCTTATGGACATTATTAGGCGCATAATCTTTTTGGGCGGTTCGCGTGCCAAGTCCACGGAGGCTTTTCTGCAGCCTTCGCTTTCTTTCGCTGTCATGTCTAGAGCTACTTCGCGTCTTATATCGCCAACTATAGCGTTGTGGGGCTCGACAACAAAGTTTTTGATGTTTTCGGAAATCCAGTGATAGCGCCTTGCTGTTCGGTCTTGGGGGCACATTCCCTGCTGTATGACCGCCCATCTGCCATTTTCGTCGACGAAGAAGGCGTGGTGGTAAAGCTGGTAGCCAGCCTGTATAGCCGTATTATCAACTTTTGCACTCATTTTGCTGGCGTACTGCAAACCATTTATTTTGCTTTCTGGAAAGCCGAATTTTTCGCCTACTTGCCCAATCTCTAGTGGCGTTTGCCTCGAAATTTTTCCCTTTCCACCGCAAACTGCTACGCCATGCTTTTCTGGAATTACAGCCTGCTTCAAAACGCCAGTAACCACAGTCGTCACGCCTGAAGAATGCCAGTCATAGCCCAAAACACAGCCCAAAGCCTGAAACCAGAAGGGGTCTGAGAGGCGCTTCAGAAACTCGCCAGTTCCATACTCGTCAACAATTATTGTCACTATTTCTTTGGCTAGTTTTCGCATTCGCACAACTAACCATTTGGGAGCCTTACCATAATGGAGCGGAAGCCTTGCAACACCAGTTCTCTGCATTTCGCCTCTAAACCAATAAAATGCTATGATTCAGCCATATTTTTACCTTGCCAAACCTAGAAACGCCATTTTGCTTTGAAGATGCCTCCTCCATTCACCCCCCAGAATTTCCAACAATTTTTGGCTGCTGTGAAAGCCAATAGTCGCCTAGTCCCTCTATAGAAAATCTTGGCGGAGGTCAAATTTAGGAGCTGGAAAACTGTTAAATTGGATACCCCTCTATAGATTTTAACGAAAATTAGGAATCAGTGGCAAAAAACGCGGGATTCATCTTGCAGCTAGTAAAGATTCTGCGGGTAATCACGTTTTTGACAGCCATATGTCATGCGCTTTTCCTTTTCAGCGTTGTTCTATGTGAAAACCAGCCATTGGTTAAGGTTTACTTCTTTGACGTGGGGCAGGGGGACGCCATATTCATCGACACAAGTGGGCTGGATATGCTTATCGATGGTGGACCATGCGAGGCTGGCTCAACACTGATGGGTTATTTGTCTGGTTTAGGGGTCTCGGAAATAGCCTACGTAGTTGCCACACATCCCCATGAAGACCACATAGGCGGGCTCATATCAGTTTTAAGCTCAAGTATCACGGTTGGCACAGTCCTATATAACGGTGAAAGTGCCACTTCACAAGTGTATCAAGATTTTATGAGTCTTGCTCAAAGCAAAATAATCATCGCCCAGAGGGGGCAACGATACATTTTAAGTGAAAATGTAAATTTCACAATTTTGAATCCGGTGCAACCTCTGGAATTCACAGAAGTGAACAGCAACAGCATAGTTTTGAGGCTTCAAGCTGGAAGTGTGGCTTTTCTTTTCACTGGTGATGCCACTTTTGAGGCTGAGCAAAGCATGATAAACGCTGGTTTAAGCCTTGCAAGCCAAGTTTTGAAGGTAGCCCATCACGGGAGCAAATATGCAACTTCAGAAGAGTTTTTAGATGCTGCTAATCCAGCATACGCTGTTATAAGCGCTGGGCAAAACAATCGATATGGGCATCCCCACGCTGAAACTGTCCAGAGGCTGCTCAGCAAAGGAGTCACGGTTTATGGGACATACGCATCAGGAACCATAGTAATGGAAACTGGTGGGCAAAACATTTATGTTCTCGGAAATCCCACGCCAATTCCAGAGTTCTCACAAAAAATGATTCTATTTTTCACGTTATCCCTAACAATTCTAATCGCTGCATTAGGGAAAAAACGTCAAATAGCTCGCAAATCAGAGGGCATCATTGGCTCTTTTTGCCGTACTGGTAAAGCCCGAACACGCTTCCGTCTGGGTCTGCTATTGTCGCCATATAGTTTTCTCCTTCCCTCATTTTTGGAGCGACAATTTTTCCTCCGAGCTTGACGGCTTTTTCAAGAGCTTCGTCAATGTTGTCGACTAGAATGTAGACGATGACGCCTCTGGGCTTGTCTTTTGGCATCCGCCACAATCCGCCACCGGGCTTTTCGCCAGTGTCGATAAGCCAGTAAGCCCAATCCCTGTTTTCTTTGCCCTGAGTTTCCAGTCGAAGAGGTTTCCGTAAAAGTTTTTGCTTTTTCTAGGTCTCTAACCCTTATCTCAACCCAATTAAACCTATTAGCCACTTTATCCCCAAATGGTCTAAATCTTTCCATGAGCATAAAACGCTTTTGCCAATTAACCTATGCCAACTTTTTTATTAGGCGTCCTTCTCGGTCTATTTCGCCCCTGCGGATTCGCGTTGTGGATATTGGTGCATGATTCTCTGATGGAACCATGTCTATAACTATTATGTTTAGGGGTTCAAGCCCGCGTTTGGCTCGCTCCTCATTTATTTTCTTGGCTGTCGGTTCTGTTTCTCTGCTGACAATTAATGCCTCTAAGCAGCCCCTCTGCAATGTAACGCCGTAAGCATCATTTAATGGAATTATTTTTGCCCTTTCCGTCAGGCCGTGCTCTTGTAGGAAAGCCTTCAGCTCTGTTAGGCGTTCCTCGTATGAAGCCACAATGTGGGGCTTGTTCATTTTTGCAACAAACTCGTCTGTGCATAAGCCTATCAAAACTTGTTCACTTACTTCAAAAGCCTTCAGAAGCAGTGCCTTGTGTCCCTTGTGAAGTTCGTCGAAGGTTCCGCCAACGGCTACAACCCTAAACCTTTTAGTTGTCAAGGCTTATCCCAGCAGCCTCGCTCCGTAAAGCTCAACGTTTGCAACGAGAATCTTTTCTTCTGGGAGAATCCGCTTAAAAGCTTGAGCCACTTTCTCGGCGTTTTCCGATGTTGTTAATGCGTGAACGGCTTTGCCAACCATGTTCTGGGCTGCGCCAATTGCTCCAGCCTCGTCGGCAGCCCTAAAAAGTCTCCGAACCTGCTCGGTGGCAAAACCTGTCTTTTCGGCGAACTCGCGGCAACATGCCAAAAAATTCTCCAGCGAAGGCTCAGCTAAAATCTTTTCGAGGGTTTGCCTACCCCACTTGTTGACGGCTAGGCGCCTTTCAGGTGAGGATAAAACATCCTTTGTTGGTATGGGGCCAAAAACTCCGGCGACAACCATGTAATCCTCAGATATTGGAATGCGGTCTATTATGGCTGTTCCAGGGGCGCCGGGTTCGACGGTTACAATGCATCCTCCGCCAACTGTCAGCGGAGCCACAGTGCCAAGACCAGTCTTGCATTTTATTTCAGCCACATGGGCTATTCTACCAAGCTGGTTAATGGTTAGCTTTAAGCCAAAAGCCTTTGAAAGCGCCAAGGCGGTGGTTAAGGCTCCGCCAGCACTTGTGCCGAAGCCAGCTCCTATGGGAACATCAACCCAATGTTTAACCTCTACATGAAAGTTTCCATCAGCCTTTTCGAGAAGCATTTGCACAACAGTCTGTGTGGTTTCGGCTTCCGGAGCGCTCCGCCCATTAATGTAAACATTTATGCTGTTTTCCTCGGCGTCTGAAACGGCTACTTCTGTTGTTACGCCCTTCTGAATCCCGAAGCCACCGCCTCTGGCGCCGACTTTTTCAAGATCTGTTATTGGTTTTCCATCTGGCATTGTGTCGCATATTTCAAAAAAACTTGAAATCCCCGCTGGACTGAAGGCTTTTGCGCTTTTCAACTTAATCGCTCTTTTCGGTTTGAGTTAATGAGGGAAAGGCGTTGCGGCAAGCCTTAATGATAGGCGGGCCGAGGAGGAGGACGAAGGGGATTTCTGTGGCGAATGTCCACACGAATATTAGTGGAATGAACGATGGTGGAATGGGCGTTTTAAAGTATCCTTGCGGAGAGAAGAAGACTTGGCTGTAAGCCCAAACTACAAGGGCGATTATGGCGCTGGCAACGCCTAACCCTATGATGGAGCCAATAGCATAGCTTCTCCATTCGGGCCAAAACTTAATGACAGCTGTCATAATGGCTATGCTTGCAATGACCGCCACTGCAAAGACAATTATGCTGATGTAAGGGGACCAGCCTGTGTAAAGTTCGGATTCCGTTGGCAACAAAATCGTTGGCAACAGTAAACCAGCAACTATTGTAACGCCGCCAATACACATGCTCGTGCTTATTTTTCTCCAGTCAAGGCTTGTGCGGGCAAAATAGCCGATTAGGAAGCCGCCTGCAAAATTAGCTGTTACGCCCGCTGAAAGGCTCAGCAAAGCATCTCCGTGAAAGAGCATGTCGCGGATAAATATGCCGATGGCTGCGCCTGTTCCGCCAACCCAAGGACCGAAAAGAACCGAGAAAACCGCTGGTATAACGGCTGCCGGCCAGAAAGCAACCCCACCAAAGGTTATGCCCAAATCTGTTAGACGCCCGATTAAGGCATAAAGGGCTGCACAAATCGCCGCCATAGCAACATTCAAAGTTTTCATTTCGCCACCGCTCCTTCGTGCGGGTTAACACGGCCTTCTAAATAAAAATTTTCTATGAATTCTTTAAACATGTTTAAACTTTTGTTAAGCCCGTTTTTGTTGAACTGTTGTACTGTTATGTGTAGCTCTGTTCTACGCACAAACCATCATATTTAAACAAGGGCTTAATTTGTGGCACGGGAGCGAAAAATAAAATGAAAACGCTGTTAAAGAATAGGAAAGCTCTAAGCACAGTGGTAACAACACTAATAATCCTAGTAGTCTCAGTGCTGCTAGCGACCGTCGTAACCTTTTATGCCATCAAAAGGAGAAAAGCCTTATGCCGGCAATATCCATCGACACCTTTTTCGCGTGTTCCCTAATGGTTTTGCTTGTGCTCTCAGCCATGGCTACCACCTCCAGCCTCCTCTACCAGCCAATAAGCAACTCTTTTGGCAATGAAGCCTTTGCAAGATATGGGGAAATAGCCAAATACATGCTGCTGAACACTGGAAAGCCCGTGGATTGGGGAAAGAATGGCCAAACAGTTCCTGAAGATTTCGGTTTGGCAGATGCTGTGGTGGCAAATCCTTACACGCTTGACGTGGATAAGGTTTCTAGGCTGAATGGCGAAAACCTTCATGCTTTAAGCTATGCCCAAATATACACTAGCCTAAAAATTCCAGACGTATCCTTTAGAATCGAGATAAAGCCGCTCTTTGAAACCGTTGTCAACTTAACCGCAATTTATGAAGGCGAAGGCGAAAACACCTACGCGTTTGATGTTGAAACTGTGAGAAGCGGCGTTAGTATTCCGGCAGATTTAAGGCTTTATGTTGTTGCTGAAAATTTGTTGCAAAATTTGGGCGTCTATGGTTCTGATGGCGAAATTCACTTGAACGCGACTATTTCAAAAGACGTTAATGGACCAGCACTGCTTGTTGTTCTGGCCAAGTCCAAATATACGCGAAAATAGTTTCTTTTGCCGCTTATGCCTTTGCCCACAACTCACAAAACCCAGCGGTGAAGGGCAGCTTTTTGAGGCTTTCCCCATTAAACCACACCTTAACCATCGTGTTTAATAGTCCAGAAATAACTTTGTCAGAAGTTTACGCCTTAACCTTTAACTACTCCTCAACTTTAGAGCAGAAGACAAGCCAAAACCAATCCGCAACATTCAACATTCCGAGATTTCTGGATTCAAGCCCAATAGTGCTCGTTGCCACGGGATGGAATTCCACACAATTCTTTATAGAATGGACTGTTTACCCGCAGATACCAATTGGAATAGGCATAAGTCCCACAGAATCCATGAGCCTAGCCGATGTTTATGCATACGCCTACATTGTCACCATAAACTCTGCATTGTACCGTTGCACAGTATGGCTTGGAGGACCAAAACAATGAAAAACCAAAAGAAAGGGCAGATGAGAATAATTGAGGCTTTCCTAGCCGTATTAATAGTCTTCTCTTCGCTGGCTATTTCTGCAAGCCTAACCACAGAGCAAAAAACATAGAATCCAGCAACCTGACATCCGTTGGGCTTCAAGCCCTAATGAAACTTGATTCTGATGGAAGTTTGGGCGCCTACATAGACTCTGGAAACTGGTCTGGGCTGCGGGAAACACTAAGCCTCATCCTTCCAGAGGGCGTATCCTTCAACCTCACAGTCTACGATTGGGAAATGCGGCAAATAAACACTGAAGCTATAACAAATGGAAACCTCAACAGCCAAGAAGTAGCCTCAATAAAATACGTCTGCGTAAGCCAAAACCCCAACTTCAAATATTACGTGGTTTACCTGCATTTGGCTGTGGTCAAATGAAGAGGCTTAAAAAGTCTGCAGAAGCAAAAAGCTCCGGTCAACTCCTAATAGTGGCAGCCCTAGCCATAGCCCTACTAATAGCCACAACAACAGCCTACGTTTACGAGGTCAGTAGAGAAAAACCATCCACAACACAAGGCTATCCGGTGGCTGATTTGGTTTTAGCCATAAAGCAAGGCTCATGAAACGCCGTTATAAGCGCATTGGCAAATGCCTCAAATGGTGGAGAACAAACCCTTTTATCCTTAAACCTTAACAGTTTAGCCCAAGCCTACAAGAGCCTAAACATGTATGGACTCTACTACTTATCCTACACAGTTCTGAATGATTCGCATTACGTGGATGGCGTTTGGCTTTCATGGGAAGACAACGACGGGATAGGCGTATCAAGCGCCTACGCAAACTTCACGCTGAAATTTTACGGCTTAACAGAAAAAACCACACTAAACTACGCCATAAACATAACAACAACAATAACGCTAGAAGGCTACTACACATTAAATGGCTCTGAAAAAATCGTCAACTTAACATGCCATGTCTTAAACGAGGGGAAACCAGCATTAGCCAAAAACATAACAGTCTATTACGAGGCGGATGGAAGTTGGGTGCCAGCCAACTCGTCAAACAATCTCTCTATAATGGATTATGGTAATGGAACCTACGCCATATCTTTCACTGCTAGCACAAGTTCCGATGCGGTGCAAGTCTCAGCACATGTCTATGATTCACGGAGCATATTTGTCAAGGCAAACGTGACATGCAACAAAGCCTAGTTCCCGCCTGAAAACTTCGTGCTCCTTAAATATGGATAACGCCCACTTCTAAACTAAAAAAGGCTAGAGGCTTGTGGCAAGATGAGCGAAACAAAGGCTTGGCGCCACATTTTCACACTTTTAAAATTGGCGGAGATGGGAGCCCACCGTAGAACAGCCAAAATCTCAACAGAATTCCTAGCGCGGAAGCTTGGCATTTCCCAGCAGTCAGCATCCCGCCACCTAATAGAACTCGAACAAAAAGGCTGGATTAAAAGGACAATGACGCCTGAAGGATGCCTAATAAAAATTACCGATCTAGGCGTAGCAGAGCTTAAAAGGCTATACTCGAGCTTACGCTTCCTAATAGAGGCAGCATACCCACCATCAGTAACCCTCGAAGGCGTAGTCTTCACAGGACTAGGTGAAGGCGCCTACTACGTGGCAAGGGACACTTACCGACGACAGTTTATAGAAAAGTTAGGCTTCGACCCCTATCCTGGAACGCTTAACCTAAAACTTGTAACGGACTATGATGTCAAAACACGTTCAGAGCTTGATGGCTACCCAGCAATAGAGATTGAAGGCTTCAAAAATGAAAACCGCACCTTCGGATCAGTAAAGTGTTACCCGGCAATAATAGAGAACAAGATTAAAGGCGCCCTAGTAGCAGCCCTAAGAAGCCACTATGACGCATCAGTCATCGAGCTAATAGCCCCGATATGCTTGAGGAAACACCTCTCACTAAAAGACGGCCACAAGGTTAAGGTTGAAGTTTTGACGCTTCCATAAAATTTCGTTTATTCCCCTCGCCTTCTATAATGCTCTATGATTTTCTGCTTAATCTTCGAAGAACTGTCCAGCTCATCCTCGCCAAACTTTCCAATCTTAACAACCTTAATTTTAAGCCCCCTCCTCATCACATATTCTTTTACGGCTTTCTCCATTCCATCCTGGTCGTGGCCCACCGCTATTACGTCCGGCTTAATCTTCTCAATAACCTTACCTATGTTGAAATCTTCATAACCCAAAATAGCCTCATCCACAACTTTCAGAGACTCCACAAGTGCCCGACGCTGGCTTTCCGGTATAACTGGCTTTGAACCCTTACGCTTTTCCACAGTGCTATCCCTAGCCACAATAACAATTAACTCGGCATTTCTCCCGCCAGCCTTTTTTGCTTCCTCAAGAAAACGCACATGCCCAAGATGTAGGAGGTCAAACACTCCGGAAGCCAAAACTACTTTACGCTTTTTCATTCGCCCTTTCCTTCTTTCCTCTTCAACCATTCAAACTTCACCATTCCCAACATTTTTAAGGCGTCCAGCAGCCCCTCACAGTAAGCCACAGAAGCGAGGCTAACTTCCAACTTTCCACAATCCCTATAATACTTTGCATCTTGTAAATAGGCTTTTGCAAGCTCCAAAACCCGCCTAACACCATCCATAGAAAAACCTGAATAATCCTCCACAACTTTTACTTCATTGAAAACATGGTCTGCAGAGGCAATGTATTTTGAAACAAGCTTGTTTAGACTCACTCCACCAACTCCAAAACGTTTGAAGAAGCGCCGGCAAGCACCATTAAGGCTTCAGCCTCCATGAAATGAAGTTTTCCCGGGAAGATAAGGCTGTAGGGTGGACCGCCAAAATCGTAGCCTAAAAGCTCACTAACGGAGCCAGCCTTAACAATGGGGTTTGGGCTTCCAGCTCTTGCCACTCCAACAACAAGCGTCCCGCCAGTCACAATGCCCATTTTCAGCTTCTCCTCAACCTTCAAAAGAGTTTCAAGGGCTTCCCTAACGTTTAGGTAACGGTTCTCCTCAACACTTATGTCCAGTAGGCAAAGTGTGTGAAGCCCCAAATTCTTATTTTGGACGATCACCATGTAGGGGGTTTCTGAAAAGTTTTCAGGAAACGGAATGGTCACGCTTCTGCCAAACTTGTAATTGTGTAAGCCAGACAGCCCCACAGCAGCGGAAATTATAGAAGCTCCATGGACAACACGGGTTCTTATCCCCCGCTTTTCAGCTGCAATTCTCAAGGCTATATGAGTCGTGGCAATAAACGGGTCGCCGGGAACAAGCAAAACAGCCTTCCCACGTTCCGCAATCCTCAAAACAACCTCGCCATTCTCCTCCTCCAACTCCCTCCGAGAAACAACCCTCAAACGCTTGCCAGCCAAAGCCTCAAAACGCTTCAAAGAAAAACTAGGCAAAAAACTTGTATAAAGTTCAATAAAAACACTGTCAGCGCTCTTCACCTCCTCCAAACCTTTAAGGCTGATACCCACCTCGTCATGCAAACCAACACCAACAAACACAACCTCGCCCAAACCTACACCTCCAACACACAACACAAGCAAACCTTTAAAGCTAAATTTATAAAAGCGTTATCAAATCCATATCACACAAATAAGCCGAAAAGGGCCCGTAGCTCAGTAAGGTAGAGCGGCGGACCAAACTGCTGCGCGGGATGGGTTGAGGCTCTTAACCCGTAGGTCCCGGGTTCAATTCCCGGCGGGCCCGCCACACAAAACTCTTAAACCGCAGAACTTCCTAATCGAAACTACGAATCTTGAGTAAAGATTGTTGTTTGGTAAAGTTTTTGATTACGCCTTAAGAAAATCGACTGTGCATGTGGCGTTGACTCTGGCAAAGGTTTCCGATGAGACAGCGCTTAAAATTTGGCGCTTAGCCTGGTGAGAGCTTGGACGAGTTCGATAAAATGCTGTTGGAGGTGATTAATGAAACGCTTCGGTACTCGCTTGGCGAGAAAACCGTCGAAATCTTTTATGACTATTTGAGGAGGAAAGGCTTCTCTTTGAATAGTATACCGCAAAACCCCGAATTCTTCTTCAACGAGTTAAGAAGAGTACTGGAGGTTGATGGACAACGCTTCCACACAGTTTCCGCTCTTGGAATAGTATCACTCTTAGAGAGAACAATAATAGAAATTCTGTGCAAAAAATTCGGCGTTAAATTCGAGGAGAAAGGTCCTATAACCTTTTCTGAATGGTGGATAAACTAAGAGAAGCGTATCTTTTCAAGCTTTCAAAATTAAGGGTTTTAGAAAGGCGGAGGTGAAAAGCTTTGAAGAAAAAGGCAAACATCTTGATAGCGGATGACGACGTGGACATATGCAAGACGCTAAGCCTAATACTTGAAAGCGAAGGCTACAGCGTGGACGTTGCCAATTCTGGAACAAAAGCAATAGAAAAGTCGAAAGAAAAAGCCTACAACATCGCCCTCTTGGACATAGTTCTACCAGACATGACAGACACAGAGCTTCTAAAAAGCTTCACGAGACAACGCCAAAAATGATAAAGATAATGGTGACTGGCTATCCAAACCTTCAAAACGCTGTCGAAGCCCTAAACTACAATGCAGACGCATACCTGATAAAACCAGTAAACTACGAAAAACTACTCAAGGTAATCGAGGAAAAACTTGAAAAACAAAGAGAAGAAGAAACCCTAACAGCGGAAAAAATCGCAGCCTTCGTAAAAACAAGAACCCAAAAATTACTCCAAAAAGTAGAATAAAAAGCCAGCGGATAAACCATACTCGTACACTCACCTACAACTAACGCGAAAACAAAACGTAAAAGCCCCAAATAATTGACGCTTACCCCTTCAAAAGCTAAAGGACTAATGTTTTATTAACGCAAAAACAACCAAAGCTCCTAAAATCATAACTTAGAAAAAGAAAATAATAAGTTAGCTAACCTTAAAGTAGCCGAAAACAGCAAAGCGGCCAGGTGAGGTATTCTTTCTCCTTTTGGGGAAATCTCCAAGCAGAAAACCCCATTTTTCTTTTTAGGTCGTTTTGAGCCATCAATAATTTATACAATACTAATTCAGTCTTTAAACTTTTAAGTCGATTGTCGCTAACATTTTTACCTTTAATAGGCTAAATATGATGGTTGGACATGAGAGCGGCGTTTTTGCGAAGGGCTGTTATTCGCTATTATGAGAGAGAGGGAAGTATTCCGAACTTTCCTAAAAGGGGTATTCGTTGTGGAAACTGCTTTATTGATGGCGAGATTAAAGTTGGGAGTTGGCATTTAGCGGTTGAGCTTAAAAGCGATAGGGACGACCTTTTGAGAGGATTAGGGCAATTATTAGAGGCTTTGGCGCATGGCTATGATATGGCCTTGCTTGTAACTTCTCAGAGTCGGGCTGAGAATCTTGACGTGAGGGTTTTTGAGGCTTCAGGAATAGGAATCGCTGCTGTAAACAGCAAAGGCGAATTAACTATGGTTGTTGAGCCAAAAATAACTAAGTTAGGCGGGGAAAACCTATAGCCCAAACACTTAAAGATGGATACCAAAGATTTCTATCGCCAAGTTTTAAACCATTTGACCCTTTGAAACTCGCAGAAGAAACAGAGAAACTTGTGACCAGACCTGGTGAGGATGGATTAGAACTAAATATACTGACTTCTACTGCGTTCCGGTTTATCGTGGCATAGCCACAGGTTACGCAGCTGGATGCTGCCTAAGATGCTTCTATTGCTGGTCAAACTGGTCAAGAGATTTCCCAGAAATATTTGGCGAATTCTACTCTCCAAGAAAGGCTGCTGAAATGCTTTTCAAAGCTGCAGAAAAAGGTATAACTTACTCGGTTTATTGGCGAAAACAAATCCCAAAAATAAACAAGCTTAGGCTTTCGGGATGTGAACCAACAATAGGAAAAGAACATCTCCTAAGCCTTCTAAAATTTGTGAAAGAGTCAAAATATCCGCTATTTATCCTCGAAACAAATGGCATAATCTTAGGACATGACAAAAACTATGTGGAAAGGCTTTCGGAGTTTCGAGATAAACTATACGTTAGAGTTTCCATAAAAGCCGCAACACCGGAAGGCTTCACTCAAAGAACAGGAGCAAAGGGAGAGTTTTACATCCTGCCATTTCAAGCGCTTAAAAACCTTTTAGATTATGGCATATACGCAAGAGCGGCAGCCATGACAGACGACAGAATAATGCCAAGAGAGGAACGCCAAACGTTAATTCAAATGCTCGACGAAATAGACCCAAAGGCAAATTATCCAAAAACACTTGAGGAAGAAGTAATAGACCCATATAACACCATAATAGAAAGGATAAAAGCCTACCAAGATGAAGAATACGCCAAAAAACTGATAAAAGAAATTTTAAAACGTTAGCTGCGCTGTGCAAAACACCTTTTAATCACCAAGTTCCAAAATAATATCGGATAGCGATGGAGTGTTTTGTCGGCACGTCAGGATGGTTTTATTCTTGGAACGCTGACGGAGGTTTTGATTGGTTCGCCAAATTCTCAGGCTTAAACGCGGTTGAGCTGAACATGAGCTTTTACCGTTTCCCTTTTCCAAGCATGATTCGTTCATGGGCTTTTAAAGGTAAAGCCTTAAGATGGGCAATAAAGGTGAATAGGCTTATAACTCACACCTTTAAATTTGGACAAAGGGCATATGACAAGAAATTCGTCAGAGCGACTTGACTTATATTAAGATTGAAAATCCTTTATACCGCTCTTTGCCTTCCACAACATTTATATTTTGTAAGGTGTAATGTTATTACATATTACATTTAAGATGAGGAATCGCGCGTGAATGACGTAAAAAAGACAAAAGATAGCAAGAAAGAGGCTGAGGGCTCGCAAATCGGAGTTATTTGCGCCTGCCCAGAAGACTTGCCGAACTTGCAAAACGTTTACCAAATAGTCCATTCCATTCGCACTGCTTTAAAGGAGAGAGGCAACGTTATAATGACAAGGGTAAACGACGAAGATTTAGAAAAGATAGACGCGCTTATAGAAGTTGAACTCTTCAAGAGCCGTTCTGAAGTCGCAGCCTACTTCATCCACGAAGGCATCAAAGCCAGAAAAGACCTTTTCGACAAGGTCACTCCCACCGTTGAGAAAATACGGCAGCTCAAAAAGGAAGCCAGAGAAAACCTCGAAAACCAAAATGAAAAAGGAGGAAACAGCGATGAAATTTAGATTGGCAGGCCCAAAAGGGACGGTAATCATCGTTGAGGCTAAAGTAAACGGTAAAGGGCCTTTCAGCTTCGCTGTTGACACTGGAGCCTCGGTAACAGTCATTTCAGAGCAAACAGCCAAAAAGATAGGCGTCTCAGAAAATTCATCAACCCTGAAAAAGGGTCACGGTTGTTGCGGCGAGATGGACATGTCTTTACTCCGTGTAGAGTCAGTGCAAGTTGGCGACGTGGAGGTAAACGACATTCAAGTTGCTCTGATGGATCTCTCAACAATCTCGAAAGCGGTAGGAACAGATTTAGACGGCATTATAGGACACAACTTCATGAAGAACTACCGGGTCATAATCGATTACCCACAACAGGAGATATCCTTCGAAAAAGCATAAATTGTTGCTTTTCGAAATGCAAAATGAAGTAGTATTTGTTATTGTTTTCATTTGTTTCAGCTTCCGGAATCCAGTTCTTCTTTTGTGCTGTCCAAGCGCTGCGCATGAAGCTTGTCAGAGCCCAGAGACTTCGCCAGCTCCTCTACCAGCTTCTCCATTCTGCGAAACAAACGCTCAAACTTCCACTCAAACCGTTCTTTTTCATTCAACCATCAACACCCTTCGCCAACCAATTTCAGTAAAAGTTTCAACGCTTAAACAACTCCAGCTACGGCTTCTTCCTTTTTTCCACGCTTTTTTCTAAGCCATGATTTTATGAATTCTTCTATCTCACGCTCATTATACGGGTCTCTCCATGCAGCTTCTAACGCCGTTCACTCGTTTGTTGCGACTATTAGCCCGAAGTAGGCTATTAGCTCATGGTATAGTTGTTCTCTTTCGGTTTCGTTTAGCCAAACTTGCATTTCGTTTAGTATGGCGTTTAGGATAGCTCTGCTCATCGTGTTCACCAGTTTCCTACGAGGAAGGCTTTTGTCCTTTTGAATCCGCACTTTTGCCAGAATGGTAGGCTTTCTTCGGTTATTGTTGCAGATACTGTGGGGGCTCCCATCCGCTGAAATCTTTTGACTATTTCTTTTACGAGGGCTTTTCCTATCCCACGTTTTTGATAGGTTGGGTGGACTGATAGCTGGTGTATTATGGCTCTTGATCCGTCATATGTTCCCCTAACCATGCCTACAACCTTCCCGTCAAGCTCGTAAACGAGGAAAACAGCTGCTGGGCAGGCCTTAACCCTCTTCATGGCTTCCGGTCCGTCAACCTCTGGAAAACCATACTGTCCATTCAGCTTTAAAATTTCAACAATTTCGTCTGCATCGTTAAGGTTAAAATCTCTTATGGGCATTAAACCACCAGCGATATTATTCTTGGCATTACTTGAGGGCTTTGTCGCGCGTGTTTGAATAGTAAGCAAATTGGCAACGCTTTGCAAACCTCCATTTCGTTTAGTGTGAGGTTTACAATTTAAGGTTTTTAGCTCTGAGAGAGGGCTTCTAATACGGCCTTTAATAAAATCTCGGTGTTCTCTCTGACAGATTTTTCATAGAAGGCTTGTAACCATCCATCTTCGGTTAGAACATCTGATATGACTTGCGCTGAGGCAACCTCAACGCCTCTATATTTAGCAACGGCAAATATGGCTGAAGTTTCCATGTTAACGGCTAAGACGCCCCCATCCCTAAATTGGCGGAACTTGTTAAGTGTTTCTCTATATACGCCGTCTGTTGACCAAACAGGACCAACGAAATGCCTGATTTTCTCCTCATTTAAGCATTTAATTAGCAACTCTCTTAGTCTCATGGAAGATTCAACTTTCACTCCTGGCGGAAGGTAATGATAAGAGGTTCCCTCATCTCGGATAGCCTCGGTAACAACCACCATGTCGCCAGGTTTTAGGAACGTCTGTAACCCTCCAGATAAGCCAACTTCAAACACCTTAGCTGCACCACAAGCAATTGCCTCCTCAAATATCATGGTGGCAGCGGATGCGCCAATACAGAGGCGTCCAACACCAATTTCCACATCATTATACCGCCCAATACAGAATGGTGCAAATTCGCTGTAAATCCATTCAACAAAGTTTCCGCTTATCAGATTCTTTGCGCTTTCGTAAGCCCTCCTCTGATAAGTTATCAGCAATCTTTTTGGAATCCTTAGGGCTTCTATCGGAACTTTTCTTTTCTCTGCAACGTATCGAATTGTGTCTAAGGGGGTGAAGATGGCTTTATCCTCAATCGTTTCCCACCTCAGGTATGCCTAGAGCCGAAGTATGACGTTAGCTCACGGCATATGTTTTAATCGTGGTTATTGCTTAAGTTCTTTTCGTGAACCTTGTTCCGTTCCGCGTGTTATGATATTATCAGTAGAGCATAGTTCGTGTTGAATAGGCCACGGCCACCTTTCGGTGAAGCTTTATCTCTTCCGGCAAAAATCAAGTACACTAAAACAATAGAACTTGGTGAAGTGAAAAGCAATGATGCCACGCAGAGACGAATTTAAATTGGAAGAGGAGACAGACGAAGAAATTAAAACACTTCCGGAAGTAGCTTCGACTACGTATACCAAAAAGACGGATTAGTCTTCCTAAGGAAAAGGAAATTAGCAAGGCAGACGTAAAAGTAACCGAAGTCACTTAAAAGTGGCCGAGGTGAGGTAGCCTGGAAGCCTACGGGCCTGTGGAGCCCGGCGCCCGGGTTCAAATCCCGGCCTCGGCCCTACTACCTCTAGTTCTGGAGCCCTTCCCTTAACCTCGATTTTAAGCGTTCGGGATCTAATGCCTTTGAAATGATAGACATACATGAATGTGCAAGGAGGCTTGAGGCTGCTAGGCGGAGGCTCGAAAGCCTTGAATACGGGGAGATTTTGCTAGGGTTCCTTTATCACCTGCAGGCTCTTGGGCTTTCCCGCCTGAAGCCGCATGGGTCGACGTGAAAGCCGACGAAAGGGACTGTAGGGTTACGCCTGAATCCCTTCTCACGGTTAAGGACGTTAAAGCCATGATCAGGGAGGCTGAAAACGAGAGGGATAAGGCGCTAGTCTCAGTGCTCTACGAAGCTGCGCTGAGGCCCGCTGAACTCCTACTTTCTGAACTCTAACTTTCTGGGGAGCCCTCCTCCTCTACGTAACCCCAACCAGATACGTAAAAATAGACTTGCTAAACGCCATTGCCCCTTCAACATTAGCCAATATCGAAAAATGCTTACAAGCTCAAAGCTAAATGAAAAAGGAATCTACTTACCACCAAAATACTTGAAAGATTTCAAATCAAGCCTCATATTTATTCCCTCAAAAGCCAATCAAACGCTACCAAAACAAGAAGAAATAGACGAGGAAAAACTGTACTCGAAAAAACAAGGGCGCATATCCTTTACTCCGCCTGGTCTAGCTCCATCAAAGCTGTTTGAGAAAGAACTTGGAACATCCTTCACAAAACAGACCTAAACTACATACAAAACAACCTGCCAAAACTGCTAATTGAAGAAATGGAAATAGCCGAAAACACAGAAATCAAAATGGAAAGCGACGCAATAACCATAGAGATAATAAACCACATATTCAACGAAATCTGCCGGGAAACAAGAAAACTCACGAAAACACATGAATCAATAGGTTGCCCACTGTGCAGCGCCATAGCATGCGCCCTAGCAAAAGCAACTGGAAAGCCAATAGTAATAGAAAACGAAGAATTAAGCGAAGACGGAAAACAACAAAAACCCAATACCGCGTACTAAAGGATTGATTAACCCTTTGTAAACCATCAGCTTTTTATAGGATACTTCCGAGAAATTTTCCGACAAACTTATAAATGTAAGACATCTTATTTAAAGTAAGGTGAGCTTATGGAAATGGTTACCGTGACAGCCAAAGGGCAGATCACAATCCCATCAGAGTTGAGAAAGGCACTAGATATAGCAGAGGGAGCGAACCTAATAATTGTTCGAGAGGGGGAATCGCTTAAAATTATTCCCGTTCCCAAGCTTTCAAAATTGGCAGGAATAGACAAAGAAATCTTTAGGGGAAGGAAACCGTCAAAGGAAGTTGAGGAAACAAGAAGGGAGTGGAACAAAGAATTTGAAAGGCGACTCAGACGACCTTAAACTCATCCTTGACACAAAGCCACTAATCAAGCTCTTCGCCGAAGAAGAAGGCTGGGAGGCAGTCAAAGATGTCCTTTTACAGGTTGAAGCTGGGAAAATTGAAGCTGGAATAAGCGTTGTCACCTTAACAGAAATCTACTACAAATATTTGCAAGAGGGAAGGCCGGACCTAGCTATAACAAGAACAAACCAGCTAAAATATGCAATATACCTCAAAAAGCACGAGGTAAACGAGGAAACCGCCATAAAAGCAGGAGAATTTAAAGGAAAATACAAAGTGCCCATAGCGGACGCATTCATAGCAGCATGCGCCAACCTCGAAAAAGCAACAGTCATCAGCGACGACCCCGACTTCCAAAAAATACCCGAAATCAAAGTCTTAACAGAAAAAGAACTCTACAATAAACTGAAGGGATAAAATGCAGATTCCACTAACCTTCTGGGACATAAGCCTCTGGCTGGCAGTAACAGCCATAATCCTACTAATAACAGCAGAACTCATCTCACCATACTACGGACAAACAAACCTCCTCATAAACAAGAAAAAACTAAAAAACGCAGCCCTAACATTGGAATACTATTCCTGATAACAGTGCCATACGCATATACGGAATAATAACCGCACCCTAACAACAGCAAAACAATAATAAGAAAAAACCAGAAATTTTCCATAAACAGTAATATAAAATAACACCTTTAACCACTTGGGAGAAGGAAAGATGGCTCTAAGAAAAAATGGATAATCCTATCGATTTTAATTGTAGCACAAGTCACATCGATAGCTTTTGCCTTGGCAAGACCGATCCTTGAGGGCGGCTTAAGCTCTGCAGCCTCTTCTAGAAATGCTTCATCAAACCTTGGGGACAAAGAAGGGGTCTCGGCAACGGCACACTATACGTGTATATATACGCGGGTAAGACAACTGAGGCACCAACAACGGACCACTGAGAAAAGTACCTCGTAATATATGATAGGGTTTACTACTTCAGAATAGCTGGAATCACAGAATATAGCGAAGGGAAAACGCTGTCCGCATTAACACTACTAACACAAGAAAACTTTAACTCAAACACAGCAATAATATCCAAAAAGGTGCCCCCTGAAAAATAAACCCGAAAACAAAAGGTGAGGGCTCCAGAACTAGAGGCTCAAATCCCGCCTCGGCCCCACATATGTGCCTTAGTTAAAACTAATAGGTTAGAGTTCCCTAAATTAGTAATGGTTGAATGAGGGTGGCGGAAAGAAAAAGGCTTGTCTTTCCATTTTCGGCCATTGTAGGCCTAGACAAGCTTAAACTGGCAATATTGATTAATGCAATAAACCCTAAGATTGGAGGCTTGCTGATTAGGGGGCCGAAGGGTTCTGGAAAAAGCACCATTGTTAGGGCTTTGGCTGATATCCTTCCAAAAATAAGTGTTGTTAAGGGATGTTCGTTCAACTGCAACCCCTACGACCCTTCCAACATGTGCCCAAAATGCCGTGAGAAATGGAAAAATGGTGAAAACTTGCCTGTTGAAGAAAGGGACATGGTTGTTGTTGACCTGCCCTTGGGCTCAACGGAAGACAGGGTTGTTGGGAGCTTAGACGTGGAGAAAGCCATAAAATATGGTATAGAAGCCCTTGAGCCCGGAATCCTTGCTGAGGCAAACCAGAACATCCTATATGTGGATGAGGTGAACCTCCTACCAGACCACATAGCCGACGACCTACTTGACGCGGCTGCCACAGGATGGAATGTGGTTGAAAGGGAGGGAATATCCGTTCAACATCCATCACGTTTCATATTCGTTGGAACAATGAACCCCGAGGAAGGCGAGTTAAGACCACAACTTTTGGACAGGTTTCCCCTTTCTATAACCGTTGAGAGAATAACATCCGTTGAAGATCGAATGGAAATAGTTAAAAGAAACATGGAGTTTGAGGCCAACCCCGAAAAATTTTATGAAAAATATAAGCCCTTACAAGAGGAACTCCGAAAAAGAATAGTCCAAGCCAGAAAAATTCTTGAAAAAGTCGTAATTCCAGACAAAGTTTTAGAAGGAATATGCAGGGCGTGCTTAGAACTTAAAGTTGATGGTTTGCGTCCAGACATCGTCATAGCGAAGGCAGCTGCAACCCTAGCAGCCTTCGAAAATAGGACAGAAGTAACAATGAATGATGTTTTGGTGGCTGCTGAGCTCGCCCTAAGCCACAGAACAAGAGAGGGAGGCTTCTTAGAACCAGCATCGCCACAGGAAATTGGAGAAGTTTTCACAGCCAACCTCAAGAAAGTTTTCGAGTTTGAGAAAACAGGAGAAACCCCCAGAGAAGTAAAGAAAAGGAAGTTTCTAAAAGGGAAAGCGGTATTTTGGGCTAAAAAGGAAGCCACAGAAAAGGAGGAAGAGAAGGCAACAAAACAAAGCCTAATAAACAAGGCGAGGTCGAAATGGTTTGAGCTTCTTTTTCGCCTTAACAGACTTTTAGGCGGTGTTTTTTTCGGAATAGGGAAAAAATTGAGGAAAAGCCCAAAAAACGCTCCGATGACGGAGGGCTTTCATGCAGGCTCAAACACCCTTAAAGGAGAAACCTATGAAGAAAGCCTTGAAAAGAAAAAGGGCGAGCTGAAGGGTATTCCAACAGTCAGCAACGCCATCAGACAACCTAACGTCTCAGAAGGACACAAAATACTTTCCAGCTTAGCCAGCAAAGCATCTTCCCCATCAAAATTCTTCATTAAAATGGGAGGAATAAGGTCTAAGGGAGCACGTCCGCCAGTTGGCAAACATGCCAAAAGTGTGACAGCCACTCATAGGGGAAAACCATACGGTTGGAAATTTCCCAAAGGAAAGCCCGTCGACATCCACTTTCCTGCATCAATCCGTGCAGCTGCCAAGAAAAAGAAAATCAGAGAGAAGACTTCTGACTTAGCCCTAACATTGTGTTTGGAGGATATCCGAGAAAAGTTGAGGATTTACAAAGCTCCGGTAACAATGGTTTTTGTTGTTGACTTAAGCGGTTCAATGCTTTTGAATGTTGAGGCTGTTAAAGAAGCCCTTTTGAGGCTTCATAGCGACGCCTACATGCTCCGTGACCGTGTTGGAATAGTGGCCTTAAAAGACACAGGGGCTGTTGTCGTTCAGCATCCAATCACAAACCTGAGGGTTGTAGCCAAAAAACTCTTAGACCTCAGAATAAGCGGTTTCACACCTTTAGCTGCTGGGATGCTTAAAGCCCTAGAAGTTTTGAAGGAGGCTAAGCGAAGGGACCCCTCAACAATCCCCGTCATGATTATAATAACTGATGGAGGTGCAAATGTCCCCCTTAAGAGGGACTTGGAAACTGGTGAATTTAGGCAAATAGATGAGGTCCGCATAATCGTTAGGGAGTACGAAGACCTTGCAGTCCAAGACGTGATAACTGTTTCAAAAATGATTAGGCGGGAGGGCATACATACAATTGTTATAAACACAAACCCGCATTTTTATGGGCGTGAAACTTATGGATTTATAGTTACGGAGACCATCGCCTTAATCACGATGGGGAGCCACCATGCGATTGGTAAACTAACAACAAAAACTGAGATGGTCAAAGACATGATTACAAAGCTAAAGGAGGATGAGAAGAGAATAATTTATGAGAGGCCCGTTGCAGGCGGGCAAACTAAAATGGCGGTTTAGTCTTCTTCCTAACATTTACGCTTTGACGGGCCCACTTCTCAAAATTCTTTGAAGGTGGATGCTCAGCATATAGCGCCTTTCTTCTGGCCTCTAGGAAAATGTTTTTTCTGCCGAAAAACTCAGCTGCGGTTAAGACAATGTTTCCAGCCTTTTCGGCTTTCTTGAAAACCTCTTCAGTCTCTTCCCGCCACTGCTCATCCCTTAAAATATGGTGTTCTAAGATGGTGCATGGCACAAATTCCACAATTTTCCCAAGATTCTCCAAACCCGCTTGGGCAAGTTTTCCATCAACCCTAAAGCCAGCCAAGTATAGTGGTGGTCCGCCAATCATTAGCAATTGAGGCCTTTCCTCGGCAATTATGCTTAGCGTTTTATTTGACATTGGTCCTTGAACGTCTGGGGCAAACATGAACTTTTCATCATCATATTCTACGGTAACCATTAAAATCCACCCCAGAGCAGAGTCGTCTGGCCCGTGTGGAACTGGCTCAGAAAACCTAATTTCGGTTTCTCCAAAATTGAAGGTTTTTCCATCTGCAATTTCAAGCTTTTTCGCATATTTCCCGCCTGTTTCCTGAAAAACCCACGCCCTCCTCCTCTGACTGAAATTGATTCTCTCTTTTGGATTTTTCATTAAAACCACCTTATCTTGGTATATTTGTCTGGCCGTTTCATCTTTCTCCGTCCAGTTACATAGCCAATCTTCATATGAAGGCGTGTGATGGTCAAAATGGTAGTGGCTGACAGTCACCAAATGGGCTTTTTCGGCCGCTTCAGCTATCCTTCTCCTCGATTCATTTATAGCCTTATACTCCAGTGGGTGGGGAGGCAAACCGTAACGGTTTGGGCAGAGGGAAACCCCGGCATCCAATAAAACCTTAACATCTCGTGTCCCCACGTATGTGCACATGGAACGAACGCCTAAACTTTCAGCGGCAAGAGGCACAACTCTAACGTGTTTAAGCATAACCTTCAACAGCTGAATAAGGGCTTCACCTATAACTTTTTATCCAAGTCAAGCATTTTAGTTTTGCATGGTGGGCGATGACGACTCTGGCCCCACTGAAGCATGATTGGGATCTTGAGTGCGGGAGCCCGCCCTTAAATTTCACATTCTAAATTAGCCGACGAGATGGCAAATGTAAAATCTTAAACAGGCATGATAATTTTCAGTGGCTTAGAATTGGCTAGACTGTATGAGAAGACGATTCCAACCCCGCCGGATGAGTACGTAAGGTTGACCATGAATCCTTGAAAAATTATGTTGCCACAGTTTTTGCCTCTTATGATGTGTCTATAGAGGATGCGCGGATAGTTGCTGATGTGCTTGTAACAGCTGACCTCATGGGCATAGAAAGCCATGGGGTGCAAAGGCTCTGGGCTTGGTCAAGCAATTGCCCACAGAGCTATGGAAATGGCTGTCAAAAAAGCTGGCGAAGTCGGCGTTTCAGTTGTAGGCGTTAGGAACAGCCACCATTTCGGCATAGCTGGTTATTATGCGCTTCAAGCTGTTAAAAGGAACATGATTGGCATAGTGATGACCAACTCTGAAGCCCTAGTGGCTTACACGCACAGTGTTGGCAGAAACATTGGCACAAATCCTATAGCTTTTGGCTTTCCAACAAGAAAACCGCCTCCCATACTGTTTGATGCGGCAACAAGCGTAATACCGATAGGAAAGATAGAAGTTTACGCCAAAGAAAGGAAGAAAATACCTTTTGGCTGGGCTATGTCGCCAGAAGGCAAAATTCTAGACAACCCAAAAGAAGTTTTAGCTAAGAAAGGAGCTCTGCTGCCACTGGGTGGACTAGGCGAAGACTTCGGCGGACACAAAGGAGCTGGCTTGGCGCTTGTTGTAGACTTGTTTTGCGGCGTGTTAACAGGAGCAAATTACGGCAAAAATGTAAAGCACACAACAGAAAAGGAAAGAGCCAACGTTGGACACTTCATGACAGCAATAAACATAGAAAGGCTAACGCCTATAGAGACTTTCCTCGAAAGAATCGAAGAATATAAGGGTTATGTGAAAAGCCTAACAAAGATTTAAGAAGACGTCGATGTTTGGATTCCAGGAGAAAAGGCATGGCTAACCATGGAGACCAGAAAGAGAATAGGGATACCCATACACAAAAACATCTTGAGGGAAATAATGGAGGAGGGGGAAGAAGGTAGGCTTAGAATTTAACGTTAAAATCCTTAAAGAGACAGCCTAAAAATCTTCCGGTTTCTCCCAGAGCTCCAGCATTCTCTTTTTAAGCTCTCTTCGCTTCCTGTGGAGGAACTTGTAAACCGTTGCATGTTGTCTCCCCTCAATAAGCATCTGGATAGCTTCCCTTGCAACTTGGGCTTGCTCAACTCTTCCAATCATGCCCACTGTATGCCCATAAACAGCTATTTTAGTGTCTGTTAACTCCTCTATTATTCTTCTTGTTTTGCCATCCATGCCAATTATTCGACCCTTCACACGCCTGATGTCCGATTCTGATCTTCCAAATATTATTCGCAGGTCTATGATGTCTAGGACTGTTTCTTCGTCTTGAATCAGCCTAAAAGCGTGTTCCGGTGAGAAGCCTCTGCCTATAGCTGTTACAACGTCTTTGGCTCTTAGGAGAACGGATGGGTCCTCAGCGTTTTCAGCCAGCGTAATTGTGACGCCGCCTGTGTCGCTTTCTATTTGAAGCTCAACTGAAAGCATTTTTTCAATAGCCCTTTTAGTCTCCCCTTTTGGTCCTATTAGCACGCCTACGCGTTCTTTTGGGATTCTCACGAAAGTGCTAGGCTTAGCCACTTCCAGTAACCACCCTATAAAACTCGTTTGGTGGCAAGACTTCAACGCCTAAACGACTGAAAAACTTGTTGATGTTGGCTATATCCCTGTTTAGGAGGAAACCAGCCATTGGATGGGATAATGGAACAGCTTGTGACATGTCGAAGAGCACTGGGCGCCCCATCCAAATCATAATGTTATATTCGCTTAAGTCTCCGTGGACAAGCCCCGCCTTCTGGTAGAGGCGCTTCAAATAGGTTATAAGCGTTCTATATATTCGCTCCGGGTTTTCCGGAGGCTGCTCTTTCATTGATGGTGCACTTATGCCGTTTTTCCCAATAAACTCCATTATTAACACGTTGTTTCTCACAGCTATAGGCTTTGGCACCCTAACTTTTGCAGCTAAAGCCTGCTCCAAGTTTTTGAACTCCTTCTGAGCCCATGCAAAAATAACCGAACGAGTGTCGCGTTTTAAGCCCTTAAACCTCGGGTCGCCCTCAATGTATTTTAACATACCTTTTCTGAATTCAGCTGAAACTGTTAGGTAGATTTTTATGGCTAATTCTCTGCCATTTTTGTCTTTGCCCCAGTAAACGCGGGACTCCTTCCCAGCCTTTACAACGCCATAAATCCTGTCTATCGTGCCGCTGTTCATAAAGTCGTATATGACCATGAGGGTGGAACGGTCAAAAACCTCTTCTAGAACTTCATACTCCTCGCTTCGCTTCTCCTTCATCAACTGTTCAACTTCGTATTCCTTCTCCTCTTTTCGAAGCCTTTTCTCAACGCGTTCTCGAAAAGCCAAACCTATGATCCGCATCCTAAATTGTCAAATAACCCTTTTTGCGGAGCCACTCGGCTTGCGCATGCGTATAACGCCAAATCACATCTCCGCGAATGTTAGACTGAAAATCCCATGGAGAAACTAGGACAACATCTCCTTCGCGAATCCAAACACGCCTCTTCATCTTACCCCTTATACGACATAACCGCTCATTTCCATCCTGACACTTAACCAGAACACGGTCAAAACCGAGAAGTTTGACGGCTACGCCTAAAACATCATTCCCCGATGGTAACACCATTTCGCTTAGTTCTTCTTCACTTATGACCTTCTTCTTTCCCAAACAAGCACCTCAAAGCATCCGACACTAAATATTACGTTAGTAAAGAGACACGCTTCTTCCTTAAAAGCATGTATGCTTAACCAAAGCCTAGAAATCCTAAAGCTTCACTATTTGAGCATGCGGAACGCCCTCTATGTTTAGAATAGCCTCCGGATGGACATAACCCTTTTCAACAGCCTTCTTCACGACGTTTTTCCCAACCATATTGACAATTGTTGAGTTTTCTATCATGGCTATGGCTTCTTCAAGCTCCACTTCCGCGCCTTTATAGAACTCTTCTGTCACGTGGAAGACAATTTTCCCCTCATGCAGTGTTTTACCGAGGATTTCGGCGTCACAGATGGAAAGCAATACGTTATTGCCGATTTTTCGGATTTTCATGTAACACTTCAATTTTCAAACACTCTTACAGGTGTCTGACAGAGGATTTTGCGCCGCACGCCTCGCATACAAGGAAGGATAGACGTTTCTCCTTAACGATTCGCGTGTCTGGACGTTTGCATACTGGGCATATGACGAAGGTATCCATGTACCTCTGGAGAAGCCTCTCAATGGTTTCCCTTGGAAACTTGCCTTGGAAAATAACTCTGGACTCCTGCATTACTGCCGCTGTTGCCAGTTCTCCTGTCAGAAACTTTAAAATGTGCTGGGGGTCGCGGTTTAATGTTTCTGCGATTTCTTTAAAGTTATGCACTACTGTGCGCATACCCACAACCGTGTAGTGGATGTTGGGAATTTCCAGTCTCTCCCGTTTTGAAGTTATTTCCGGAAGTTGGGAACGAGCCCTATTAAGCAATGCTTCATAGTCATATTTCATTGGCAGATGCTCCAAGAAAACATGGCGAATCATTCTATTTAAAACTTAGTGCACAAAACCTTGTTTATGCTGGAATCTACTTTTTCAGCTCCTCTATTAGCTTAACAAGTTCGCCTATAATGTATTCATTTACGAATTTCCCCTTTTCAACGGAAGCCGCTTCTGGGTCGCCCCTTATCCCCTCAGGTAAAAATTCTCTAGGGTCTGCAGTCACTTCAAACTTTGGAAGTTTTTGCACATTTTTCCGCCCGCCTCTTTTAACTGATTCAGGTTTTATAGCCATCATACGGGAGGTTTCAATAGTGCCACCATGCCCGTCATCTTCGCTAAAATATTTTCCACGAAGTTCATATGCGAAGTCATAATCAGAACAAACCATTATGCGCAGCTCCCGTCTTTTAACCTCTTCCATATGGAGCAGCATTATGCGATGAGCGGCAAGCCTCAAGGCGCTCATATGCTCCTCGTCTGCGTGACCACTGAGAATTAGGAAACGTTTGAAACCATTGCGTATAAATTCCTCAATTATTTCGCGGGTAATCCTATACAACGACTGAAAACTTATCGAAATTGTTCCAGGGAAAATGCGTGTAATGGTGCAAACTCCATAATTTATGGGCGGCGCAATCAAACTATCTGTCCTTTTAGCCGCCTCGACCGCGACATATTCAGGCTGTATGCCATCTGTACAAAGAGGCAAATGTACGCCATGTTCCTCAACACTTCCAACGAGAATTATTACTACTTTGTTCGCATCCACCGCTTCCTTAACCTCTTTCATTGTAAGCTCAGCAAACCAAATTTTATTCCACATATTCTAACCATCCTCGCTTTATCTCCCTAAGCTTTGAAAATAAAGGTTTGCCCCATTATAAAAACACGCGTTTAAAGCCTTAATACATGGAAAAGGGGAAAATACTACCTTGAGGAAAATAAATGGGCTACATTTACCTCTACACTGGAACTGGCGCGGGAAAAACAACAAACGCCCTAGGTTTAGCATTACGCTCAATAGGGCATAAACATAGGGTGGTCATAATCCAATTTTTGAAGTGGTGGAAAAACACAGGGGAATATAAGGTTAGGAAGATGCTTGCGCCATATTATGAGATTTACCAGTTCGGCCGTAAAGGGTGGCATGGGCTAAGCAATCTAGGTGATGAAGACAAGAAGTTGGCTAAGAAAGCGCTGAAATTCGCCGAGAAAATTGTTAGGGAGAAAAAGCCTCATCTGCTTGTTTTGGACGAGATCAATTTGGCTTTGCACTGCCAACTTCTAGACGTAAAAGAAGTTTTAGAATTTTTAGACAAAATTCCCAAAAGAACAGATGTTGTTCTGACCGGACGGTACGCTCCAAAAGAGTTGATTGACAGAGTTGAGTTCGTAAACGAGATTGTCGACGTTAAACATCCAGCCGAAATGGTTACAACAAAAGGCATACAGTATTAGCATTAACATGAGGCTTTGTGCTTGGCTGGAGAAGACGAACCGATTTTCACACCGCAAGATTTTATCCGCTATGTAGCAGAGGTCAAAAAGCTTCCCATAAACGCAATTAAAGTTCCGGAATGCCTTATAATTACATACCAGAGAAGCGCATACGAACATGCAAAGTCACTTATTGATGGCAAACTTGTCAACTGGTGGATTTATGGAGAAAACCAGCCTTTCTGCGTAGGAAAATTTAACAATGTGGAAATAGGGCTAGGGCGTTTCTGGATTGGAGCACCAGCCGCTGCCATGACACTCGAAGAAGTCATTGTTTGTGGTGCTAGGAAAATTTTTGAAGTTGGAGTCTCTGGAGGTTTACAGCAGTTTCTTAAACCAGGTGACATTATTGTGGTGACCGAGGCAATACGGGATGAAGGAACATCGCATCACTATTTTCCGCCTGAAGTAAAGGTTGAATCCTCCGAAGATTTAAGAGACAAGTTACTTAAGCAGCTGGACATGGAAGGCGTTAAATACTATTGTGGTGTTGTTTGGTCAACAGATGGCGTTTATAGGGAGACACGTGGTAAGTTTCTCGAATTTAAGAGGGCTGGCGTTTTGGCTGTAAACATGGAAACTTCAGCCATCTTCGCTGTTTCAAAGTATCGGGGTGTTAAGGCGGCCTCTGTACAAGTTGTATCGGATGTTTTATCTGAAACTGGCTGGCTTCCAGCCTTCCAACATGAAGCGGTTAGGGAAGGCGTAAAAGAGGCAATTAACGTTGTTTTGAAGGCGTTATCAAGAAATTAATTGAAAAGCTTAAAGGCTGTCCAACTGTTTAGTGTTTAATTCTTAATGGTGGAAGATGCTTGAAAAGGAAAGGTCACCCATACATTCCAAACTCTAATCCAGAAATTAAGCAAGAGCTGATGAGGGAGATAGGCGTAAAAAGCATCGGGGAGCTTTATGCTGACGTTCCAGAGAAGTACCTTCTGAAAAAGCCGCTGAATCTTCCAGAAGCCATGTCAGAGTTTGAAGTTAAAAGGCATGTTGAAACCTTGCTGTCAAAGAACAAGACATGCGAAGAGATGCCTATTTTCTTAGGCGCTGGATGTTGGCCCCATTATGTGCCAGCCGTGGTAAGGGAAGTTGTTCAAAGAAGCGAGTTCCTCACTTCCTATACGCCTTATCAGCCTGAAATTTCGCAGGGTATGCTTCAAGCCCTCTTCGAGTATCAAAGCATGATTTGCGAGTTAACAGCCATGGATGTCGCCAACTGCTCCATGTATGATTGGGCTTCAGCCCTAGGCGAGGCGGCACGTATGGCTTCAAGAGTTACTAGGCGAAACGAGATACAGGTTCCAAGGATTATACATCCGGAGCGGAAGGCAACCCTTCAAACCTACACTGAACCCGCCGACATAAGCATAAAGGAGGTAGCCTATAACCCAGAAACTGGCCAAATAAACCTAAACGATTTGGAAAGCAAAATTTCCAGTAAGACAGCCGCCGTTTACATAGAGAACCCATCTTATCTTGGCTTTGTTGAAGAACATGTTGACGAAATAGGCAGTTTAGCCCACAAGCATGGCGCCCTCTTTATAGTGGGCGTTGATCCAACATCTCTTGGAGTTTTTAAGCCTCCGGGAGAGTATGGCGCGGACATTGTGGTTGGTGAGGCTCAGCCCCTTGGAAACCCCATGAATTTTGGCGGTCCCCTTTTGGGCATTTTTGCGTGTCGTGATGACTTGAACCTGGTTAGGCAGATGCCGGGGCGCATCATAGGCTTAACAACAACCACTGGGGGGAAGCAAGGCTTCTGCATGGTTTTGCAAACCCGCGAGCAGCACATAAGGAGGGAGAAGGCCACCTCAAATATATGCTCCAATGAAGCTTTATGCGCGGTAGCTTCAGCCGTTTACATGGCTTTGCTGGGGCCTCAAGGTTTGCGGGAGCTTGGCGAAACAATAATGTATAGGGCTAATTATGCCATGCGGCTGCTTTCAAGGATAGAGGGCGTAAAGGCTCCTGTTTTTAAATCTGTTCATTTCAAGGAGTTCACTGTGAACTTTGATGACACTGGCTTAAGCGTTAGGGAGGTTAATGGAAGACTTCTCAACATGGGGGTTCATGGAGGCAAGGACATTTCAATGGAGTTTCCAGAACTTGGACAAACGGCTCTGTACTGTGTTACTGAAATCCATTCTAAGGGGGACATTGAGCTGCTTGCGAAATCGCTTGAAAAAACTGTCAATGAGAGGTGAAAAGTGAATGTTTAAGCAGGCCCGATGGGATGAGCCGATAATATTCGGTCTTGGAAAAGCTGGACGAGTAGGTTACACTTTACCAAGGGTTGAGGAAGAAGTCAAAAGGGCTGTTAGTGACTTGTACGGGTTGATTCCGGAAAAATTGCAGAGAAAAAATGCGCTTAGGCTTCCGGAACTTTCAGAGCCTGAAGTTGTCCGCCATTTCATTCGGCTTTCAGAGATGAATTATGGTGTTGATTCGGGGCTTTATCCCCTTGGAAGCTGCACAATGAAGTACAATCCGAAAATAAACGAGCTTTTGGCTGGCTTGCCAAAATTGGGCATGCTCCACCCTTACCAGGATGAGAGTACTGTTCAAGGCATTTTAGAAATCCTTTATAGGCTTGAGCGTTGGCTTGCCGAAATAACGGGAACAGCTGAGGTCTGCCTACAGCCGGCTGCTGGCGCCCATGGAGAATTTTTAGGCACTTGTTTAATGCGGGCATACCACAAACTGAATGGTGAATCTGAGAAGCGAAGAGATGTCCTTATTCCGGATTCTGCCCATGGGACTAATCCGGCAAGTGCAGCTATGGCTGGCTTTAATGTTGTTGTAATTCCCTCAGATGAGGATGGATGTGTAGATTTAGAAGCCTTGAAAGAGGCTGTTTCTGGCAGAACTGCTGGTTTGATGTTGACAAATCCAAACACTCTTGGAATATTTGAAAAGAACATTGAGGAAATAGCCAAAATCGTCCACGAGGCTGGCGGGCTCCTATACTATGATGGGGCAAACTTAAACCCGATACTTTGTAAGATTAGACCTGGCGACATGGGCTTCGACATAGTCCATATAAACATTCACAAAACCTTTGGCACACCTCATGGCGGCGGAGGCCCAGGTGCAGGACCTGTAGGGGTTGCTGAAGAGTTAGCCAAGTTCCTGCCTGTTCCAAGAATTGTTTTTGATGGTGAACGTTACCGCTTAGATTATGATAGACCTTACAGCATTGGTAAGTTTCGATGTTTTTATGGTAATGTTGCTGTTTTGTTGAAGGCTTACGCCTACATCCTCAGCCTTGGACAAGAAGGGCTAGGGGAAGTTGCCGAAGTCTCAGTTTTGAATGCTAACTATGTTATGCAAAAACTTAAGGAGATTGAAGGTTTGGCGCTTCCATATAACAGCAAGAAGCCTCGAAAACACGAGTGTGTTTTCAGCGCTAAACCATTGAAAAACAAAACTGGGGTTTCAGCCTTAAACATTGCGAAACGCCTATTAGACCATGGAATACACGCGCCGACAATTTATTTCCCATTGATTGTTGAGGAAGCCTTAATGATTGAGCCTACGGAAACAGCTGAAAAGGAGGAACTGGACCGTTTCATAGAGGTTATGCGGGAAATCTGCAGAGAAGCCCGCGAAAACCCCGAACAAGTCTTGAAAGCGCCACATAACACTGCTGTTCAAAGGCTTGATGAGGTTAGGGCTTCACATCCCCAGACAATGGCATTAAGCTGGCGGATGCATTTGAAAAGGCTTTCTGCCAAGAACCCATAACCTTTATTTTATGGTGTTCACCCTTATCTCCGAGAAAATTTGGATGTGTTAGGTTTGAACGAGCTGGAAAATAAGGTGTATGAGGCTGTTGGCAAGGTTGTCGACCCAGAGACTGGAATGACATTTGCGGAGATGCATATGATTAAAAGCGTTAAGGAAGAGGAGCCCGGAGTTGTTAAAGTTGAGTTCATCCCTTCGAGCCCCTTCTGCCCCATAGCTTTCAAACTAGCCATGGACATTAAACGTGAAGCCTTGAAAGTTCCAGACGTCAAAAAAGCGCTGGTTTACTGCCGTGGACATATGATGGAGCAGCAGATTAACGAGGCAACAAACAAGGAATAATAGGGCAAGTATTCCCCACATTCTCTTTACTCGGTGAGCGTTGGCGTTATGTGTGTTAAGGGTGAGCATGAAATATACTGCTGTGGTGCCCGTGTCCGCATTTCAGAGAAGGGCATAGAAGTTTTAAGCGAACCCATGATTGAGTACTGTCCCCTCCATGAGGCTCTTTATGGGACAAAGCGGATTGATGTGGAGGCTGTGAGGAAAAGTGTTGAAACGAAGATTGCTGGTTTCGGTTTCTGCTGTGGAAACCGCGTCTTCAACGATGAGCTTATTGTGGCTTATGGGGCTTCTGAAATGATGCGTGTTTGGCTTGAAAAGGGGCTTATTGACTGTGCAGTTATTGTCTGCGATGGCGCTGGCACCGTCATAACTTCTAATGGAAGGCTTGTGCAAGCCATTGGCGCCCGCCTAACTGGAATAGTGAGGACTTCGCCAATACCGGAGATAATCCAAAAAATTAGGAGCGAAGGCGGAACCGTTCTCGACGAGAAAAACGCTGTCATCGACCAAGTTGGCGGAGTTAGAAAGGCTTTGGATTTAGGGTTTAGGCGTGCCGCTGTAAGCGTTGCTGGCTTCCAGTCGAAAGTCATAAGTGAAATTAGAAGGCTTGAAGCGGACGTGAAAGCTGATGTTCTAATTTTTTCTGTCTGCAACACTTGTGTTGGCGAGGCTGATGTGAGGCACATAGCTAAGGCTGATGTTGTCTGTGCAAGCGCTTCGAAGATGCTTCGAGAGGAAATAGGCAAAAAAGCGCTTCTACAGTTGGGCGTGACCATACCAGTTTACGCCCTAACAGATAAGGGAAAACGCCTCATTCTGGCTTACCTAACAGAGTTTAAAGATAGGCTTGTCATTTTTAGGACTGGCGGGCTTCCCTACGAGGTGGATGGAAAGGGACCACGACTTAAAAACGCTTCGAAACTGCTTAAATAACCAAAATGCTTAAGTGAAGAGAAGGCGATATCTTTCTGCAACAGATGTAAAAGGTGTTGATTTAGGTTTGGCGGTTGAAGGTTTCTCAGGAAGTAGAAAACCAGTAGACGTGAAAGTAGGCGAATTAACCCCCGCCTCAAGAGCCGTAAACGTCAAGGCAAAAGTAGTCTCAAAAAGCGAGGTTAGAAACATAGCCTCTGGAAGGGATGGGGCGCCTCACACAGTCTGCGACGCCCTAATAGGAGACGAAACAGGATGCATCTACCTAACCCTTTGGGACGACAACATAGCCAAAGTTAAAGAAGGTGAAACAATAAGTATAGGAAACGGCTACGTAACCCTATTCAAGGGAAGCATGCGCCTAAACGTTGGAAGATACGGCACCCTTGAAGTGGCAAAAGAAGCGCTAACAGTCGAGGTGAACACGCAAAACAATCTATCCTCAAAGGTGTATGAGCAACAAAGACGTCCATTTAGAGGAAGAGGCGGAAGAGACTTCGGCGGAAGGGAAAGAAGAGGCGGATTCCGCCAAAGAAGATACTAACAAGCTAGGTTTCATCCATCCTGAAGTTTATAGTGAACCCTTTTTTAGCTCTCTATTTTCTCCGCAACAACGTAACTGGTCTATTGAACTTCTCCGCCTTTTCTAGAGGCTGTTCTAAGTCAAAATTGTTAAACCAGCCAATAAACTCAAATTTGCCGTTTCTATTGAGAAGTTCGAGAAACTCTTGTGGGAATATTAGCTTACCAACTTTTTCAGTCCTTAAAACCTTTGTCTTTCCCTCTTCGATGACTTCGAGGATTATCCTCTCAACTATTTTCTGCTCCACAAAATTTAGTGGAACAACGCTCCATGTCACGTTTATAACGATGTCATTCCTCATCACAGTCCAGCTTTCCCCTTCAAGCTTTGTCCAGTCGAATTGAACGCCGCCATCTAAAAGGTATAAGCCGCCCCTTTTTAGGCAAGCAGCCACAGAATCTAGATGAATAAGAAATTCCTTGTTTGTTTCAACCTCCAAGGAGCCAAGCATACAGAAGGCAAAATCAAAAGTTCTCTTAACCCTAAAATTGCGCATGTCCGCATGTATAACCTCTATTTGTACGCCAGCCTTCCTCGCCTTCTCTAGAGAATAGGCTAGCATGGCTTCGCTTATGTCTAAACCCGTAAAGGAGTAGCCGCGTTTAACAAGCTCCAGCATGTATGGGCTTGGACCACATCCGATGTCGAGAACCCGTCTAACCTTAATCTTTGAAAATCTTTTAATGCAGTCCTCGAAAAAACTGACTTCTTTGACTATATTCCTAAAGCCAAACGCAACGTCATAATAAAACGGATTTTCATAAACGTCTTGGAAGCTTCCAACTTCATCCATACCCATCAACAATGGAATCCTTTAGCCTAACTTGAATTTAAACCCTCTAATTCATCCCTCTTCAAGAACTTTTCTAGCCTCGTTTAGATATTCCATGAAACCGAAGCCTTCCCTTTCCTTAAACTCTATTCCAAGCTTATTGTATAACTTCTTAATAATGGCTCTTTCAATAACCTCGGCGCCCGAACCAAAAATTTCCCTTAAACAATTTACGAAAATTTCAGGATTGCTGGAAACATCCTCCTTTTTAAGGGCGTAAGACTGCTTGAGGCGAAAATAAATGACATCCCTTCCGCTTTCTCCAAGCATGAGCAACCCTTCATCAATAGCCTCTGCCAAGGCCTTCTTGACGGCTTCCATTCTCTGGTCACCCATGTCCACCTCAAAACTCTTTTGTGTGGACATAGAAGGCCATCAAAAAGAATAGATATGCCAAATCGAAGAGAACGTTAAGCATGTGCCCACAATAGTATATGTCTTGGGCGGTTGTTAACTAAACAGTATGTCGGCGCACGCATTCATCAGTATGGCTACATTAATCAGAAGCAACGACTTTCCAAGTTTCCCCTCCAGAAGATTATCAGCCCTAAAAGTGCCGTAGATAACAATGTGAGATCGAGGATGGGGTAAGCGAAATCCATAACTACGGTTGTTAAATCTTCTTCAGCTCCTAAAACTGGTGTAAGTAACGCGACACTAACTAACACTGTTAAGGCAGCTGCCACAAGCATGGTTGTGGTTACAGTCTTCTTTGTTAGTGCGTGACCGAACAACTTGACATAAAGGTATAGCCCGATGAAGAAGGGAATATATCCACTTATCCAAAAGATGTCTGCAATTGACGGGTAGGGCAGTTCAACGCCAAGAATCAGCGTATATCCAGCCCACACGGCTTTTCCAACAAACCATAAAAACAAACCGAGCGTAAAATAAAACCAAACAACAGAAAACTGTCCTTTCGCTCTACGCCAATATCTTTCTAAAGATAAGCCCGATGTAACGACTACTGCACCAGCAATTATTGGCGGAAAAGCATTAGAGAAAAAGCAAATAAAGTCTGGATAAAACCCTTGGAAAGCATATAGAAGCGTCAAACCAACCGCTGCTAGAAGGCCAGCTTTGTAAATCCCCAGCATTTCATGTATCCCCCTAAGGAGTATGTGTTCACGTTAAGCCACGTTTTACACGTGGTTCTTCTGAAAGGCGTATGTTATCTCTGATGCGGAATGATAGAATTACGAATTTCCGCCACGAATATATAAGTTATGAACGGGCTAATCTGAATCGCAAAACTCGCAATCCAACTTTAAGGCTTATCAAATTTTACCGCAACCCTTAAAGCTCTAATGTCATAAACAACACATCCCTCTAAAAGGAGAAGATTACAATGTGTCAAGTTAAAAAAGAGGATAGAAAACCCACAGTTGAAGAGTTACTTGCAAAGGCTAAAAAGCCTTCGCAGCTTGCCCCGCCAATGCACAGATTTTACGAGGGTAAAGTTCAAGTAATGCCGAAATGCGCCATAACAAGCCCAGACGACTTTGCAATATGGTATACGCCTGGCGTTGCAGCCCCATGCAGAGAAATCCAAGCTACCCCAGAGAAATCCTTTGAGCTTACAAACCGTTGGAATTATGTGGCTGTTGTTTCAGACGGCACCCGTGTTCTAGGCTTAGGAGACATAGGACCAGAAGCAGCCATGCCAGTCATGGAGGGAAAAGCCCTACTCTTCAAATATTTGGGCGGTGTTGACGCCTTCCCCATATGCCTAAAAACCAAAAATCCGGAAGAAATAGTTCGCGCATGCGAGCTTATAGAACCTTCATTTGGCGGAATAAACCTAGAAGACATTGAAAAGCCAAAATGCTTCTATGTCCTTGAAAAGGCAAGAGAACGCCTTCAAATCCCAGTTTGGCACGACGACCAGCAGGGAACCGCCACAGTAATATTGGCTGGCTTAATAAACGCCTTCAAAATAGTCGGCAAAAAACCAAAGGAAAGCCTAATAACCCTCATCGGCGCCGGGGCAGCCAACATCCGAACAGCCTACGTCCTAATAAGATGGGGAATGAAGCCCGGAAACATAATTATGGTGGACACGAAGGGCGTAATCCACGCTGGAAGAAAAGACTTGTCAAAAGAGGAAGACCCGTGGAAGTATGAATTAGCCCAAATAACAAATGCTGAAGGCAGAACAGGAGACATAACAGAAGCCTTCAAAGGCGTGGACGCCGTTGTGGCGGCATCCAAACCGGGACCAGGCACAATAAAGAAGGAGTGGGTGGCAACAATGGCTGACAACTCGATAATTTTCGCATGTGCAAACCCAATACCAGAAATATGGCCTTGGGAGGCAAAAGAAGCTGGAGCCAGAATAATAGCCACTGGAAGAAGCGACTTCCCAAACCAAGTTAACAACAGTTTAGGCTTCCCGGCGATATTCCGTGGAGTCTTGGATGTAAAGGCTAAAACGGTTACGGATGACATGTGCATTGCAGCCGCAGAAGAACTTGCGAAATTCGCTGAGGAAAGGGGCGTGCATGAGGATGACATACTGCCAAGAATGGAGGAATGGGAGGTCTTCCCCCGCGAGGCAGTAGCATGCGCCCTAAAATCCATAGAGCAAGGCGTAGCTAGAGTGAAGCTTAGCAGACAAGAACTCTACGAAAGAGCAGTCGCAATAATAAAGAACGCAAGAGAAAGCCTAAAAGTCTTAATGAAGGAAGGACTGATAAAGAAGCCGCCGCCAGAGGAAGAATTGCTAAAATAAACGGCTAAACATCCTAAAATCCACCTTCTTTTCCGAAATTTGTAGAAAATTATTTAAACCATTCCATAAGACATAGATGGCTAGGGAGAAAGACAAAATGCGCTCAGATTATGCCCTATACACAGTAGCCATAATATTCTTCATAATAGGAATATTCTTCGCGATTCAAATGGAGGAATCGTACAAATCTCTTGGAATAATCGCGACCACTGTGCTGGGAATTTTCTTCATCGGACTAGGATACCTTCAAAGACCAAGAGCAAAAGTTCAAACCACAGTGACTGCACCACCAGCGGCACCCTCACCCACTCAACTCGCACCACCCACTCCAACCCCAACTGAAGTTGTTGAAGAAAAAACTGTGGAGATAGCCGCTCCAGCATGGACTCCATTAACTATGGTTAAGGGCATAGGTGAAAAGAGGTCAGAACAACTTAAGGCTTTGGGCATAAACAGTGTTGAAGAGCTAGCCAAAGCATCAGCGAAAGAGCTAGCTTCAAAACTTAAGATTTCACCAAAAATAACACAGAGATGGATTGAAAACGCAAAAAGGCTAACTGAAAAATCCTGAAAAAGTAACCCTAAAAAGCAGAAGTTCACATACTCAAGATTTTTACTATATTCCTTCTCTCTAGCCTTTTTATGGCGTCTAAAAATTCGTTACGCTTCTTCCCAGACAGCCTGAAACTTTGAATCATATCTGTTAAGGGTGTTCCAGACCTTCCAAGCCCGACGCTTTCCCTGTGGAGATGTCTAACTATAAGTCTCTCAAGCTTTCCACATCTCCATGTAGAATTACGAATAAGCACAACTATCGCCCTTCTAAACTTTCCCCTTTCCTTCTTCCGATCTTCCTTCAAACCCATGCTCATGTTTGAAATTACTACATTGATACTTTTAGAGTTTACGTTCAACCTCCACTAGAAACCTATAATAGCCTTAATTTTAACAATGTTAGCCTACTTGAGGCTGAACGCCATGCTAGAGGGGAAAACTGGAAGAATAATTTTCTCACGGATACATGAGGGCGAAGATTTAGCAGAAGCCATAAAGAAAAGAGCAGAAAAAAGCGGAGTGAAGGCTGGACTAATAATTGTGATTGGCAGCTTGAAAAACATTGTAATTGGCTATTATAAAGAGGGCGAATACAAATATGTTCGGTTAGATGGACCATTGGAAATAGCTTCATGCACTGGGAATATTGCTGTTGACGAGAAGGACGAAACAATAATTCATGCACACATAGTTGTCACAAACGAGCGGGGCGAGGCTTTTGGCGGTCACTTGATGCAAGGCTCAATTGTTGGTGCCACAGCAGAACTCGCAATAATTGAAGGTGTCGGCTTAACCCTGCAGAGGACTTCCGATGAAAAGACAAGGCTTAAGCTTTTAAGGCTGGACTAACATCTTCTCTAGGAGTATTCCGTGGGCATCTCCATAATAATAGTGCAGTTTTCCAACTTTTTTGTAGCCAAGTTTCTGGTATAGGCTTATTGCGGCGACGTTGTCTTCCCTTACCTCTAGACGGGAAACTTTCACCTGCTTATCTATGAAAATTCTCTCCAATTCAAGGAGCAGCTTGATTCCAATGCCCTTGCGTCGGTAGTTTGGAGAAACGTCTATTGTCAATATGTGCCCAGTTAAAACGTTGTCCTCAATGTAGACCATTCCAATGATGAAGCCTATGATTTCGTCATTTTCCCTTGCGATTAGGCTTATGCAGTTTTGGTTTGTGAGAAGATGGGCTATCTGCTGTCTTGTGAAGGCTTCACTCTTAAAGCATTCCATTTCAATCTCAAAAAGTCTGCCCAGATGCTTTATTGAGGCGTCTTCGATCTTTACCGTTGTCGACACCTTTAACTAAACAGAGGAAGAGGGGAAATTTAGCCTTTATCAGCTTTAACAGCCTTAAGCGACGCTTTTATCGCCGAGATTTCAACCCACTGTTGGATTACAAATCCCACAAAGAACTTTAGCCAAAGCGACAAAATCCTAGTAAGAATTGTTGTTGTTGCGCTTACATCAAACGGTATGCCCAAAACCATGTACAGTGTTGTCATGGTTATTTCTGGCAGCCCAACCTCGAAAGGCACGCCTATGGGGATGGACTTCACAGCTGTAACTATTGATTGCGTCACAAAAATCGTGCCTAAAGACACGCCTCTAAAACCGATTGCTAGAAAAACTATGTAGCAAATAGCCAAATATGAGAGCCACGAGAAGGCGGATAAAAATATAGAGGCTGCAACTACTTTTGGCGTATGGACATATTCCCTCATCGAGTCGTGGAACATCCCGACAATTTTAAAGGCATCTTCCCTAGCCTTTGCAATCTTCAATTTCCATCACCCTCTGCTGAAGAATTCGAAAATCTTGATTAGGCGGTCTATGATTTTTAAGGTCCAATCTATTTTAACACATAGGATAGCAAGCAAAATTATGAAGAATATTGTTGTCGCAGCGACGAAAATGCTTAGGTTAAAGACCAGCGGGTTAACAGATTTTTCCATTAGAAGCATTATTGTTCCAGTTCCTATTGTTGCAGCGCCTACTCCCATGCCTATCAATCTATGGGCTACTAGGGATGCGGCAACCTTGCCGCTTACAGCGTTTCCCTGCTCCCTTGTGATTAGGTATGCCCTAGAAATTTCCCCGCTTATGGATTCGGCTGGAATGATTATGTCCATAAAGTTTCCATACCACACATACAAGTAGGATTTCAAAACTGAAAGCTTCACTGAAAGAAAGCTGAGGAGAACTTGCCAAGCCATTGAGTAAAGAAACATTTCAACAAATATTAGCGAAGCAGCCAACAAGTATAGCGACATGTTTACGCTTTGAATCTTTGCAACAATTTCCGGTATATCCACACGCAAGACGAATAGATATAGAATGAAGGCTATTATGCCAACTAAAAGCATAATCAAGGTTTTCCATGTAATTTTTGGTTTTGCGGAAGCCATCTGCGTCTACATCTCACAATGACGCACAAAAACCCTTCAGCCAGATTATATATTTTGCCCAAATTCATGCGAGTAGCTTTCAGCAAATTCAAAATAGTACATAAAGCCATAGTATAAGTTGTTGGTGTTTGCATGAGTTTAAAGGGTGTTCATCTTCTCCTAACTTATCGCTGTGATGTGGAGTGTGACCACTGCTTTGTTTGGGGAAGCCCAAAGGCTAAGGGGACGTTCACCTTCAAACAAGTCAGCGAAATATTAGCCGAGGCTAGGAAAATCGGTTCGATTAGCTATGTTTCAATAGAGGGTGGTGAACCGTTCCTTTATTATCCGATAATGGTTAAAACTGTGAATAAAAGCGCTGAGCTTGGCTTACATGTGGAAATTCTTTCAAATTGTTATTGGGCTACATGTGTAGAAGACGCTGTAGAGTGGCTGCTTCCAATAGCAGAAGCAAAAGATGTAGAATTAAGCTTAAGCAGCGACCCATATCATGGTGAGAAGTGGATAACGGATGAAGTTAAAAACGCCGTGAATGCGGCAAAAACCCTAAACATGAAAGTTGGAATAATGGCTATTAAATGCTCTGGTGCGGAGGCTCAATGCCCCGCGGAAGTTGACGGAGCGAAAGTGGGTTTATATGAACTTATGTATCGTGGTAGGGCATGCTCAAAACTTGCAGATAAAGCCGTCAAGCGGAACTGGCTGGAGTTCACGAAATGCCCCTACGAGGACTTTGCCAATCAGGAAAGGGTTCACATAGATCCATTCGGCTACGTTCACGTTTGCCAAGGAATATCCATAGGGAATGCTTGGCGGAAACCTTTATCAAAAATAATTGAGGAATACGACCCCTATGCTAATCCTATACTTGAACCTTTAGTCCGTGGTGGTCCAGTGGCGCTTGTGGAAAGGTACAATTTACCTCATGATGAGGTTTATGCGGATGCGTGTCATTTATGCTACATTGCAAGGCAAATGCTGCGAGACAAGTTTCCAGAAATCTTGGCGCCAGATCAGATGTACGGGGAAGGCTTAAATGGTTAAATTCCAGAATGCCTAATGATGCCTAATGCTTAAGCGTGAAGAAGCCATAAACCTTGTCAGACAGCATGTTTCAAAGAGAAACATCGTTTATCACATGCTTGCTGTTGAAGCCATAATGCGGAACCTAGCGAGACACTTCGGGGAAGACGAGGAAAAGTGGGGTTTGGTGGGCTTAATCCACGACATCGACTATGAAAAAACTGAAACCACACCAGAAAAACACAGCCTAGTCGCTGAGCAACTCCTAAAGGATGTTTTGCCCGAAGAAATGTTAAGGGTGATAAAAGCTCATAACTCTAAACATACTGGTGTAAAACCAGAAAGCAGAATTGAGAAAGCCCTAATCGCCAGCGACGCCATTTCAGGCTTACTTGTGGCATGCGCCCTCGTGATGCCTTCTAAAAAGTTGGCAGAAGTGAAAGTGGAAACAGTGACTAAAAAGTTTAAGGATAAAGACTTCGCAAGAGGCGCTGACAGAGAAAGAATTTTGTTATGCGAGGAAATTGGGCTTCAGAGGGAGCAGTTTTTCGAACTAGCCTTAAACGGGTTAAAGGAAATAGCCAAAGAAATAGGTCTCTAAAACTCTGGTTTGGTTTTTCCAAGCTTCTTGTCTAGGCAAGCCTTAACAAAGCCATAGTATTCCGGGTCTGGTTTTCCAGGGCGACTTTTGAATTCTCCGTGGAACTGGGTTGCAAAGAAGAAGAAGTGGTTTAGCAGTTCGAGGATTTCCATTCTTCTGCCGTCTGGGCTTCTCCCAGAAAAGACCAGGCCATTCTTTTCCAGTTTCTCAGCATGGTCCATGTTGACTTCGAATCTGTGGCGGTGCCGCTCATAAACTTCCACGTTTTGGTAAAGCATATATGCCATAGTGTTTGGCTTTATGACTATTTTGTGGGCTCCAAGGCGCATTGTCGCGCCCATATACTCAATGCCTCTTTGTTCCGGCATTAGGTCTATCACTGGATAGGGCGTGTTTGGGTCTATTTCTGTGCTGTTTGCCTTCTCCAAACCGCAGACGTTTCTGGCGAACTCAACAACAGCCAGTTGGAAGCCGTAGCAGATTCCAAGAAAGGGTATGTCGTTTTCTCTTGCAAATTTTATTGCCATAATTTTTCCTTCAGTTCCCCTCGGACCGAAACCATATGGAACGAAGATTCCGTCAAATTCTTTTAGAATTTGAACCTTGTTGGGGTTTTTCTCAAAAGTTTCGGCTTCGATGTAGTGGATGTTCACCTTTGTTTTGCATGCTGCACCACCATGGCGCAGTGCCTCACTCATACTTACATAGCTGTCTGCTAGTCCGGCATATTTACCAACAAGGGCTATTTTAACCTCATACTCTGGGTTTAGAACGGCATCAACAAATTTCCTCCAATTTTCAAAGTCTGGTTTGCGTTCTGGAAGCCCAAGTCTTTTGCATATGAAGCTGCCCATTCCCTGCTCGTCGAGGATTAATGGCACTTGGTAGATGGATTCAACATTGTATGAGCAGAAGACGGCGTTTTCTGGAATTGTGCCAAACAACGCTATTTTCCTAAAGGCTTCTGAATCTATCATTTTGGAGCATCTTGCAACTATTATGTCTGGCTGTATACCGATGCGCCGCAACTCGTTGACGCTGTGCTGTAAAGGTTTTGTCTTCATCTCCTTAGTGACATCCAATATCGGGACTAGGGCCACATGCACGTACAAAGTGTTTTCATAACCATCTTCGAGGCGCATCTGCCTTATAGCCTCAAGAAAGGGTAAGCCTTCAATGTCACCCACTGTTCCGCCAACCTCTGTCAGAACGACGTCAGCCTTCGAGTTTGACGCAACATTTCTTATTCGGCTCTTTATCTCATTTGTCACATGGGGTACTATCTGGACGCATCTTCCAAGGAAGTCGCCCCGCCTCTCCTTCTCAATAACAGCCTTGTAAACTATACCCGTAGTAATATTATTCTCCTTTTTCAAGTCTAGGTCTAGGAAGCGTTCATACCAGCCCAAATCTAGGTCTGTTTCGCCGCCATCGTCTGTTACATAAACCTCGCCGTGCATGTACGGATTCATAGTTCCAGCATCAACATTCACGTATGGGTCAATTTTTATGGCGGTAACTTTAAACCCCCTTGCTTGAAGCATTTTTCCAATCGATGAGGTTACAATACCCTTTCCAACAGAGCTTAAAACGCCGCCCGTAACAAAAATGTATTTAACCATGCAGCTTTGCCCCTTGTAATAACAGAACCATAAGCCTCAAATCTGCTTTTAAATTTATTCTCCCGTGTTCCGCCTACCTTTTATTCGTAAAAATGCCACTAGTTAGATGGAGAAAACGCGATGGCGGCTAAAAAGAGTCCCAGCATCGTCTATTGGCTTGGAGAAAACCTATACCTCAACATAACGAACAAATGCTCTAACAACTGTTACTTTTGCCTAAGAAACTTCCTCGATGGCGTGGGAGGATTCAACCTCAAACTTGAAAAAGAACCAACATTCAATGAGATAATAGCGGAGCTTGAAAATGTCATAAATAGGCGGAATTGGCGGGAAATTGTCTTTTGCGGTTTTGGAGAACCCCTCGAAAGGCTGGACTGCGTGCTAGAAGTTAGCAAGTGTATAAAGAAGCATTATGGGAAAATTGTGATGTTAAGGGTGGACACGAATGGTCAAGCCTTACTGCTTAATAAAGGAAGAAACGTTGTTGAAGAGTTGAAAATGGTTGGCGTCGACAAGGTAAGCGCAAGCCTAAACGCCCACGACAAAGAAACCTACAACCAAGTCTGCAGACCAGTCTTCGAAAATGCCTTCGAAAGCATCATAGAGTTCATCAAAAAAGCCAAGGAACTTTTAGATGTTGAAGTGACAGCCGTTCGAATTCCAGAAGTTGACATTTCCAGAGTTGAACAAATTGCCAGAGAAATGGGTGTAAGGTTTAGGGTTAGGGAATATATACAGCCATTTTGGTGAAAAGCTCATTTTTCAGCTTGGCTTATTATGGCGTTTATCTGCTCTGATGTCAACGGTAAAGTATGGAGGGCCTTACCGCGAGGCTTCAAAGCTTTAAAGAATGTTTCCCTTAAGGGTAGGGGCTTTTCAAACCTTGAGACGTATTTGAATTCTATGGCTTTCCGCCATCCATAGATTTCGCATTCTCTCCGCTCTTCTTCTGAAAGCTCCTCTTTCTCGTAGACGTTTTCTATTACGCCATAGCCAATGAAAGAGTCGCCGAACTCCGTTCTGCTAACAAAAAGTACTGTTTGTCCCGACTGCCATTTTCTACGTGCCCCAGTATAATACATGGCTGAGTCGAAGACCCTTTCAACCCATTCTTTTTTGGCTATCCTCAAAATGTATCCTTCGACTTTGGTCATGCTTCTTTCGCCGTTCACAACCACTTTATGGCTGTATAGCTATTTTAATTTCGTTCTTCGCTTTCGAGAGAATTTCAAAAGCCTCCCCAATCTTTTCCAGAGGCATTTTTCGTGTTATGAGAGGTGCCACATCTATGGTTTTTGAGGCTATTAGGTTTAGGGCTTTCCTGAAATGGAGGGGTGTTGTGTGAAATGTTCCGAGCACTGTGGTTTCTCCATAATGAAGTTGTTCAGTGTTAACCCTTATCTCGGTTCCAGGTGGGCATCCGCCAAACTCTAGGACTGTCCCGCCCTTTCTGACAAGTTTTAGGGCTTGCTCCCATGTTTGCGGTTTTCCAATAGCCTCAATGACGACGTCTGCACCGTAGCCCCAAGTTGATTTGCGGATTTTCTCTTGAACATTCTCCTTTTCAGCATTTACAGTTTCGTCTGCCCCGAGTTTTTCTGCAAATTCCAGTCTCTCTTTGACAACATCTATGATTATGACTTTTTCGGCGCCCATCTTCTTTACGGTTAATAGGTGCAACAGCCCAATGGGTCCAGCGCCAATAATTGCCACAGAGTCGCCAAGCCTAACCCTTGCCTCTTCCACTCCGTGAAGTACACATGCCAGAGGCTCTGTTACGGCGGCTTCCTCATAGGATATGTGGGGTGGAATTTCCTGCATATTGACGCGGACCATGTGAGCAGGAACCTTTATGTATTCAGCGTAGGCTCCCCAAAGCCAAATCATGTTCTCGCATAAGTTATACTTGCCCTTACTACACATGACGCAACGTAAGCATGGGGCACTGTTGCCAGCGCGAACCCGCATGCCCTTTTTAGGCCAATCTAAACCTTCGCCTACTTCGACGACATCACCAGCCCACTCGTGTCCAAAAACTGTTGGAAGTTTTATCACCTTTTCTACGTAGCCCCTCTGGAATATTTTTAGGTCCGTGCCGCATGTTGTAGCCGCTTTAACTCGAACCAAGACTTCGCCAGCGTTGACTCTTGGAACTTCCAAATCTTCTATTTTTAGGTCTTTAACTCCATAAAGCATGGCTGCCTTCATAACCATTCACTTGCCAAGCACAACAACCTTTAGGCTCTCTTTATTCTCCAAGGCTGTTTTAAAGGCTTTGGTAATATCATCAAACGGGAAGCGATGAGTTATCAAATCCTTTACACGAATTTTCCCAGACTTTATCAGTTCTAGGGCTTCCCTAGTTTCCACGTGGGAAGTCGAATATGAGGGAATTATTTGTAGTTCGTTGAAGAAAAGTTGTTTTGGACTCACCTCCAAAATTTTTCCAGGGTCTGTTGGGGCGAAAACACAGAGTTTTCCACCTTTTCTGCATATGCCTAACCCAGTCTTGTAGGCTTCTAGGCTTGGAGCTGAAACAACTGCTAGGTCAACACCCCTACCACCAGTTTCTCTTCGGACAATTGCAGCTAAATCCTCTTTTAACGGATTTACAGCGACGTCAGCTCCGGACCTTTCAGCAACTTTCAAGCGGTAGTCAATCAAGTCGCTTACAATAACCTTTCCAGCGCCAAAAATCTTAGCCAAAACTGAGTGAATTATGCCTGCTGTTCCTGCGCCTATTACGGCGACGGAGTCACCCTTTTGAATGCCGCATTTTTTGATGGCTCTCATGCAACAGCCAACTGGTTCGATTAAGGTGGCTTCTTCAAAGGATAGATTGTCGGGAATTTTTAGCGTGTCCAATTGAAGGTTTGGGGCTGGAACCTTAAAGTATTCGGCGAAACCTCCTGGAAAGATGTTTGTTTTGTGAAACTGCTCGCATAAAGTGTAGTCTCCATGTAAGCAGTAGTGGCATTTCAAACAAGCAACATGATGGTGGACGAAAACTCTGTCTCCAACATCAAAATTTTTAACATCCCTTCCCTTCTCAACAATGACACCCGTCGGCTCATGTCCAAGAACCAGTGGAGCGCGATTTTTCAGATACCAATCCATCAAATCAGAGCCGCAAATTCCACAAGCCCTCATCTCAACAAGAATCTCATCGTGGCCAATTTCTGGAATCGGCATTTCCTCAATTCTTATGTCCAATTGACTATAATACACGGCGGCTTTCATTTTAGGCTCAATGGTTTTCACGGTTAATAGAACACTTAAGACTTTTGCAAATCATTAGCACAACATCATATTACTTTTATACCAGTAATGAGCCTAGAATAGCCTTAAAGCAGAATAAGTGGTGTAGGAAATGAAGATTGAGAAGGCGGAACTTGTGGCATACATCATCATAGCTGTAGGCTTAATATTGCTTATCATAACCTTCATAATGGCTTATCTAAGACTGGAATCTGTTGCAAGTATAATAACTTCTGGAAACATTTCTGAAGCCTTAGGAAAAATCTTCGGACCAATCGTTGAGGCTGTTATTAAAATCATGTTTCTAGGCATAATGGGTTGGATAGGCTCCATAGCGACAATGAGGGGCATACAACTCTACAAAGAGGCAAAAATTAAGGTGGTGGCTCCCACCACTCCTCCAAAACCTCAGCAACCACCCCAACCACCACCGTCACCTTTATCCCAGCAAAATCAACAAACCCAACCGGCTAAAACCTAAAAGAAAGCATAAAACGCGCAGAGGAACCCAAAATTGCGGCATACAGTCAGAGCCTTAAGATTAGCAATTGCAGTTCTGTGGATCGCCGTTTTACTCACGCCCGTCACTGTGGCTCTTTCATTACGGGAGATTTTCGAAGCAAGAAACAATGTAGCCATAGGAAAGCCCAGCTTCTCAATGTCAGACGAGAACCTTCTAATTTCGCTACCCTTCTTCATCAATAACACGGGCTTTTACGATATTTCAGAGTTGTTTGCAAAGATACGCGTATATGACGAAGGTGAAGAAATCGCGGAGTTTTCAACACAGCCATTAAATATCCCAGCGAGAAGAACGGTTGAGTCCAGTCTAAACGCTTCTTGCAATTTAGCTGAGGTTATCTCAAAGGACGCTGAGCTCCTGACAGACAGTAAAGACCTAGATGTCTGCGTTGCCCTCCACTTTCATGTGGCTCATATACTGGCCTTCAAAATTGCAAGAAACTTCACATATAGGTGGGATGCGCCCTTCAGCAACCTAACCGTAAATTACACGCGCGTTAATGCCATGCACGTTTTTTCGGTAAGCTTTTATAATAATGCCTTATTCCCATTAAGCGGACCATTAAAGGTTGAGCTTTTCAACCTTCAAAACGTTTGCATAGGCTCTGCTGTGCAAATCCTAGATGTAGCCCCAAACGAATACTATCAATGTTCATTTATATTTGAAGCGGTCGAAATAGCGGACATGATCCGCCTAATCCGCATATCTTTTGCGGACATGTTAGTCGTTGAAAGGCGTTGGGGGTCTTCATGAGCGAAGTTGAAGCAGAAGCTAAACGAAATCGCCGAAAACTTGTTAATAAAATTGGTAAGGCTGCGGTTGTAACAACCATTTACGGAGTGATTTGGTTCATCATATGGCTTTTGCTTTCAAGTTTCTTGGAACCAATCTTCAAACAGTTTCCAACATTATCCCAGCAGTTTTCAATACTATATCAGGTTTTGGCTTACGTTTCGCTTTTCTTCACGTTCGCCACGAGAATTAGCGAAGGCACCATATACAAATACATCCTCATCATCATAAGGTCCATCTTCATTATAGTTTATATCATTTGTTCAACAAACTTTGGCGTTTTTACCATAAGTTTTGAAGGCTTCAATTTCACTGTGGAGTTTATTCCGCTTCTTGCAATAATGGTTGCGATAAACCTTCTATCAATAGCTGGCGGAATTATTCAAGCCATAGAATTTGTAGCCCAAACTCCAGAAGACTAACGCTTGAAAGGGATAGGAGAGCCTGTTTAATCTTCGCCAAGAAGAAGAAACAAACCACATAGAAATGTTTAAGCCGCCGAGAAAGCCCAAGGCACCAGTAAACACGATGTTTAATCTTGTTGAGAGAATAGGCTCAAACTCGCCATTCACTTCACAATCGGCATTAGATACGCGCTGACAGTAGAGGCTTACGCCCTCGACGGCTCCATGGTTTCGACGGCGCAGGCGGTCACGTGCACCGCATGAGCTTCTTATAACATGGGCGCCTAGAAAACCTACGGCTTTAGCTAAACTTGGAGTTTTTTGAAGGTTACACCTGTGTAATCTCCTTAAAACATAGGTCTACTTTGCAAAAACTCCCAGTTTTAGCTAAAACTAGGAGCTAAGAAAAGGGGTTATGGAGGCGGGCGATGGTGGCCTTTCAGACTTGAAGCGAAGTTTGATTCCGCCGATTCTTGGGGCTAGGAAGTTGTAAACGACAGCGAAGATTAAGCCTTGTATGAACCCTGCAACGAACCCAATTATTGGCACAATTATTATCGCCACACGCCGAAGAAGACGCCTAAACCAGTCAAAGGTGGACCAGAGCCTGAAGGAATCGAAGACGTGATGGCGGTTGAAGATATGGCGAATATGATGCCGATTACCGCATTGACCGCCCCAAGCATTACTGCGGACGGGATCGCAGGTATCGCCTCTATTGTTTTCTCTTCCATTCCGTTACACCTTTAAATTGTTGTTTCCTCTCCTTTTATGGAGAGGTTTAATTAGTCATATAGGCGGGCATGCTATTGATGAAACACGCTGATGGAAAAATTGCCGGAGCATTAATATTTGTCGGCGCAGTCCAATTTATCCTCTGCATGATAATGGCTGAATGCCTATACCCAAAATACAGCGTCTCTGAAAACTACATAAGCGACCTTGGCGTCGGGGCAACAGCCCCAATCTTCAACATTTCAGTCTTCCTGCTCGGCGCAACAGTTGCAGCCAGCGCCTACTTCCTAAAGCGGATGGTTCAAAGCAAAATTCTTTTGGGCTTCTTAACGCACGCTATGCGGAATCGGCGCTATGGGAGTTGGAATATTCCCAGAAAACTTTCCATGCATGGTGCACACGGTCTTTGCTCTAATCACTTTTCTCTTTGGAGCATTATCCGCCATAGCCTCCTATAAAATTCAAAAGCCGCCAATGAGCTACTTCGCCATAAGCATGGGAATCATGTCGCTTACAGCCCTAACAATTTTCATGGTTGGGGAAGTACACCTACACTATTTCAACATAGCCATCAATTTAATAATAGGTCTCGGCGGAATGGAACGCATGATAGCCTACCCAATTCTACTATGGGCAACTGGATTCGGCGGATACCTACAAAAAAGTGAAAGCAACTGAAAACACTATTGCATGATGAGACATTTGCTGAAAGCTAGCAAAATAGGCGAAAGCGGCAAAATGCCGCAACCTTTAAGTTTTCAGAGCACTACAAAGGTGGGTGGGAAAAATGAAAAAGGGTCGAACATATATAAGAAGGTCTGCGATACTAGTAATTTTTACAATTTTGGTTCTTACTTTTGCAGGCTTTATGGTTAATAATATTATAACTATAGCATGGAGTAGTTGGGTTAATTATATCCCTCCTGTTGATGTTAGAATTCATTTGCAATCTGAACATAATTATTCTAGAATAGCTGATTATGTGGTTATAATATTGGTGGATGGTGCCAGACCAGATATTGTGAACGAAGTTAGTGATGGTGGCTTCGTCTTTGTTAAGAATAATGGTGTTTTATTTTCTAACGCTTATGCATTACCTCCAACATATTCTGTCCCAGCTAGGGCTGCAATTTCTACAGGACTTCCTCACGAGATTTCTGGTGTTTCATCTAATTGGTATGAAGGAGTATTAAATGTGCCTAGTATGTTCTCTCTTGCTAAAAATTTTGGTTTAAAAACTGCTGCCGTAGGCGATAATAGCATAAAAACGCTTTTCGGAAACTATTTAGATATCTTTGTCCAAATTCCTGAAGCTTATGGTCAAATGTATAATGCAACATATGAGTCGATAAAAATCATAAACAGTGCTCAACCACCTAATCTTCTATGGGTCGGATTTTTTGACGCTGATGAAGCTGGTCATGAGTATGGTGCGTCAAGCAATCAATATAAGGAAGTTATAAAGGGGAGTTCAGATGCTGTCATGAGTATAATTAATGCCCTTAGGGAACGAGGCATTCTCGAAAAAACATTATTAATCATCCTGAGTGATCATGGACATTTAAATACTGGTGGTCACGGAGGAAACGAAATAGAGGTAAGAAAGATATATCTTTCTATGATGGGTCCAGGAGTTAAAAGAAGTGCCATTATTAATAGAAATGTTTATTATATGAGTGTTGCTTCAACGGTCGCTTTTGTTTTAGGTCTTCCACCTGAGTTGGTCTCATATGATTTACCCTTGTTCGATGGCTTCAATGAAACTATTAAGGAAGATTTCAATAGATACATTATTGATTTAGAGTTAAACTACGCATACCATTTTGGGGATCTCTTTACAAAGGTTGGGCTAAATAATTACATACAAGACGTTTCTGAAATTACAAACGAGCTTAAAAAGCTTAGATCAACTGGTTCTAATAATATTACTTTACTATTAGATTGTTACAATAAACTGATGAGTATTTTTGAAAGTAGCAAAAGCGATTTGATTTCAAAAGATTTTACATTTAGGATTGGTGAATCAATTTTGGTAGGATTAATTGCGTGGTTACCTACAGTAATCACGCTTTATTTATCTAAAAAGACATTTTTGAAGGTTGTGATTACAGGTCTTATTGGTATAGCAGTTTTTTGGGTATCGCTCGTCTACATTTTTAAATTTTTACCTACGATGTCTTCAATCCACGAACTGGATTTGTACATCGACTCTATGATGTGGTCAACATTATTATCTATCATCGTATCCTCATTAATAATGATAATAGTATTAAACCTAAAGTATGAGAAACAAGCAGTTCTATTTATCTCACCATTGTTTGTTATTATATCTTTGACTTCTATACCTATATTAATTATGGGCTTTACTTATGGTTTTACTGTTAAGTTTCCATTTCCTGACTGGAGCATTGCGTTCTTATACTATACGGCACTTCTTAATGAAATGTTTTTAGCACTATTTAGTGGTTTAATGCCAATAATAATATTCATTGGTTTATCATTGAAATCTAGGATCATAAAGTAGTGAAATCAGGTAACATCTATGGCGCTTCCAATATGTGTCGCAGTTGCGAATTTGTATTTAAGGGGATGTCAGCCGGACGGCGCGCATGAGTGTTGAAAAATTCTGTTTGGGCTTTTTTCTTTGAAAGAAAGCTGTTTTCGGCTTAGTTATGTTTATAGGGGTGAGGGTGTCAAGGGATAGTTAAATCAACCTCTAAAGGAGGTGATAATCCGTTTTGAACCGATTTCTGGGACTACCCGATGACACCCTCAAACTATTGTTCTCTAATGTCGATATAAACTTGACTGTGAGCCTTATTGAGGTTAAGTATGTAGATTCTGACGTAGGCAGGCCTCGCTACCCCGTGCGTTCCATGCTTCTTGCTTTAATGTTCATGCGTTTCGAGGTCATTCCTTCTGTTAGGAAGCTTTGCAGGAGGCTTAAGAATCGCCAGTTCGCCCGCGAAATCTGCGAGTTTGGGAGTAGGACTCCTGACCATACGACATTCAGCAAGTTCATTAAGCGTGCAGGACCAGAAACCGTTGAGGAGCTCTTCATCGACTTTCTGCTTCAAGCCTTCAGGATGGGGATAATAGATCCTTCAGAGGCTGTTATGGTTAGTAACGACAGCACATTCATGAAAGCCTATTCTAGGCGAGGTAAGAAGGGTGGAATAAGTGACAGAGGGCTAGGGTCGGAAGGGCTGAAAGGCGAAGCTACAAGCTTGGATGGAGAAGCCACACGATTGTGTCAATGAAGGCGCTTCCCATAACATACATTGTTAGAGCTGCAAACGTAAACGACAAGCAGCTTGTCAAACAGCATAGCGGCATTCACATACTAAAAAGCAAGAAAAAGCCCCAAACACAAAAACAAGCCAAAAACGGATTTTTCAACACTTATGCGCGCGCACCGTTTTGATGGCTTCGCTGTTTATCGTACTTTTCTTTGTTAGGCGTTCTGGAAAGGGTTTATCTGAAGGGGCTAGCATAAGCCATATAGCCACAAATAGCTCGTAAACATTAGTGTTAAAATGTGGGTTTAGATGCAAAAGTCTTATTCAAGACTGCTAGGAATTGTTGGAAAACCCAACACTGGGAAATCAACATTCTTCAGTGCTGCAACCCTTGCACCAGCTGAGATTGCAAACTATCCCTTCACTACAATAAAGCCCAACAGAGGCGTTGGCTACGTGAGAACACCATGCGCATGCAAAGAGTTTGTGGTTAAGGACACACCCGTAAACTCCCTATGCCTCGAAGGCGTTCGACTAATCCCAGTCGAGTTCATTGATTGCGCTGGACTGGTTCCAGGCGCATGGCAAGGAAGAGGCTTAGGCAACCAATTCCTAGACGAAATAAGAAAGGCTGACGTGCTAATCCACATAGTTGACGCTTCAGGCGGAACAGACTCTGAGGGTAGAATCTGCAAGCCCGGTGAACACGACCCGGTGGAGGACGTAAAATTTCTAGAACATGAATTAACCATGTGGATGGCTAACATCCTCAAAAAGGATTGGGCAAAAATCGCAAGAACAGCCGAATCAGGGTCAACGGACCTAATTTCAATCTTGGAGGAAAGGCTCAGCGGCTTAGCAATAAGAAGGACACACATCTTCGAAGCCATAAGAAGGACGGGTTTAAATGCTGACAAGCCCACAAGCTGGAGTGAGGAAGACTTCCAAAAGTTTATTGACACTTTGAGGCAGATTGCAAAGCCAATGTTGATAGCTGCAAACAAAATGGACGTGCCAACAGCCGAAGAAAACCTTGAAAGGCTCAAAAAACTGAATTATCTAGTGGTTCCATGCTGTGCCGAGGCTGAACTCGCACTGCGAAGAGCTGCCGAGAAAAAACTTATAGACTACAGACCTGGAGACTGCAGCTTTAAAATCAACAATCCGGAAAGGCTCACTGAAAGCCAGCTTAAGGCGTTGGAAACAATAAGAGAGAAGGTCTTACTAAAATTTGGTTCCACAGGCGTTCAGGAAGCAATAAACTTGGCTTACTTTAAACTTTTAAACATGATTGTGGTTTATCCAGTTGAGGATTTAGAGCACTTATCAGATCATCATGGAAGAGTTTTGCCAGACGCCTACCTTGTGCCTTATGGAACAACAGCCCGTGAACTCGCCTACCTAATCCACACAGAACTAGGCGAAAGCTTCATCTACGCCATAGAAGCCAGAGAAAGAAAACGCGTCGGGGAAGACTACACACTTAAGGATAGAGATGTCATATCAATAGTAAGCGCCAAGAAAAGAGCATGAGATACGGCTTAGGCGCCGAAACGCCTCTTCCTCTTCTGAAAAGTTCTAACAGCCCTCAAAAGGTCAATTATGCGAAAGTCGGGCCAATAAATGTCTAGGAAACAAAGCTCGCTGTAGGCTGACTGCCACAAAAGGAAACCGCTAAGCCTTTCTTCTCCAGAAGTTCTTATAATTAGGTCCGGATCCTGTTTCGGCAAATGTGAAGTGTAAAGGTGCTGCTCGAAAAGCTCCTCGTTAACGTCTTCTGGGGCGAGCTCTTTCTTTTGGACTTTTTCTGCGATTTTCTTTGCAGCATCAACTATCTCGGCTCTTCCACCATAAGCAAAGGCTATATTTAAAAAGTGCTTATCATAATTCTGCGTCGCCCTTTCCACGTCGGCTATAATCTTCTGCAAATTCTCAGGAAGAAGGTTTGTTCTACCGATGACTTTAACCTGAATTTTGTTCCTGTGTATTCTCTCATCTGTTATAATCTTCTGAAGTTTTTCAGAGGCAATATGCATGATCTCCTCAACCTCCTTTCGAGGGCGTCGGAAATTTTCAGTTGAAAAGGTATAAAGCGTTATAGACTTAACATTAAGCTTCAAACACCATTCGAGGAGCTTCTCAACTTTTTCAGCTCCTTCCTTGTGACCATACCATGGGTCAAGGTCCTTCTCTGAAGCCCACCGCCTATTCCCGTCCAAAACGATAGCTATGTGTTCTGGCTTAACACCGCTTTTAACTTGGTGCCAAAGCCACTTCTCATAAAGCTTGTATGCGCCTATAGCTGAAAGTATTGACCTCAGCATTATCTGAGCCTCGCCTTTTTAAGAGCGCCCACACATGGGCAACTTTTTCGTTCAACTGGTAAAGCCTCAGCAGTCCCAATTAAAAGTTGCTCTATTTTAGGCTGAACTCTTCTTGAAATGTCAAAGACCTCTTTTGGCGTTAAACGCTCCTGCATGCCAGCAGCCATATTAGAAACAAAACAAACACACGCATAACACATTTCAAGCTCTCGAGCAAGCACAGCCTCTGGTAAACCGGTCATGCCAACAATATCGAAGCCCAGACGTCTAAACATTTCAATTTCGGCGGGGGTTTCAAATCGCGGTCCCTCGGTGCAAACGAGAACAGCTTTAGACCAAACATGCAAACCAAGCTTTTCAGCAGTTTCTATTAGAAATTTGCGAATTTCTGGGCAGTAAGGTTGAGAAACATCAATATGCGTGACTGGAGCCTCATCATAAAAAGTTGCGGGACGAGCCTTCGTAAAATCTGCAAAATCATGGGGAACAACAATGTCGCCCGCTTTTAAGCTCTTGTTTATTGCGCCAACAGCGTTGACGGCTATAATCCTTTCCACACCAAACTTATATAGCGCATAAATGTTCGCCCTATAATTCACCTTATGCGGAGGAACAGAATGCTCAACACCGTGTCTTGGAAGGAAAACGATGTCTTTGCCGCCGATTTCCCCTACAAACAGAGGTTGAGGAACCCCATATGGAGTCCCAACAATGATTTGTTCAACGTTTGTGAACAGCTTCTCGAAACCTGTCCCGCCAATAACTGCGATTTTAGCCTTCTTCCTTAAACTCTTCAACTTTCTTTTCAGACTCCTTGAAAAATCCTTTAGCAGACCTATGAATCACAACCATAATCAACAGTGAGGCGACGCCGAGTAAAATGCCCACAATAATTGAGAATATTAAAACTTCGTAGCCGGTTTTAGGATTTATCAAAATGTATGAAGCGGATTCAAGAATTTGCCTAGTCCATCCAACTAGGACTATTAGGGCTGCGTTGCGCAAAAGCCTTGAATCTCTTTCAAAATACCAGCGTATAGCCCTCCCAGTTAACGCTACACAAATCCCAATAATTACGAGGTCTTTTGAATCCATAATAAAGTAGCCCGCAATCACTGGTGAAAAAACGTTCATCCAGTTGGATAAGTCTATGTTATGCAACACTATGGCTTCAGATGCTGCGGTATATCCCAGATAAAAGCCGATAGCCATACATAATATGCCAGCAAGCATGGAGAAAGCCGAAATCTGCACTGGGAGAGGTGGCGGAGAATACTCCTTAACCCAAACATAAGCCTTCTTTAACATTTTGCCAACCCCAAAGCCCTTGAAAAACATGTACGCCCCTAAAACGATAATGAAAGCCATCAGATAGTAATGGACTAAGCCGAATATTGAAAGGATGCCCAGAATTAAGAAGAGGAGTCCCGGCAACCCTAATGCTATTCGGGAGTATCTTGGATTTTCAAGAATCATTTTGAAATACCTTGAAAATAGGGCAGCTGTTTCCTCAATTGACTCGCTGTGCTTAACGATTATTCTTCTTACGGATGAGACTGGCACCCTTGACTCTATTAGGGGTAGAACTGCCTCGTCAGAATAGCCGTCCGTAACGAGGATAACTTCGTTTGCTGGGAAAGCCTTCAACACTTCGTTTAGCTCAGCGACTATTTTTCTGTCGGCGCTGACGCTTCCAAGCTCTGAGCCGGACACTGTTGCAATTTCAAAGGTTTCATCTGGATTGTTCTCGCCGAGGAGTCTGTCGTAAACTCGTATGGCTTCAAACATTGCGTTTGCGTCTGGCTCTTCAGGGTCTTTTAGGGCTAGGGAAACAGCTGCGTTTAGGTTTTTATCCCTACCAATCAACGGTGTTTTTATTTCGGCTTTTGCGGTTAGGTCTCCGTCTCTGTCAACACAGAGGATTAGAATTTTTTTCTGCTTCTGCTCCGTCTCAGTCATCTGTTCTCTTCCAATTCAATATTCATGTGAAGTTACTTTAAGTTTATGCTAACCCTTTCTCGGCTAACACTTTAAATTCTTCCCACGTCAGTTTTTCGCCACGCTTCAGTTTTTCAACAGCCTGCTTTTCTACGCTTTCTAGGAGCTTTTCTTCAGTTTCCTTTCGCTTTTTCTCCTCTTCGGCGGAAATCTCTTCCCTGAACCGCCTAATCCCATCTAAGATTTTCGCCATTTCCGCTTGAAGGAACTTTATCTTTTCCCGCGTTTGAAGGTAGAGCCTATGGAAATTATCCGCTTCACCTTTGATTTTGTTGGCTTCTTCGATCTTTTTCAGCAGCTCTTCGTGGGTTTGCCGGCTCTTTTCAGCATGTTCCATTATGTTTTTATGGCAGAGCTCAACCCTCGCTTGGAGAGCTTTTAGCTCAGCCTTTAATTCAATCCTTTTTTGACTCAGCTGCTTGATTTTCTTATGAACGCTGATTTGGCTTTCCAATTGTTTAACTTGTTCAACAAGTTTTTTCTCTTCTTGTAGGCTTAGGGGTGTGGTTTGAATTTTCCACTCGATGCTTTCAACATCCTTTTCTAAGGCTTTTAAGCCTCTTTTCGGCTTCTTTTCTATAAGCGGCTCAAGCTCTTTTCTCAAACTTTTAAGTTCCGCGACTTTTTGGGCTATTTCAGCTTTAATTTGGCTTCTCTGCTGTTTCAACTCCTTTACTTTTGCGTTTATCTCGTCTCTGGCGTTTTTCATCCTTAAAATTTCACAGCGTAAGTTTTTCAGTTCATGGTTCAATCTGTCTCTTTTTTCTGCAAGACCTTTGGCTTCAGCTTTTAGGGCGCTTTTCTGCCCTTTTAAAACAGAAAGTTTTTCGGTTAATTCTTCAATTTGTTGCGTTTTTCCGCTTCTTGACAATTAGGTTCTCCTTTTCTGCCTCATCCATTCGAGTATCTGTCGGATTAATTTTATTCCATCTTCTGAGGAGAATAGGGGGAGGTCCCAATTTTCTGTTATCTTCCATCGGGTAACGTTTTGGTTTGCGACTTTTTTCTGATAGAGTTTTTTATGTATGAGTATGCCCCTCCTTTGCCACTGGGGAGTTTTAGCCAAATCTACGCTATGCCTAAAGAGCATTTCGTGGATTTCTTCGGCTTTCATACCTTTCAATTTTTTGGCTATCTCTGAGGGTTTGCAGCCCATTTTTCTGAAAAGCCAATAAGCGTAAGCGTTATTGTGGTTTCTCCAAGCGTTTACTTGTCTCCAAGTTAAATACTCTATTATTTTCTCATCGTTTGGGGCGATGATTATGCGGGAGTCGAAGGCTGAAGCAACCTTTCTATCAAAGAAGCTTTGCAGCTGGAGGGAGAACGCTGCTGAGACGAGGCTGGATATAACCGAGTCTATCTTTTCGATTCTGCCGTTAAATGGTGCCTTGCTATCAAAGAGTATGTTTAATTCGTCGCTGACAACGTAAACTAGTGTTGGGTTAAATCCCCTTGCAAATAGGGTTTTACCGGAATCAACCATGCATTTTGCAAATCTTTTGTCGAAGGGTTTTTCAACGCCTATATTTTCTGCAAGTGCGCGAAATTTCCAGCCGTCGAGCCTTACGAAAAAGGGTGTTTCCAGCGGAATAGAAGTTTTTGAGAAAATTTCACTTTTAGACCAGCCTTTAAAACAGTTCATCAAATGTTTGCTTTTAGTCATCCCTCTTTACCTGAGCTTAATCACTTATTCGAGGATTATTCTTGCGTCCACTGTTTTTGCGCCTTTCTCATAAACCATTATTGGGTTTAGGTCAAGCTCCTTGATTTCAGGGTGCTCTGAAACAAGCCTAGAAGTGTTTAGGAGAATTTGCACTATGGCTTCTATGTCTGCTGGTGGCATCCCCCTATACCCTTTCAGAAGCGGATAAGCCTTAACTTCGCTAATCATTTCACGGGCTTCTTCTGCGGTTATTGGCACAATTCTAAATGTGACGTCTTTCAAAACTTCTACGAATACGCCTCCAAGCCCAAACATCAAGGCGTGGCCGAATTGCGGGTCTTTAATGGCTCCAACTATGACTTCTGTTGAGGGCGCTGCCATTTCCTGCACTAGCACGCCTAAGATTTCAGCATCTTTCCTGTGTTTCTTCACGTTTTCCATTATTTGTTTGTAGGCTTTCCTAACATCCTTCGAGTTTTTAAGGTTAAGCATGACCCCTCCAACATTGGACTTGTGGATGATGTCCGGTGAAACAATTTTTAAAACCACCGGATAGCCTATCTCCTCTGCAAAATTGACGGCTTCAGCCTCGCTTTTAGCCAGCCTAAACATGGTAACTGGAATGTTATACTTCATGCATACGCTTTTTGCTTCCATCTCTAACAATTGCTTCCTTCCAATTTTGCGAACCCCCGCAAATATGTTGTCCACCTTACTCATGCTTTCCATCTCCAGTGAATTATAGCACTTAGTTGCCTTTCTATAAAATTAAATTCTTTGGTTCAACGTTTTTGCCATATGTTGTATGGACACTGATTCCAGCAGTAGCGGCTGCCTTTATACTCGCAGTTTTTGCACTCTGGCATGTCAAAAAGTCTTGGTTTTCTGCTTGTGCTGGGGCTGTTTTGAGACAAATGCTCTCCATGAATTTACCGCCTTTTAGAGCTAAAAGCATATCTGAAGTAAACTCTTATACAGTCATTTGAGGAATAAGTGTGGTCTCTTTAAGGGCTTTGGCTCCTTCCCTAACGCGAATTACGATTGCTGCTGCTGTTGGTGCGGCACTGCATATTGGTCAGGGAAACCCGAATTTGATAGATGAGAAGGCTATTCAGTTTTCAAGGGCCGTCTTAGCCCAGACGGATGTTGATGGCGAAGTAATTGTATGCGAAGGACCTAAGGATAATGCTCCAGCCTTTTTACGCAAAGAAAAAGTTGGAACTGGAAAGGGGCCAAAAGTTGAGTTCGTAATAGACCCCGTTGACGGTACAACAGCAGCTTCAAAGGGGAGAAAAGATGCGATTTCTGCGTTGGCCTGTGCACCAAAAGGCTGTTTGCAGGTTCTTCCAGATGATGGATACTATTTTAAAGTGGCGGCAGACCATCATGCCATGGGAAAGATATCGTTGGAAATGTCCATAGAAGAAATCGTTAAAACTGTGGCTGAGGCAAAGGGACTGCCAATAGAAAACTTTACTGTAATAATGTTAGAAAGAGAAAGACATATGGAATTTCTTCAAAAACTTAGGAAAATTGGTGCAAGGATAATTCTAATACCAGACGGGGACATTGCAGCGGCAGTGGCAACATGCATCCAAGGTTCAGGTGTAGACTTACTCATAGGCGCCGGCGCTGGACCTGAGGCAACTATAGCCGCAACAGCTGTGAAATGTTTGGGTGGAACGATGCTTGTAAAAGTGTGGAGAGACAAAAGTGATGATCCAAAGAGGCCTGAGAGGCTGGAGGCTGAGGGTGTAGACGTGGACAAAACTTACAACCAAGACGAGTTGGCTAGAGGGAATGAGCTGGTGTTCTGCGCTTCTGGCGTGACAAAGGGCGAACTCCTAGATGGAGTGCGTTTCATTCCAAACGGAGCCATAGTAAGCTCTTTATGCATAAGGCTACCAAGCGGAACAATAGAAAAATCAGAAACAACACTGCGCTTCAAAGGACACCCAATCTACAAACACTTCATGTCGTGAAGCAGCAGAGCAGAAAAGGGCTGAAGGTGGGGCTGCCCGGATTTGAACCGGGGTCCCGAGCGCCCGAGGCTCAGAGCCTAGACCAAGCTAGCCGACAGCCCCTTGGTTTATGTTGCCCATTTCTAGTTTTGTGTAGGTTTAATAAAGGTGTTTTCTTAACTTTTAAACCCTTATCGGGGCATTAACTATCTACTGGAAGGGGGAGTGTTGAAGGCTTGTCTAGTCAACATCAGCGCCTACGGGAAATCCGCGTTTTAAAGGCGGTTTCTTCAGCTGTTAGGCTTAACATTTTAAGCGCCCTTTTTGACCGCGGACCACTTTCCTACACCGAGCTTATGAGCATTTTGAAGATGAATCCCAGTAGGGATGCTGGCCGTTTTGCTTATCATTTGAAGTTTCTGCTTAAGGCTGATTTGATTGAGGCTGATGTGGAGTCTAAGAAGTATCGCCTAACAGATTTGGGTAAGATGGTTATTGACGTGGCTGAGGAAATTGAGAAGCGAAGTTTAAGGGTGCAAAGAATTCTTGTTCGAACGTCCCGCTTCACCCTTGAAGAATTTGACACCACAAAAATTGCAAACAGCCTCATTAAGGAGGCTGGTATGCCCCCAGAACTAGCCCAGAAAATCGCAAAAGAGGCTGAAAAACGCCTTCTAAAGGCTAGGACACGCTATTTAACGGCTCCGCTGATAAGGGAGGTTGTTAACGGAATCCTCATCGAGAAGGGATTGGAGGAGCACCGCCACAAACTCACCCGTTTGGGGTTGCCAGTGCATGATGTTTCAGCCTACCTTTTAAAGGGTAAAGCCTCTGGTGATGCATCTTCCGCTTGTGAAGAGTTTGGAAAAAACGTCCTTGAGGAGTATACGCTTTTAAACGTGTTGCCAAGGGATATTGCAGACGCATACCTTTCAGGGGAAATCCACTTACACGGTTTAGGCTACTGGATTTTAAAGCCAAGCGAAGTAATTCATGACTTAAGATTCTTCATCAAAAACGGCTTAAGTCCAAACCTCGCAAGCGTTTCCCAGCCTTTCATAAAGCCTCCGAGAAGCCTTAATTCAGCCTTAAACCTAATCTTTAACGCTCTTCTACAATCATCCAGAGAAACTGATGAGACGCAGGTGCTTGAATACTTCAATGTTTTTTTGGCTCCTTTCATGAAAGGTTTAGACGCGGCTACAGTTAAAGAGGCTTTGAGGCTTTTCATAACCAGCGTTAGCCATCATGTTAATGTTTCCATAAATCTTGAGTTGACAGTTCCAGGGTTTCTGGCGGATAAGCCCGCTGTTGGCTCGGCTAGTGGTTGTTATGGAGATTTTCTCGATGAAAGCCAGCTTTTAGCTTCGCTTGTACTTGAAGTCTTTGAAGATGAAAGCCTTGAAAAGCCTCTTCTAAACCCAAATCTCATAGTTAAGATCCGCCCAGAAAACTTCACAAACAATAAGGCTGTGGATATTCTTCTTAAGGTGCACCACCTAGCCTCAGAGAAGGGCACACCGTTTTTCGCAAGCCTCTTTGGCAAGAATGAGCAGTGCACAGTTTTCTCTCCTTCAGGGAGTAGCCTAAAAGCGGACTTTAAAGAAGACTGGGAAATTGATACTTTACGAACTGGCATTTTAGGACTTGTAACTGTCAACTTGCCGAGAATGGCATACGAGTGTGGAAGGGATGAGAGAAAACTCTTTTCGCTTTTAAGAGAAAGGCTTGAAATGGCGGCACGCGCCCTAGAAATAAAGCGCAGATCCCTAAAGCAGCGTGGAAAAGGTTTTCTACCATTTTTGACGCATTCTGCCAACGGCGACCAATACTTTAGAGTTGAAAGCGCTGCACGTCTAATAAATCTGATCGGGTTAAAAGAAGCCTCAGAAGCCCTCAGCGGAAAAAGCATATACGAAGATGCAAGCTCGCAAAGGCTTGCCCATGAAATCGTCAAAAACGTTCTAGAATTTTTGCCAAAAAGTGGAGGGCGTGAGAGAAGGCTTCTTCCATCCGCTTTGCCTTGCGCCGACGCTTCTGAAAGGCTGGCGAAACAAGACATTGAAAGGTTCGGCGTCGCAAGGGTTCGCTTCCACGGGACAAGGGAAAAGCCTCACTATTCAGCATATAGCCAAATAAACCTTCAAAACTGGGAAACCCAGTCAAGAGTTTTGGCTGTTGAGAAAGAACTTTATGAGAAGCTTGTCGGCGGAAACCTAACGGTTTTGGAACTTGGAGAAGCAGAATACAAGCCAGAAACACTTTTATCGTTTACAAAGAAGCTTGTTGAAGACTACAAGCTTAGATTTTTCACGTACAACCGCAGCCTAACCCATTGCAGCCAATGCCACAAAAGCTGGTTGGGAACAATTCAGAAATGCCCCGCATGCGGCTCTGTTGGCACGTTAACAGCCTTCACACGTTTCTAACAAGCCCCTAGAGTCTATTTCACTGCGCCCAGTATCAGCGCCAGAAGCGCCATTCTCGTCACTATGCCATTCCAGACCTGTTGAAAGTAGCGGGCATGCGGTGTTCCATCAACCTCTGCGGCAATCTCGTCAACCCTTGGAAGCGGATGCATAATAATCAAGTCCTTTTTCGCCTTGCTTAGAGTTTCAAGGTCTATTTTATATGAACCCTTAACTTTGATGTATTCAGCCGGATCTGGGAAACGCTCCTTCTGTATACGAGTCACATATAAAACGTCTAAAAGCGGAACAACTTTTTTGATGTCGGTTTCTTCGGCTACTTGGATTTTCTCCCTAATCTCTTCGAGGACTTCCCGCCGCATTTTTAACGATTCTGGAGAGACAAGGTATAATTCCACATCATAATAGGATAAAGCGTAAGCTAGAGAATGAACTGTTCGCCCATAACGCAAGTCGCCAACAAAGGCTATTTTCAAACCATCAATATTGCCCTTCTCCTTCATAATCGTGTAAAGGTCTAGAAGCGCCTGTGTTGGATGCTCCTCAGCCCCGCTTCCACCATTTATTATTGGAACTTTTGCGAATTCCGCTGCAAGCCTCGCAGCCCCCTCAAGAGGGTGCCTAATAGCAATTACATCAGCATAATTTTCAACGGTGCGAACAGTGTCCGCCAAGTTCTCGCCCTTTCGGACGGAGGCTATTTCTGCTTCTGCAAAACCTATCGTTGAGCCTCCAAGCTTGTGCATAGCTGCCTCAAAACTTAGGCGGGTGCGTGTGCTAGGTTCGAAAAACAGTGTTGCGAGGATTTTGCCCCTAAGCATGTCTGAACCCTTTTGGGCTAGGGGCTCCATCGCTTGAGCAATCTTTAAAATATAGTCGATTTCTTCGCGTGAAAAGTCTCGAATTGATATTATGTCTCTTCCTTCAAACTTCACGCTCACACCCTTTTAGACAAGCAACTGGCTCTACTTAAATAACTTTTTATCCACGCCATAAGCGAAGTGAAAAAATTAGAGGGGGCTATCAAATTTAGCAGTTCACGAGCTGTTAAAATTGACTGAAAACACTTGCAAGGGCTAAAAACCTTTTATCTCTGCGCCGACAATACCGTTTTAAAAGGTGGAATAAGGCGTATGAACGAAAGCGAAACAATGCTTTATGTTTCTAAAATTAAGGATGGAACAGTCATAGACCACATAACTGGTGGGCATGCTTTAGATGTTGTTAAGATTTTGGGGATAACGGGTAAGGAGAAGCGCATAATCACCATAGCCATCAATGTTCCGAGCAAACGGTTCAGGGTTAAAGACATTGTCAAAATTGAGGGAAGAGAGCTTAAACCAGAAGAGGTTCATAAGATTGCCCTTTTGGCGCCCCATGCCACAATAAACATTATCAGGAACTATAATGTTGTTGAGAAACAGCGGGTTAAGCTTCCAAATGTTATTGAGGGCATTGTTAAGTGTGCTAATCCAGCCTGCATAAGCAACAGCAACGAGCCAGTGCAGTCCAAGTTTTATGTTAAAAGCGAGGAACCCCTAATCTTGAAGTGCCACTATTGCGGCTATATCATGGAGAAAAATGATGTTTTGAAACAGTTTTAGAGCTGTTTCCACAGTATTCGGTTTTTGAGATAATGCTTATATCGTAAGATGTAATATTTCGAATTTAGATATGTCAATAAAAAGACATATTGAATATGTGTCGAACAAAAATACGCATGGTGAAAAACATGATTGAAATAATAGCCATAACATTATGGGTATGCTTCACAGCCTACGCATTATGGTACCTCACATCAGCAAAACACTACGCGCCCATAACGCCTAATGAAGCTAGGCTCCTATGGAAAATTCACAAGCAAACAGCCAAATGCAACTCAAAGAGGTGGCGTGAAATCCATCGCGGAAGAAAAATGGTGGGTTTTGCATGTGAATGTGGATATAAGTATATGCAAAAACGTTCGATAGTGGCAGGTGCACCACAGCCAGTTACTGCACAGTCCACAACGGCGATATATCAAAAAATGCATAAGACATAGCTAGGAAAAGGAAATACATTCAAATTAGACTTAAGCTGAGCTGTTATCTTCCTTTTTCTAATAATGATTCAAGTTCCTTTCTTCTTCCTCCAAATGTGAGTCCACTTTCGCTTAACCTCTTCCACGTGTCTAAAGACTGTTTAGTGTAAATGGCTTCCTTTTTGTCATAATGTTTTGGGCATAGAAATTCCTTACATATAAGGCAACATTCTACTTCGTTTTTGGGCGCATTCCCAGAATATGCAACCCTCCCCATCTTCTTTGCTTAACTTTAGCATTTTGTTGACCCAGTTACAACCGTTACACCTGTATTCGGTTTGCTTGAAAATTTTGCAGAAGCCACAGAAACTCCGCATGCGCCAACTTCTTGGCTTATAACATTTGGTTCCTTACTCATTGTTTTTCGCTCAAATATTCTTTAAGTCTAGCGAGAATTTAGTTTTTGCGCGCGCGCGCCGTTGCCTCAGCCTTCCAAGACCCAGAAAGCTTAGGCGGATACGGCGTCAAATACAATGAACTCGACTTTTATGATAACACGCAAGCCCTAAACCACCCGCAGGGAAACATCAGAAACGGAGGAAACATGATCTTCAAAGGCGGAGATGTTGTAGAATTTAAATATGATTCTATCCCGCTTGGCGAGTGGAGACATTACGAATTTAATTTGACAAGACGGCATGAAAACGCGTGGGGTGCCATAACAAAACAGGGCTTCTGGAATCCGTCTACATAGTCATAGAAGTGGATTGCAGAAAATCATTAGGCTATGATGGAACAGCATATGCCATTGTAGACGTGGACAACCTACAAATTTACAAGTTAACCTCATTTCTAGGTTAGATAGTCAACCTTAATTTATGTTCCACCAAGAAAAAGGAAGGAAAGTTTGTGTTTTAAGCGCTAAGAGTATCAGTAGTATATGGAAGGGAATCTGAAAAACAGCTGAGCCAAGATGTAGGCAGCAGCTATTATCATACCCAACCGCACAAACTTGTCGATACTCTCGATGGTTAAAGCACCACCTATCAAGGCAATGGAGAAAATCATCGCACCAACACCAGTGAAAATGAGATTGTTTTTATAGGCTGCCCTCATCTCATCGGACTTTTCCCAGTTAGCCGTTGCAACGGTCAACTGTCCAATCCAGATAAGAATGACACCAAGCAAAACCAGCAAGACAACGATTCCTATAGAGCCAATTCTAACTCCCGTCGGAGGTGGTGGTTGAGGACCATGCTCTTCTAAGCTGCTCATAACTGAGCCCCCGTGAAATAGCCTTTTACGTTTACCCGTAGATAAGACTTTTTACACGTAGAACAGTAGAGAGCTAAATACGAAGATCGAAAGAAAGATTACCATTTTACTTCTTGCAGAAGATTACATGCTCCATTGGAAACTCGACACCATACCTTTTAAATTGCTTCTGATATTTTTTAATGAAACTCTCGTTAACCCAATCTTTAAGGAATTCGACCGCCTGCTCGTAATCCATTTTCACATTGGTCTCCAAATATTTCACAGCAATATCTTTAAAGCCTATTCTATGCATAAGCGCCGCCACTTCATCAGAGAACGGCGAAAACCATTTTGGTTTAGGTTTTAAACTCTCACGAGAATAACCGTTCGCCCTTATTAGAAGCCTTTGAGCCTCATTTTCTGGGATGGGGCTAAGCTCTCCATGAGCCATCATACCGCCTACCTTAAGGATTCTATAGAGCCCCCTAAGCGCCATTTCAAGTCCGCTTTTATCTAAATAGCAAAAGAGCTCATTCGAAATTATTAGGTCAACGCTTTCATCGGCTAGATTTTGTCGGCTTCGATTCGCTGAAGTTGTCTGTTCCCCAATTTAGTTTTGTAATTTTGAATCATGCCTTGCTGCCGAAAGTTTAAATTTCTTATCGCCTTGAGGTATATTGGCAAATGGTAACTCATGAAATTCCAATGTTCAGAATGTGGACATGTATTTGAAGTATCTGCAGCAAGTCTGTTGTTTACTTGACGGTTTCAAGGTGAGAACCCGACTCCAACAGGAATTGCGTACTACCTGAAGTGCCCAAAATGCGGCAGGAAATCGTGGCTAACGCCTTTAATGGAATGAATTTGGGGTTTGTTAATCCTCCGAAGAATCCCATTTCAATTTGTTTGCCCTCTTGCAATTGTTCCATGCGAAGCACTTTTATTGAGATAGGAAACGAAGAGATAGTACCCAGTATCGAACGATTCTCTGTTTGAATTGTTATGTTGACAGTTTTAAACCCAAAAATAAGCAAAAGTGCAGGGGGTGGGATTTGAACCCACGAACCCCTACGGGACAGGCTCCTGAAGCCTGCGCCTTTGACCAGGCTCGGCAACCCCTGCCATTCGCATTTACGCCCTTATATGGCTATTTTACGAAAAGGTTTAAGAGTTACTGTTCCGACTATGGTTTCGGAGGAGTTTGCAGGGATGCCGACACATGGTTCGCTTTCAAAAGCTGGTAAGGTGCGTTCTCAGACGCCTAAGGTTCAGCCTTTGGATAAGAAGAGGGCTGCGCCTAGGTTTAGGAATAGGCGTAACTATGAGAAACGCATTATGCTTCAGCGGAAGCCTGGACAGAACTGGATTTAGCAATTAAACCTTTTATTTGCTTTAGACTTTATTTTTAGGCTATGCAATGCGCAGACACTGTTATTGTGAATGCTAATGTTGTCACTTTGAAGGCTGAAAAGCCCAAGGCTGAAGCCCTAGCCATTTGTGACGGCAAAATAGTGGCTGTTGGCTCAGAAGCTGAAATCCGAAAACACATTGGCAGCGAAACAAAGGTTTTAGATGTGGGCGGCAAGACTGTTGTTCCGGGTTTCGTTGACTGCCACGTGCACATGACGGGTTTTGGGCAGCACTTGCAGACGCTGAACCTTAGAAACATAAGCTCAATAGAGGAGATGAAAAGGAAAATTCGAGAGTATGGGGAACAGCATCCAGAGAAAGGCTGGATTCTCGGTGGACGCTGGGACCACGAGCTTTTCAAGGAGAAGCGGCTCCCAACACGCTGGGATTTAGATGAGGCTATGCGAGATAAGCCCATGTTCCTCATTCGGGTTTGCGGGCACATTGGCGTTGCGAACACTAAGGCCTTGGAGCTGGCTGGAATAGGAAGAGAAACTGCTGTAGAGGGCGGTTTAATAGATAGGGATGCCAATGGCGAGCCTAACGGCATTTTGAGGGAGAACGCCCTAAACCTTGTTTGGCGGGTTGTGCCCAAACCAAGCCTAGCTGAGCTTGAAGAGGCTTGTGTGCAGGCTTGCTTGAAAGCTGTTGGAAATGGCTTAACGTGTGTTCACTGGATTGTTGATTCAGCCGATGAGATTCGCATTATCCAGAAGCTTTACAGTGAGGGAAAAATGCCAATAAGGGTTTATTTGGGAATTCCGGCGAAGCTTTTAGACAGGCTTGTTGGGCTTGGTTTGGTCACCGGCTTTGGAAACGAGATGGTTCGCCTCGGATTTGTCAAGATTTTTGCTGATGGTTCCCTTGGGGCGCGAACAGCAGCCCTAAAACAGCCCTACACAGACAAGCCGGAAACATGCGGCATGCTAATTTATTCGCAGCGAAGGCTTAACAGGCTTGTTTTGAAGGCGCATAGGGCTGGATGGCAGTTGGCTGTCCACGCCATAGGCGACAAAGCCATAGAATCCGTCATCAAAGCGTTTTCAAAAGCCTTGAAAAAGTTCCCGCGAGAAAATCACAGGCACAGAATTGAGCATTGTTCGGTGCTTAATCCGAGGCTTATTAGGCGCATGAAGAGGCTTGGTTTAATCGCCTCTGTTCAGCCCCATTTCATTGTTTCCGATTTTTGGGTTGTGGACCGAGTTGGCATGGAAAGAGCCAGATGGGTTTACCCCTTCAAGACTCTTTTAAAAGAAGGCGTGATGGTGGCTTCGGGCTCCGACTGTCCAGTTGAGCCTATAAGTCCGCTTCTCGGGGTTTGGGCTGCTGTTGCAAGGAAAAGTTTCAGCGAGGAAAGCCTAACTGTGGAGGAAGTCCTCAAAACCTACACTTTGAATGCTGCTTACGCCTCTTTTGAAGAGGCTAGGGTGGGAACTATTGAGGTGGGGAAGTTGGCGGATTTGGTGGTGCTTTCTGACGACCCATTTAGGGTGGCGCCAGAAGCGCTTAGGAATATAGGTGTTGAAATGACCATTGTTGGTGGGAAGATTGTTTATTCCCGTCTTTAGTTTGGTTTATTTGCCTCTTCCCGTCTATTTTTCATGGTTGCATTAGAGTGAATGGCGGAAACGAAAGTGCGCTGCGGGAAATAGTTCAATGTTTGATGCAGATTCCTTCGCCTAGCCCAGATGATGTTAACCGTTTAAAGGTGCGAGTCGCAGCCAAACACCGTCTTGGCAGGATTCCTTCAAACCCTGAGATTATTGCTTTTCTGCAAAGTGATGAGGAGAGGCGCAAGCTTTTGCCTGTTTTGCGTCGCAAGACAACTAGGACTGTTTCTGGCGTTACTGTTGTGGCTGTTATGACCAAGCCTTATCCTTGTCCTCAGTCAGAACCTTGTGCCTACTGTCCTGGCGGTCCGCCTTTTGGAGTGCCTCAAAGCTATACTGGTTTTGAGCCTGCAGCCATGAGGGGTTTGCAGAGTGCTTTTGACCCTTATTTGCAGGTTAAGAGCCGTATTGGGCAGTTGGAGGCTATTGGGCATGTTGTTGATAAGGTTGAGCTTATCATTATGGGTGGGACTTTTCCAGCCACTCCAGAAGAGTACCAAACATGGTTCGTTAAGCGCTGTTTGGATGCTGTATGCGGCGTGGATTCCCAAAGTCTTGAAGAGGCTAAGCGGCTGGCGGAAACAAGCAAAATCCGCAATGTTGGAATTACCGTTGAAACACGTCCAGACTGGGCTAAGGAACAGCATGTGGACAAAATGTTGGATATGGGCGTGACACGTGTTGAGTTGGGTGTGCAGAACCCAGACGACAGCATTTATAGGCTTGTCGGCAGGAGGCACACGGTTAAGGATGTGGTGGAAGCCACGCGTATTTTGAAGGATGCTGGATTAAAAATTGTTTATCATATGATGCCCGGCTTGCCCGGCTCCAGCATGGAGAAGGATTTATCTGTTTTCCATGAGATTTTCTCTAATCCCGATTTTAAGCCTGACATGATTAAGATTTACCCATGCCTTGTTTTGAAGGGTACTAAAGCCTATGAGTGGTTTTTGCGGGGTGATTATAAGCCATACACGACTGAGGAGGCGGCTAGGCTTATTGTCGAGGTTAAGAGGATGGTTCCGCCATGGGTTCGGATAATGCGGGTTCAACGCGACATTCCAGCAACATTGATAGTGGCTGGCGTTAAGATGAGCAATCTCCGCCAGCTTGTTCAGCAAATGCTTAAGGAGCAGGGTTTAAGGTGCGGATGCATAAGGTGCCGAGAGGTTGGACACTGCGTATTGACGGACGGCGTAAAACCAGACCCGGAAAAAGTGGAGATTTTGACTACGCGTTATGAGGCTTCTGAAGGCGAAGAAATCTTCATCTCAGCCGAAGACACCGAAAACGACGTTTTGATAGGCTATTTACGCTTGCGTATCCCATCCAAAAAGGCGCATAGACCAGAAATAAGGGCGGAGCCATGCAGCTTAATCCGCGAACTCCACGTTTACGGACCAGTCGTGCCAGTCGGCAAACACATGCCAAAGGCTTGGCAACATAAAGGCTATGGAAGCATTTTGCTAGCGGAGGCGGAACGCATAACCCGCCAAGAATACGGTTTTCGAAAGATACTTGTTATAAGCGCGTTAGGAACAAAACAATACTATAAACGGTTCGGATACACACACGACGGACCATACATGTCAAAAATGCTAGACTAAAAAATATTGCTGTGTTTAGCAAAACCATAACCTTAATAAAGAACCCTTTTTGTTCAATGTTTAAAAGAAAATGAACGAGTTAGGCAAACTAATAGTGACATTATTCAGCATATTTTCATTAGTAGGCAGTATCATCTTTTTCCTAGAAATTACAAATTAAGTTAATCGTATGATTCAAGGGGGTTAGCAATGCTTCGCAAGAGTTTGCAGAAACAATAAGCGATGAAGTTGTAAGTGGGGTCTATTGGGAAATTGTCACGTATTTATTGATTGGATTATTATCTTGCCTTGGACTTAGTGGGTTTGCGGCAATATTAAAGAAACTATAACATTATCTTTATCCTTTTAACCACTAAACCTTGTAATAAAGTTAAAGATCAAAAACACCTTTTACTAGTTAAAGTGTTGGAGACTCTCAGATGAGCGGAAAAGAAGAACTTTCAGGATATAAGGGGTTAGCCCTTGAAATTCTCCAAAGCATCGGAGCAGAAATCGGCGATTTTATTCGCATTGCTAAGGGTGGTCAAGTTTTTGAGGGTATTCTTATTCCTCGTTCTGAGTATGGTGATGACAAGCATATTGTGATTAAGTTGCGGAGCGGCTACAACATTGGTGTCCGCCTAACTCCAGATGCCAAAGTGGAAAAGGTTGGAAAGGGCGAAAAACCAGCCTTTGTTGCTCCACCCTTGCCAGAGCAGAATCCGCAGTTGCCAAAAGTCTCCATTATTAGTACTGGGGGCACTATTGCCAGTCGTGTTGATTATAGGACTGGGGCTGTTCGTCCAGCCTTAACGGCAAGCGACCTATACAGCGTTGTTCCAGAATTAGCCAACATAGCCCGAATAGACGCCCAAATATTGTTCAGCCTCTACAGCGAAAACATAACGCCAGCCCATTGGACGGAGATGGCGAAAACAGTGGCTGAAAAAATCGAGGAGGGCGTGGACGGCGTAGTCATAGCTCACGGCACAGACACTATGGGTTATTCGGCTGCAGCCCTAAGCTTCGCACTGCAAAAACTCCCAGTCCCAGTAATCTTTGTTGGCTCTCAGCGTTCAGCAGACCGTCCCAGCTCTGACGCAGCCACAAACCTAACTGGCGCTGTTTTAGCCGCTGCCAAAGCGCCCTTCGCAGAAGTCGCCATAGCCATGCACCAAACAATTTCTGACACAACCATAGTGCTGCATCGCGGAACAAAGGTGCGTAAGTGCCACACAAGCCGAAGGGACGCCTTCAAAACAGTAAACGCCCAGCCCCTAGCGAAAATCGAAGAAAAACGCGTAATCATGCTTACAGAAGATTATCAGAGGCGAGACCCATCGCGAAAGCCCATTGTCAAGCCAAACTTCAGCGAAAAAGTCGCCCTAGTCAAGTTTTATCCGGGCATGAACCCAGCAGTAATAGACTGGTATGTGGATAACGGCTACAAAGCCATAGTTTTGGAAGGCACAGGCTTGGGACATGTGGCAAGCAGCCTCTTTCGACTTATAAAGCGTGCAGTGGACAAGGGCGTACTGGTGGCTATGGCTTCCCAGTGCATATGGGGACGAGTAAACATGAGCGTATATGATACTGGAAGGGACTTGCTGGCTCTTGGCGTGATTCCGCTGGAGGACATGCTGGCGGAAACAGCCACCGTCAAACTCATGTGGATATTCGGACAAACCAGCAATCCAGAAGAAGCCAAACAACTATTAAAAACGAATATTGCCGGAGAGTTTTCCCAACGCACAACATACGAGGAGGAAGAGACCAAACAATGACAAACCAAATAGACTATACGCGAATAGGCTTAAAAGTGGGCTTAGAAGTCCACCAGCAACTAGAAACGCAGACAAAACTCTTCTGCGCATGCAAACCAGAACTCTTCAAAGAAGAGCCACAAATCACTTTCCTAAGGCGTTTGAGGCCTACCCAAAGCGAGCTAGGCCAAATAGACCCAGCAGCCTACTTCGAATTCAAAAAAGGTGTAAAAATCCTATATGAGGCTGACAGCCAGACGGCTTGCCTAGTGGAGATGGATGAGGAGCCACCCCACCCGCTGAACATGGAAGCCGTAGAAATAGCCATAACAGTGGCTTTAATGATTAACGCCACCCCAGTAGACGAAATTCACGTTATGCGCAAAACCGTCATAGACGGCTCCAACACAACTGGTTTCCAACGCACATGCATAATCGCCCTAAACGGGACAATAAAAGTTGGCGAAAAAACCGTTCCAATACAACACATAAGCCTAGAAGAGGATGCAGCCCGCAAAACAGGAGAAGAAGGCACAACAATACGCTACCGCATAGACAGATTGGGCATACCACTAATCGAAATAGCCACAGCACCCACCATAAACTCGCCAAAAGAAGCCGGAGAAGTAGCCCTAGCCATAGGAAAAATTCTCCGAGCCACCCAGCGAGTAAAACGGGGACTCGGCACAATACGCCAAGACCTAAACGTATCAATAAACGGCGGAGCCCTAACAGAGATAAAAGGCGTCCAAGAACTCGAACTGATTCCACTGGTTGTAGAATACGAAGTGCAGAGGCAAATAAACCTAATGAAGATAAGCGAAGAACTCGAAAAAGCCGGAGCAAGCCCGGAGACCCTAAAAGAAGAGTTTTTCGATGTTACGGAGGTTTTCAGCCAAACAGCATGTAAAGTAATTCGCAAAGCTCTAGAAAAGGGGGCTTTAGTCTTAGCCATCAAACTGCCAAAGTTTGGAGGCTTTTTAAAACGCGAGCTCATGCCAGGCATACGCCTAGGCACAGAGATGGCTGACCGCGCAAGGTTCTGGGGGCGCGTGGGCGGAATATTCCACACAGATGAGCTCCCGGCTTATGGCATAACAGCCCAAGAAGTTGAAGCCTTAAAAAAAGCTGTAGGCGCCCAAGAGCAAGACGCAGTGGTCTTCGTGGCAGACGCAAAGGAAAATGCTGAAGATGCTTTAAGGGCGGTTCTTGAAAGAGCCCGAGAAGCAATAAAAAACGTGCCAGAAGAGACCCGAGCCGCAAACCCGGATGGAACAACCCGTTATATGCGACCAAGACCTGGAGCAGCCCGCATGTATCCGGAAACAGACATCCCGCCAATACAGGTGACAGTAGAGCTCATAAGCCGCATCCGAAAGCACCTACCAGAACTCCCAGAGCAGAGGCTGAAGAGGCTTATGCGTGAATACGACCTAAACCAGAAGCTCGCCAAACAACTCGTGGACTCGGAATATACAGAACTCTTTGAAACGATAGCCAAAGAAAGCAGGGTTACGCCAACAACAATAGCCGTGTTTCTAACAGAAACCATGAAGGCTTTAAAGCGCGACGGCATACTCACAGAAAAGGTCTCAGAAACAAAAATAAGAGAGGTTTTCAAGGCTTTAGGAGCTGGAGAAATAACAAAAGAGGCTCTTCCAGACATTGTGGCTTGGCTATCAAAAAATGAAGATAAAACCGTGAAGGAGGCTGTTGAAAGCCTAGGACTGAAGACGCTGACGAAAGAGGAGCTTAAAAAAATTATAGACGACATAATAGTCAAAAACAAGGATTTAATCGAAAAGAGCGGGGCAAAAGCCTTTGGCATAGTTATGGGAATGGTTATGAAGGAGGTTAGGGGCAGGGCAAACGCCGAAACGGTAAGCGAACTAATCAAGCAAAGGCTGGCAAGAAAGGCTTAGGGAGCGCTTATCTGTATTTCTCTAATGGAATTATTTTCTCTTGCACTGGTTTTAGGGATTCGCCGCAGTAAGGGCAGATGTTAAATTCTGGAAGTACGGGCTTGCCACACGCAACACAAACTTTTGGATATCGAAGCTTCTCCTCAAAACTTTTAATCTCCCTTTTCAAGTGGCTTAACTCAGCCTTAATTTTCTCCAAGCCGTCCTTAAGGGGCTGAATCTCCTTAACTTCGGCTCTTATGTTGTATATTGCGTCCTTAACGTGAGATAAGATTTCATTGTTCATTTCAACAGTCTCGTTCATGGCGTCTAACAGTTCGCTTTTCTGTTCTAGAAGTTGGGATTCAACTATGCTTTGCTTTTTGGCGTCGGAAAGCACTTTGTTTAGGAAGGCTTCCACAGGGTTTTGGAAGGCTATAGCACATGTTATGCCCCAAAGGATGAAAGTTGCCGTGGCACTTATTAGGAAGTAGATGGGAGGCGTTATTGCCTCAAGCTTTTCCTTAGCCACTGGGTAAAGTTGCAGAAGCGCGATGGGCTTGTTGAAGAGTAGGGCATTTGCTGCGTCGATTAGATGAGCTGCGGCTATGACCGTTAGTGTGCTGAAAATCCATACGCCTATTCCCTTTTTCGACAAGGCTTTTGCCTCGTTTCAGTATATTACATCTTGCTATTTAATACGATATTTCGCTTTTCGACATATATCAAAACACGTAAATTCTAAAAGGGGAATCAACCAATCATATAGGTGTGATTAATTTGGGTGGGAAGGCGGCTAAACCATCGGAAGGAGAGTTTTCATTTCGCGTTAAGGTAGGCGACTACGAGGTTGAGGTTAAAGGTTTGAAGGACGACGTGCTAAAGACCGTCCGCGAACTGCCAAACCTCATGCCAGAAGTCAGCAGAGCCTTCGAAAACCTAAAAACGAAAACGGCGGCAACAGTCATTGTTAAGACTCCAGTTTTAACGGTTAAGGAGGAATCCCCCGTAGAAAAGTACCCAAAAATTCCAAAAGTGGAAAGCTGCAGTGAGGCAGTTCTAAAAATTCTTGAAAGCGACTGGGGGAAGTGGCGTCCAAGAACCTTGACGGAGCTTAAGGCAGCTTTGGCAGCCAACAACTTACATTTTCCTGGGCGCACCTTGGCTGGAGATTTGCTTGGTCTAGTGCATAAAGGCGTTGTTAGGCGTTGGAAAACTGATAAGGGTTATGTTTACATCCTCGCAGAAAAGGAGGTGTTAGCCCAAAAGGAGGAAACACCATGAAAAGGGTTGAAGTCCACATTAAAACGTCTTTCGGCGAAATAGTTGTTGAGGGCGAAAACCCCCAAGAGGTTTTAAGCCTCCTCGAGGCTTTTCCAAAGGATTTTGTGGAAAACGTTTCAAACATGGTTTCAAGCAAGCTTGTCCCATCGGCGGCGGTCCAGCTTAAGGGCATTATAGAATTCACAACTGAAGGCCCAGTGCTGATAACCCGTGAGAAGCTTACGCATTATGAGGCTATTGGGCTTATTTTATACGCCTCTGAGGGGAGGCAGAACACAGCCACACAAGTTCAAAAGCTTCTTGAGTCGAGCGGCATAAAATGTATGGTTCCAGCCCGCTTAAACGAGATGGTTAAACGCGGCCAAGTTTTTAAGCCAGACCCGAAGAGGCCTGAGTTTAAGTTGACGGTTCAGGGCGAGAGATGGATTGAGGATGAGGTTTTGGCTAAGCTTAGAGGGAAAATGGCTTGAAAAGCGAGGAAGCTAAAATAACAGTTAGCGTCAAGTATGGCAGTATGGAGCAAACTTTTTCCGGCAGCCTTGAAGAGGTTTGGGCTGCCCTTAACAGGTTTTTCAGCGATTTTATCCCAGCCTTCCAAATCGCGAAAGCCTTGGTTTTAAATGTGGATTTGCAGAGGCTTGTTGAAGACTGTAAGGGATTGGTGGGTTTTGCCAACAACATGCCACACTTGCTTGTTCCTAAGGAAAAGCTTACGGACAATGAGACTTTGGCGCTTTGCCTCTTAGCCGCCCACATCGGCTTTAGGCTTGGAGTGCTAAAAACTGATGTGCTAACCCGCGAGGAGCTTCAAGCTAAACTGGGCAAAAACCCAAAAATTACAAGCACAAGACTCGGAGAACTGGTGAAGAGCGAAATAGCCGAAAAAACGAGTGATGGCGGATACCGCATAACAAGTTTTGGCGTCTTCCAAATGCAGATGGAGTGGCTTCCAAAGATTAAGGCTAAGCTGGGCTTGTAGGCTTTAACGCCCCTAACCATATTTCTTAAAGATTTTCTCTTCATCCTCGACTATTTGGTCTGAGCATAGATAGGCGACTAGTTTTTGGCTTATGACCGGTTTTCCATCTCGCAGCGGATAGGCGTATGGAAGATAAATCTCCGCATACTCATTAAGCCTCAAAGACAAGCCCTTCTTGACTGGAATTTTTTCCAATGGTGTTCCCTCGCTTACGAGTTTCGCCACGTAAACAACTCCATCAATGGAAAACTGATCTTTACCGATGTTCCGCGCTGTGGCTTTTGGAAAACGCCTTGTCAAAAGTTTTCTTGTTCTGCCCTTTGGCGGGTGGTCGCCCAAAATCCCGCCAATGATAATAGCCTCTTTACCAACGAAATCTTCTGGTTTTAGTGGGTCTTCAGCTTTCGGGTCTAAAATTATGACTTTTTCTGGACTGAAAATTTCTGCGGCGCTTTTTTCTTCGACTTTTCCAAGCCTTGGAAGTTTTGCTGCGTCGCCTTTCTTTTTGACGCTTGTGAATAGTAGGCGTTTTTTGCCAACAATTTCTGAAGCGTTCTCATACTCACATAGAAGCCACTTGCCAATTTCAGGCTCTAAATGCTCAATAACAAAGATTGGCTTAATCATTGCCGACGCAATTGTTTTGGGGCTTGTCATAGTCAATTTTAGGAAGTTTTCGGCTGATAAATTGATAGCCCCCTCTAGAATTTTTAGCCATGGCTAAGTGTTGCCAGCTAGTGAACTTTACGCGACATCTTCATTAATTCATTTTCGTTAGCTATTTCGTCTTTTTCTTCTATGGCTTTCCTCTCTTTTGGTGTTGGCTTTTCAACTGGTATGAGCTTTTCCCACGAGTTCCTTGTAAAGAAGCCTAAGCTCCCGCAGTTCCTTCCTAATCTCTTCTAACACTTCGACACTCATAATTTAGCCTCTAAAATGATAGTTCATGAACCGTGCTTATATTCATTATGAATTACACCTTTTAAGCAACACGGTAGTGCACTTCGGCGAGTATGGAAAACCATTGTTTATTGAGATTCTCGCATCCAATCAGTGTTGAAAATGTTGGTAGGAGATTAATTCTTTTAGTGCTTTTCTTGAGGGTTTTGGTGGTTCCGCTGCCGGATAGCCCAGTTGAATTAGGGCTGCGATTCGATAGTTTTCTGGCACGTCTAAAATCTTTTTTATCTGGTTTTCTTCTTCGTTGTTGTAGAAGGTGTAGATGCAGCTGCCTAAGCCTTCAGTTGTTGCTGCCAAGAGCATGTTTTGGATGGCTGTCCATGCTGAAGCTAATGCAAGTTCTTCCCTCATCTTCTCTGGTATGTGGAAGCAGACGGCGATTAATGCTGGAATTTTCGCCATGGCAGACTTGTCCCATGAACCACCCCTCGCAGCCAAGTAACGTGCAGTTTCGGGAAGAAAATCAGCCCAGTGTTTGCGGCTATATTCCGTGCAGATATGGGCTATTCTCTTTTTGACTTCCGCATCCGTGACAATTATGAAGTGCCACGGTTGAGTGTTGCCAGCTGAAGGCGCCCAACGCCCAACCTCCAAAACCCTAAAAAGCACATCTTCAGGTACAGGCGTCTCCTTAAACTTTCGAATGCTCCTCCTCTTAAAAACAACCTCATAAAAATCCATAAACAACACCTTTCAAACAATTCATTTGAAACAACGCATATAACTTTTCAGAAGAGCCCTTTTTTACTTTGTGAAGGGTTATTCTTCCGTGAAAAATTTGGCACCATACCAAAATGAAATAACACCTATAAGAAATACGAATGAAGCTATAATTAATACCCAATCATTGGTTCTAAAAGCAGCTAAAAGAATTGCGAAGACCATTAGGAAAAGGGCAAGTATCATTATGGGCACTTTGCAAGAGCGGGGGTAAGTATTCCAACCCAAAATGAGCACCATTGAAGTTATGGTGGTGATCTTTTTTGTGCGTATTTGTATCTTCGGGATTTTTCCTTTCCGATTTTATTCAACTAATTTGTAGAATTTCTTTAACTTTTTTAAGGAATTTTTCTGCGTTTTTTATTATGCTCGTGGCGCCTTCTTCTGAAAAGACAAGGCCGTAGTCAGCCTCTTCTCTTAAGCTCATGACTTCCTCAAAATTTTGGATGAACTCCAATTCGAGTTGATTTTTAAACAGTTCTTTTAATGCGACGAGCAATGCATAATGGCTTTTTTCCCTGAAGCCCCTACTATAAACGAGGGCTCTTGCAGCATGGAACATTGAATAATATCCTTGTATGGTAGCCCATTTAAATTTCCTCCTTGAAAGAGAGTCTTTTGCCTCTTCAAGGTCAGAAATGGCGCCTTCAATTTCTTTAAGTACGAGTTTTCGGTCAACGCTAATTTTGATTAACCTTCTTTCCTCTAGAAAACGTTTAAAGGTGCTCATTCAGACTCCCACAGAATTATCCCCTTCAAAATTCTGTCATGCAAGGGCTTATCCTCTTTTCTTATTTTTGCAAATTCATTGGAGTCAACGATGATTGCTGCTATTCTTCTCCCTGTTTTTCCATAAGCGCTAACCTTCCGTTTCACTATGTCTTTTTCACTGGTAAGAATAAAGAGGTCTATGTCGCTTTCTTTCACGTCTGTTCCCTCGGAGCAACTGCCAAACAATATTATTCTTTTACAGTCTTGCTTTATTTCCTCAACCAAATCATGTAAGGAGTAGACGTTAAAAAGCACTTTAAACTGTCTTGCAACAGCATTTTTAATGTTAAGCCTGTAAAAAACCATCCGTCCCCTTTTTTCCCTGTTTAAGATTCCACTTTCTGAAAGCTTTCTTAGAATTTTGTTGGCGGAGCCTTTACTAACTTTGGCTTCTCTCACAACCTCTCTTTCATGTAGTTCCCGCATTGTGTCTTCGTGGAAAACGTAGAGGATTTTAAGCGTGGTCGGTGTGATAAAGTCTAATTTTTTGGGCATATGCTCATTATTTTGAACTTGCAATATAAAAACCTTTCAACTTACGTCAGTGGTGGTCTTTTTTGGGCGTATTGGTATCGGCGTGGTTTTCCGTCTCTTGTTAGGATACCTTCTTTTACTAGGTCTATGAGGGCGTGGGCTACGGCTGTGCGGTCGTAGTGAAATCCTCTTTTTGCCATTTCGCTGTGGACTTCGCTTAGGGTTTTTGGTGTTGAGAACCAGCCTTCTTCCCATAGTTTTTGGATGACGCCTTTGCATGTTTCAGCCCTTGGCGGTGCCGTTGCCCTTTCCGTTATGAGTGGAGTTTGTTTCACTTTTTCTGTTAGTGTTGATAGTATGCGGTCCACTGCCGTTTGTAGTTGTTCTTCTTGGCATTCTATTTCGAATTCTATTTCGCCTACTCGCATTTTTACTCTTATTGGTGGTTTTGTAGTGTTTTGTGTCAATTTTCCACCTTGTTGAATATTGAATTGTGCATCTTGTACATGCACAACATTTATATACCCCTTCCGCCCAACAAGTGCATATTGGTGAATCTTGGTGATTGAACAATATACTATAACAGCAACACCAAAATATAATTTTCCACAACCAACCATGGACCTGACGCTGCCCCAACGCTTCATAGAACTAAGCATCCACTCGCTAAAACACGTGCAAAACCAAACCCTTCAACTAAACCAACAAACAATTCAACAAGCCAACAACAACACAAGCCAAGAACCACTCTACGCCACCATAAACCACATAAACGGCTTTTTCAAGCCCATAACGCTAAAGCCGAAAACAGAGGAAACCACCATAGCCGCAGTGGACACCTCAAGCATAAAGCTTGGCGAAACAAGCACGGGAATAATAACAGCCATCCGAGGAACATGCATATGGAAGAGGGGAAAAAGCTACGCCTACCTACGCATAGGACCCTTCATATTCCACATAACAGAAGAAAACCAAAAAGAAGTTTATAGGGCACTGCAAGCCGCCTACTTTCAAGAGCAAAGCGAAAGCCAAGCCCAGCCAAACATAATGCAAACACCAATGAGGATGGCAAACCTCCTAGAAAAGTGGCTCCAACAAACCTTGACAAGGACTGTGAGCAACGGGCTAATACTCTTCGATGGCTCGCTGACGGCGGGAACGCCAGACACCCCGACAAGCCAGCTTAAGGAAATCCTAAAAAGTGCAAGGGCAGCGGGCAACACTGTTTTGGCTTTCTCAAAAATGACAACGTTGAGATTTAACGGCTACTTGATAACAGACACGCTGACAACCCAAAAACCACCATGCATTATCGCCATACCCGACATTAAGCCGAAACCGCCAACAACTTTGCTTGGCGAAGTTTACGTGGCAAAACTAACGCGGGGAAACTGTGCCTTTAGGCTTGACATAGACAGGGAATTGCCAAAGGAAAAACAGGTCGAAGCTGTTGAGAGGCTTATTGGAAACGATTTGATAACGCAGAGCTACCCAGAAACCCTACGTTTGGCGCATATTCTCTGCACTTTCACGGCGAACGAGGTTATAGCCATGCAACACTTCATTCAGCAGCGATACCGCCTAAAAATTATTGAGCGCCCGGACATGCACCGCCTATTGTTCGGACCTTTCGGGAAGGGGGAAAGCCACAGTGAGGCTTTATAAAAAAGAGGGAAACATAGTCCAAATCCTAAGCTTCCCAAACGAAACAGCCGAGAAAGGCGACTACCTGCTAATTGAGGATGCTGAAGCCCAAAAAGCCCTAATCGTCCAAGTTATAGACATACAGTTCGCCAACATTCCGGGCGTACTGGAAGAGCTTCTGCGCAGTCTACCAGACGGGGGCGAAATAATTCAAGGCGAGGATGTAGACCCTCTTGAGATAGCGCCCCACATAACGTACATTCAAGATTCTAGGCTTTTAATATGCAAGATTCGCGCAACAGTTGAGAATGGTGAAAGCCTAAGCCCGAGCAGTTCTTGGCTGCCGTCGCGTTCCCAGTCCAGCATTAGAAAGCTTCCAATTCCAACACTGCTTAAGCTGGCGAGAGTTGATGGCAAACTTCCCATTGTTTTGGGCACTACGAAGGAGGCTTCGTTTTTAACAGTGGACGCTTCAGCCTTGGATGGACGACTAAACATTATAACTGGGAAGAAGGAGACTGGCAAGTCGCACCTTTCAAAGCTTCTGATAATGGCTTTGCTCCACTATGGCGCCACAGTCGTAGTCCTAGACTTAAACGGCGAGTATGCTGGTTTGGGCATGACAGCAGACGGAAAAAGAAACGCCTACTACCATAAAATTCATGTTTTGACGCCTTCCCAAAACTTTAAAGTCGCTTTAAAACAGCTTCATCTTAACGAGCTGATGAACATTCTTATTCACGCTTTGCACTTGCCGGGGACATCAGCCCGGGAGTTCCGCCGAATATGGCAGTCCTTAAGAGAGCGGAACGCCCTAACCTTAAACGAGCTTGGGGAAGCCATCCGAAATTGGCACTGCAACCAGAACGTTCGGGATGCGCTTTTCTCACGCTATTATGCCATGGTTAATTCTGGCTTTTTTACGGATAACATTGCGGAAGCCACACTATTGGAAGAATGCCTGTTAAAGGCTAGGGAGGAGGGTGGAGCCATAATAATAGATTTGAAGGATACTTCAACCATTGATAGGCAGATGGTGGTGGAATACCTCCTTGGAAAGCTGGTGGAGATGCTGAAAAGCTGGAGATTGAGGGCTGTTTTCCTCTTCGCTGAGGAAGCCCACTTGTATCTGCGGGAAACCTACTGGGACGACATTGTAACGCGGATGCGCCACTATGGAATATTCACAACATTCATAACAAATCAGCCAGACACGATACGCGAGAACATTTATCGCCAAGCAGACAACATATTCCTCTTCAATTTCACCAACGAGCACGACTTGGAAACTGTTTCCCGAGCAGCCCGCGTGGACGCAGAAACCGTGAAATCCATAGCCATGGACCTTCCGCCCCACCACTGCCTAGTGCTGGGAAAAATTGTGAAGGACTTCCCAATAGTCGTAAAAGTAAGGGCTTTAGACGTGAAAACTATGGGGGAAACCCGCCTATTGTTCACAGAAACGCCGATTAAGAACACGAGTTAAGCGTTTCAAGGCGTGCCCTATTCCTTTGGAGAAAAGCTCTAAAAGTCTTTGTTAAATCGTATTTTTCGGCTTCAGCCAAGGGAACCCAGCGGAGTTCTTCTGCGTCGTCTGCCGCCCGCAGTTCTCCGCCCCTAAGCCTCACAAAATAATCGATTATGACGAAGTGCCATTTTATTTCGCCATTCTCATCCCGAACAATATTGTCAACAACGTCAATGAGCCCCGGATCAGCCACATCCAAGCCAGTCTCCTCCTTAACCTCGCGGACAACAGTTTCTTCAACCCTTTCGCCTAGTTCTACTAAACCGCCTGGAACACTCCACTTGCCCCTTCCAGGCTCACCTTTACGCTTTTCCAACAAAATTTTTCCATCACAAACTATTATTGCGCCGACGCCTACAACTGGCTGGCTTGGATAAAAACGCCGAACCACGCGTAAACCCTCTTAGGCATTATCACCATTCAAGTCTTAAACTTTACTAGGCAACAGGCGTAAAGGGATGCCAAACCCTTCCTGGCTCCTCACCTATTAAGGCTAGCTCTTTATCCTTTGTTATTGCTACTGCAAGAGCCGCTGCAGTGAGGAAAAGGGAAGGAAGCCCGGTGTATTGCGTGATGCTTGCAAGATTCATTGTCTGTGAGTTTAGTTCAAATCCGTAAGCAATAGGATTACTTTGTACTATATACAGCCTTCCTCCAGAAACATACCCACTCACAGCTCGTGTTATCAAGCTCCCATTTCCGTAACTTAAAAAGCCATCGCCATCATACATCCCAACAAAGTAGTGAATTATTGTGCTAACATTAACTGTTGTGGTAAAACCATCAACTGTAATGTTTACTGGCAGTTCGCCCCTCCAATCTGAAATTCTCACTTCCTGGTTAACCTTATTAATGTCGTAGAGTAAATGCGCAGCGTTCAGTCTATTCAGCAATATCCTTGTTTCATCCAGCTGTATGCTGGCAAGCTCAGACCCGATATCAGATAATAAGATGCCTACGCTGTCCGTGTATGATGCTCCTTTGCATGTGTATTGCATAGTTACCCACTTTGCATTGCCTTGACTTGCCAATCCTATTGAGGCGTATGCCGCTCCAAAAAGCAGTGCAGCCAAAATCACCGCAACTACTATTTTTGTGGTACGCCCTAAACCAACTGTTTTGACTGGTGTTGGCGTAAATACCACGTATGCTGGGAATGCGGCTTGTCTTGCAATTCTAAATTGAATGAGCCTTTCTTTGTTGGCAACAAGTGGTAGTAGGGCTATGCCTGCTATGAAGCCTCCTGCGTGGGCGAAGACGGCTGTGCTTCCGCCAAGCCTTGCATAGCCGTAGATAACTTGGGTTGCAAACCAGAAGATGAGGTAGTAGGCGGCCTTCAACCTAAAGAACATTGGGAAGAATAGGAATCCCCAGCCCATCACCAGCGACGTGCCTGGAAAGAGAATTAGATATGCGCCTAGGACTCCGCTTATGGCTCCTGAAGCGCCTATGGCTGGGATTACGTAGGCTGTGGCTCCTCCTAGGAAGCTGAAGGCTGTGTGGAATATGGATGCGACCACTCCTGAAACCATGTATAGGGCTAGGAAACGCCACTTTCCAAGGGCTTCTTCAACTGCTCTTCCGAAAATGTATAGGAAGTACATGTTGAATAGTATGTGGAAGAAGTCTGCGTGCAAAAACATTGAGGTGAAAACTCTATACCATTGGGTTGGCATAGGCGTTAGTGCTGGAACGAAGCCTCCGGCGCTTACCCAGTAGTCGCTTACTTCTAGGAAGATGTTTTCGTAGGATGTTATGGCGTAGACTGCAATGTTAGCTATTATTATGGCGAGGGTTGCCACTGGTCTTTTTCTAAATTGGGATAAGTCGCCCATTGGAATGCCAAGGGTTCTTTTTAAGGCGTCTGCCAATTCACAATTGCCTCTGCACTAAATATTCGGAGCAAAGCTATATAATTTGTCTGACTAGCGTGGCTTGCCTATTCATATCTTAGGGCTTCCACGGGTTTAAGTTTCGAGGCTCTCCAGGCGGGATAAAGCCCGAAGAGAACACTGACTATTAGGCCGAAGGCTATGGCGCCGAAAAGCACTGTGGGTGTTAAAACTGGCGATATTGTTAACCCGTTGGCAAATGCTGCTTGATTTCCTTGGCGTATGCCTCCGCCAAAGCCGCCTCCAGTGCTGAAAACTCTTACTGCGACTTGTGCTATGCCCCATCCTGCTCCTACGCCGAATACTGCGCCAAGCAATCCTATTATGACTGCTTCACCTAGGAATATTAGGAGAACTTGACGGTTTTTCATTCCTAACGCTTTTAGGATGCCTATTTCCCTTGTGCGTTCCATCATTGAGACAATCATAATGTTCATTATGCCTATTCCAGCCACCAACAGCGATATGGCTGCAATCCCAGCTAGGAAAAGCTCCATAGTGGAGAAAATGCTGGAAATTATGTTAAGGATGGCTGTTGAAGAGGTTACCGTGACTTGGCCGCTGAAGGCATCTCTTATGGCTTTTGCCGTGCTGTCAATAGTTGCCTTATCATCATTTTTGAGTTTGACTATTATCATTTCACATTCGTCTGTTCCGAAAAAGGTTTGAGCCTGCATTATTGGTATGTATATGCTTGTGTCTGATGGACCGCCGAAACTGAAGCCTCCCACCTCTTTGAGAACAGCCACAACATTGCCCGTATAGGTTTTGTTTTCGAAGGGACGTGAAGTCCAAATTATTGTAACGTTTTCGCCGATTTTGCAGAAAAGTGTTCCATTACCCCAGGGGTCGCTTACACGCTTCCCAACGACCACAGAATCGTTTTCCGGATTTTGCGGAATTGTCCCTTCTTCAGCGGAAAATGTGCTGCTGTAAATTTCAGCGTACTTCGCGTAGTCAACGCCTACTATTGTAACGCGACTTGTTCGGTTCTCCAAGTTTTTTATGTATCCAGTTCTCAAGATAACTGCAAGCGAAACAGTGACGTTTCCGCCTCCTACCTCTTCTATTGTACTTGTGTCGTTGACCAGAAGCCTAAATCCCGAATCGCTTCTGGCTGTAACGATTAGGGTGTCTGTTGCGAATCCCTTCTGGAGTTGAGTGGCAATAGCCACTTGCAAGCCTTGCGTTATAGACAGTAATGCCACTATTGCGGCTATCCCTATAACAACGCCTAGGGTTGTTAAGCCCGCTCGGAGTTTGCGCAGTTTTATGGCGCTAAAAGCATAAGAGAATATGTCTGTTAGCTTCATGGCTTGTTCACTGTTTCATCAACTATGAGACCGTCAAGCATGTGCACTGTTTTTTTTGCCTCCGCAGCCAAACGCTGGTCATGGGTAACCATTATTATTGTCACGCCCAACTCCTTGTTCAGCCCCTTTATAAGGCGGATTATTTCCATGGCGTTTTTCGAGTCTATGTTTCCAGTTGGCTCGTCCATGAGGAGAAAGCGGGGATTGTTGGCTAGGGCTCTTGCTATGGCTACACGCTGCTGTTCGCCTCCGCTTAGCTCCGCTGGCTTATGGTTCATTCTGTCAGTCAAACCCACAATTTTAAGAAGCTCTTCAGCACGCCTTCTCCGTTCCTCTTTGCCTAACCCGGCAATAGCCAATGGAAGCTCCACATTCTGTCTAGCCGTGAACCTTGGAATCAAATTGAAAAATTGGAAAACGAAGCCTATCCTACGCCTTAAATCTGCAAGCTGCCCATCATTAAGCGTTGAAACATCAACCCCTTCTATGAAAATTTTTCCGTCAGTGGGCTTGTCCAAGGCTCCTATGAGGTTTAGCAGTGTTGATTTTCCGCTCCCAGATGGTCCCAAAACGGATAGGAATTCGCCATCCTCAACTTTTAGGTTTACGCCTTTTAGGGCTTCTACTGGGACTTTGCCCAGCATATACACCTTTTTAAGGTTTAATGCCTCAACAATTTTTGCCATTGTATTCAGCCAGCCTCTTTATCTTGTTAGGTATCGCCATGACAGCATTATGCCGATTGTGGCGAGAACCGCTGTGAACAATCCTAGATAAGTGAAGTCCCACATTAGGGCTGAAGCGTCCATGGGGAGTATTGTGAGACGCCTAATAGCGTCCGTTATGTAGGTCAGCGGGTTTGCTTTGGCTATGGCTTGCATCCAGTCTGGCATCAAATTAGTTGGAAAGAAGGTGTTGCTTGCAAACATTAAAGGCATTGTTACTAGGCTTACAAACTGCATGGGGCGCTCCATCCTAGTGGACCTTATGGAGAAGGCTATAAAAACCGATGAAAGCCCAACACCCAACAGGAATATGGCGGCGTAAACCCCTAAAAGGTTAAGCAAAGTGAATGATGGACTTAACTGCAGTCCCAGCAAGTAAGCCAGCGCCAAAATCACCGTTGCTTGGAACATTGCCCTAAAGGTTGCGTTTAAGATTTTGGCGAATATTATGGCTGCCCTCGAAACTGGGGTGCTTATCACTTTGTCCAGAAAGCCTAAACGGCGGTCCCAGACTATTGACATGCCGCTGAACATTGTCGTTGTCATAATTATCATTGAAACCATGCCAACAGCCATGAAACTGAAGTAGTCTGCAACACCAAAAGTGTTCTTCATTATTTCTGAACCCATCTTGGCGAACTCTTGCGCAAGGGTAGTGCCATTAAGAACCACGCTGGTTCCAGGTGGATATATAACAGCGCTGCCATCAATGAATATTGGTCCTTGAAGGTTTATGTTGTTGGCTGAAAAAAGCCCGCCTATGTTCATGGACTTTCCCAATAAGCCCATCCAAATGAGGGGTTGAAGCACAAACATCACGAGCATAACTGGGTCTTTAAGCCACTTTTTCAGTTCGCGGTAGGTTAAAGCCCACAAGCTCCTTGATAGGCTTAGGCGGCACTCATTCGCTGTGCTCATCTTCCCCTAGCCCTCCTTAAGGTTATTCTATGGGCTATAAACGACTCTTTGGACTCTTCTGCGTCGCGGATGGCTCTGCCAGTGTACTCCAAATAAACCTCGTTTAGGGTTGGCTCCGTAAGCGAAAGCCTCGTCACAGTGTAGCCCCTCTTTCGCAAAGCCTCAATTATCAGTGGGGCTGTTGCCTCACCATTTTTAGCCTTAATCCTATAAGCGCCATTCTCGTTTCTCACATCCTTGACTTTTTCAACACTTTTGATTATGCTGACTACGTCTGCGTTCTCTTTTATGGTTATTGTTATTATGTCTCCGCCTAGGCTGTCCTTAAGCTCGCCTGGAGCGCCAGTCACGATTATTTTGCCATGGTCTATTATGGCTATGCGGTCGCACAGGGCATCGGCCTCCTCCAAATAATGCGTGGTCATGAAAAGAGTCATGCCGTACTCCTTCTTCAACCGCCTAATATAATTCCAAGTGGCGGCGCGTGTCTGAACATCCAAACCCAATGTTGGTTCATCCAAAAACAGCACTTTTGGTCTGTTAATTAATCCGCATGCAAGTTCAAGTCTTCTTCGCATTCCGCCAGAATAGGTTTCAACTCTCTTGTCCTTAAAATCTGTCAGTTCCACAAGTTCCAGCAGTTCCAAGGCGCGCTTTTTAGCTATGTCGCGGGGAATCCCATACAAGTCGGCGCAAAGCATTACGTTCTCATAGCCAGTTAAATCCTCATCAGCCGTGTACTCTTGTGGCACGACGCCAATAACCTTTCTAACGTCGTTGGCTTGCTTAACAACATCATAGCCCAGCACAGAAGCAGTGCCCTCAGTAGGCTTCAAAACAGTTATCAGCATATTTATCGTCGTTGTTTTCCCCGCACCGTTCGGCCCCAAAAAGCCGAAGATTTCGCCTTCTTTGACACTGAAGTTTATGTGGTCGACAGCCACTAGGCTCTTATTAAAAACTTTTGTTAGGTTTTCAGCATTAATCACTTCTTCCGTCATGCCTTTTCACCACGAAGTTTCCTTTCAATATCCTCAAGCTTCTTGGCGGTTTCATTCAAAACCTTCAAAGTTTCTTTTATGGCTTGCTCTGAAAACCGCTCTTCCAAGCTCATGCCAAGAGTGAAGAAAGCCTTAAACAAGCGCCTAAAGGCTTCTCTGACATCCTCAGCCTCCTCTGGTGGAATGCGCAGCCAAAGAGAACCCAACAATGGTGGAACAAAGAGCTTTCTGCCCATGCGGAACTGGGTGCGCACCTTCCGCTGCTCCTCGAGAAGCCTCTTGCCCTTATCCGTAAGCGTATAACGCTTAACACCGCTCTCTTCAGTTGGCACCTCGCGAATATAGTCATTATCCTGAAGCCAAGCCAAAAGCGGATAAACAGAACCTGGACTGGGCTTCCAACAGCCATTGGTTCGCTTCTCAATTTCGCTCATAATCTCAGAGCCTGAAAGGGGCTTCTCGTTCAAAAGCTCCAAAACTTGATAGCGCAGAAAACCTTTAGGCACGGCAGCCATATGCCTCAACCAATGCCGGAAAGGCGGAAGAGGCGGAGGCGGCGGATAGTTGTCATCTTCAAACATTATATCACCATCGATATCAAATTCGATAATACAATAAAATCCAATATTTAAGGATTATGCCACCCGAAAACTCTCCCATCCATTTTACTCTATCAATGTTCCAACGGCTTTTCCTTCGACCGCCAGCAGAAGATTTTCCGGCTTAAACCCGTTCAAGACGTGGACTTTTATGCGTCTAGCCTTTAGGATTTTTATGGCTTCTGGGTCTAGAATTTGGTGGATTCCAGCCTTGTGTTTATCTTCGGCTAAAACCCTTGGCAGTTCTTCAAAACTTATTTTGTCAAGTTTTACCGCGTCTGCATGTTTCCTAGGGTCTTTTGTGTATACGCCTTCCTGGTCTGTGGCTTTAATGAGTATATCAGCGTTTATGCTTTCAGCCACTAGAGCTGCCACTGTGTCTGTTGTCATGCCCGGTTTTAAGCCGCCCAAAACTGCAATCCTCCCCTTTTCAAGGCATTCAGCAGCCTCCTCAAGGCTTACGGGGATTTTTTCGCAGCTAGCTCTGCCAAGCATCTTAGCGAAGAGCTGAGCGTAAAGCCTTGAAACGCTAATCGCCAAATCATCCTGGTCTTTTTCCGCCAAGCCGAGTTCTTTGGCTATTTTTATGAATTCTCTTGCTAGGGCTCCTCCTCCTACAACAACTGCCAACGTGTGTCCTTCAGCTTTTAGTCTCTTCAGAATTTTGGCGTATTCGCTTATTAGTTGGGTGTTTACTGGTGTGGCGACAACGGAGCCGCCTAGTCTTATCACTATTCGCATGTGTTCAGCTTTCCTCTTGAGATAGGAAAAACGCATTTAAGCCTTAAAAGAATTTGTCCAGTCCCTGTTTTGGCTTGGCTGTTTGCACCTCTATTTTTTCGCCGAAGATTATGCGCATGCCGTCTGTGGCTGCCACTGTTGGTGTTCTGGTCTTCTCCTCAATTAGTTTGGCTTCTCTGGCTGGTCCTTGGAATATCATTTGCATTCCCAAATGCGTCAATACGGCTTGTTCTGGTTGGGCTTCTTGGATGATTTTTATGGCGTCTTCTGTTGTCATGTGTCCCTTCCATGGTTTTCCGGCTGGTCTCATTACGCATAGCATTAGTAGCCTAACGCCTCTGTAGTATTGGCCTATTCCATCGAAGTATTCTGTGTCGCTTGTGTAGGCGAAATCACCAAACTCTTTTGTCTCGAATTTGAAGCCAACAGCGTCTGGGTCTGTGTGCCTTGCCTCTGCCACTGAAACCGCCAATTCTGCCACTTGGAATCGCGTGTTCGGAATCGCTTCGATTATTTGTTCTAGCATTTGCTGGTGATACTTCGAAATAGATGGTTCGCAGACATCGCTTCCTTTTAAAACGCTTTTTGATGCCGCGAGTAAGCCACGTTTTTTTGTCATGCCACGAGTCATAGCCTCAATCATCACTTCAGCATCAGTGTAATGGTCTGGGTGGCAGTGGGAAACGAAAATGGCGTTCAACTTCTGCGGGTCCAAACCCTCACTTATGGAGTGGACAAGTGCTCCTGGTCCAGGGTCCAGATGGAGGTTTAGGTTTTCGCCAAGTATGCGTATTCCGGCTGTTCGCCTTTTCTGGGTTATTGTTGTGAATCTTCCGCCGCCTGTTCCGAGGAATATTATTTCGTATTGAGCCATGCATAAGCCTATGACTCTTGCGGAATTTTTGCTTTACCCCCTTCCCATGTGCTTGCTGGCTTCATGAAGGGAAAATGCTTTTAACGATGGTTGAAATATGCGAGAAGAGGTTTGACCGTCTTGTTCGAGGGGTTGGGACTTGTTGGTAATGCGCTTATTCTTTTAGCCTCTCTGGTGGTTCTCGACAAGGCAAGCGACTGGGCGATAACCAACAGTGTTAAAATTGCGGATATAACTGGTTTTGGCAAAACGACTATAGGCTTTATACTTGTGGCGTTTTCCACATCCTTGCCAGAGCTTTGCGTTTCCATATTCGCAGCGATAGGCGGCGAAAGCATAGGCGTAGCAATAGGTAATGTTTTAGGCTCAAACATTGTGAACATATGCCTAATACTTGGCGTATGCTTCCTTTTGTTGACGCTGAAAAGCTCCGAAGCCGTAAAACTTGCTCCAGTCATGGCAAAGGAGGAGATTGGAACCCTATATTTTGGGCTTTTTGTGGCCTCTGTTGTCCCGTTGACGCTTCTCTACATTGGATATGCAAGCAGAGTTATTGGCGTAATCCTCCTTGCAATTTTCATATTTTACGTTTATCAGCTTTCAAAGGTTAGGAAGATTAGGGAGGAGGGTTCCCTAGGAGAGGAGAGGCGAAAGCTTCCAGTTTACGCGTTCTTTGCAATTTTAGGCGCAGCGTTAGTTGTTGCAAGCTCATATTTCATTGTGGACTCAGCAACTTTCATCGCTGACGGTCTTGGAATTCCAAAGGTTGTTATAGGCGCCACCATAGTTGCTTTTGGGACAAGCCTCCCCGAATTGGCGACGAGCGTCGGCGCCGTTCAGAAAGGGCATTTGGACCTTGCTTTGGGCAACATTGTTGGAAGCTGCTTCATAAACATAACATGCATCCTCGGCGTCGCACTAGTGGGTGCGAATTTGGCGGTTAACATAGCTGCTTTCTCCCACCTTGTCATGTTCTCGCTTATAACAAACCTTCTGCTTTGGTATTTCCTTTCCAGCGAGCGGATAAGCTGGAGGGAAGGCGCAATACTCCTCATAATGTACGCCATATTCCTAGTAACAAGCTACGGCGGAGGCTACAGAACATAAGCGTAAAACAGCCTTTAAATAAATGCTTGTAAACCGTCTAAAGCAGAAAACAGATGGGAAAAGCCAAAGCGAAGGGGAAGGCTCTAGCGCTATTTTCTGGAGGTTTAGACAGCAGCCTAGCCATAAAGCTTATTCAAGAGCAAGGCATCGAGGTTGAAGCTATTGCTTTTCTGACGCCTTTTTACACAGCAAAAGTGGGCAGCTTCAGCATAGAAAGGGCTGCTGAACTGTTGGGCGTACCCCTAAAAGTTGTGCGTTTAGGCTTGGAATATCTGCGGGTTGTTCGCAAGCCAAAGTATGGTTATGGGCGACACATGAACCCATGCATTGACTGCCGCATACACATGCTTAAAAAGGCTAAAAAGTACGCCCGTGAAATAGGTGCAGACTTCATTGTTACTGGCGAGGTTTTAGACGAGCGCCCCATGTCCCAGCACATGAAAGCCCTAAAAATTGTTGAGGAGGAATCAAGCCTAAAGGGCAGGCTTTTGCGTCCGCTTTCAGCTAGGCTTTTGCCGCTAACAGAATCGGAAAAATTGGGGCTTGTTGACCGAGGTAGGCTTTTGGATATTCGTGGAAGGTCTCGTAAGAGGCAGATTGCCCTTGCAAAGGTTTATGGCATAACGGAATATCAGTCTCCTGCTGGCGGTTGCCTCCTAACCTACAAGGAGTTTTCGGCTAAACTCCGTGACCTGTTAAGGCATAAAAGGCGAGTTTCAATGGCGGATTTGGAGCTGCTGAAGGTCGGACGCCACTTTAGGCTTGGCAAAAACAAGATAATTGTCGGAAGAAATAGGGAGGAGAATGAAAGACTTTTGAGGCTTAAGGGCAGAAACGACTACTTCTTCGAAGCGCAAGGCTGCGGAAGCCCAATAACGCTACTGCAAGGACCAAAAACGAGGCAAGTCATAGAAAAAGCCGCGCAGTTAACAGCCTACTACTCAGACCAGAAAACTGGGAAAGTGCACGTGAAATATGGCAGAGAAAAACTCGAAAAAAGTATAGTTGTAGACAGACTAAGCAAGGAAGAAGTAGAACAACTGCGGATAAAATAATGGTTCTGAAAATCTAGAGGGACTAGGCGGCTATTGGCTTTTCCACCAGCCAAAAATGTCGGAAATTCTAGAGGGAGGGACTAGAGAAAATAAGGCTAAAAAGGGCGCCATTTTCTGGTTTGCCGAAAACTATAGAGGAGGCTAGTCAATTTTGCAGTTCTCAGCCAACAACGAAATTGGCGCTTATAGACTTTTTTGGAAGACTATGGCTTTTGTTTCCGGCTTTTTGAAACCAAGTCTTTCTAAGGCTTCTGTTATGGGCGGATGGTTGCATGTAAAACCATAAACCTTCTCCACGCCCTTTTCTTGGCAGTGTGCCAAAAGAAACTTCGCCATATCCAGTACAGCCCCAAAGTCTCCGTCTATGTAGCACGTTTGGACGGAGTTCTCCCTCCACTCAGTGGAAACACCATCATCCACCAAAACCAAACCACAAACAGTTCCGTCTCTGCTGTTGCAGGTTATGGCTTTTCCCCGCCTAAAAAAGCCTTCCAAATCCTGCCTATCTAAAGAATACCAATGATAAAGAACCGTGTATAACCCCGCAGCCTTGCGGTAAACCTCTGAAGACTGCAGATAACGCCAAACAGCATCCAACTGGCTTATGCTCGCCCAAGAAGAGTTGTTACTTTTCTCTTCTGAAGACTTCTCCAAAGTCATCTCAACAAATTCGGCAACTGGTTTAAACCCCATCTTCTGAACAGCAGCCAAAGCCGCCTCATTGTCGGATTCAATGACAAGCCTCGCCACCTTGACGCCTCTGCCTTTCGCATATTCAAGGCATTTCATGGTTATGGCGGTTGCAACACCCATACGCCTATAATTCTGGGCTGTTCTCGCGCCGCTAAGCCAAGCCTCACCAGGCTTGTCTATAGTTATGTGCTGTATGCCAACAGGCACATCGTCCACAGCAGCCACAAAAACTTTCCCATTCTCCTCCCTAAGCCACCTATCCCAAACATGAGGGATATAGTCACCCCAACTCCAAGTATGCCTACAAAACTCGAAAACCGCCTCCCTATCAGCATCACAAGCCTCACGAACATGAACTTGCAACTTCGCCTTAGCGCCGTTCACAGCAGGTGCCAACATCAACATGCATAGCTTATTAACAAAACTGAAATATTTAACATTGAATGTCAGCTGAAATAGCAGTCCAAGTCTACAAAAAACTGGAAAGCCAAGACCTCCGCATACTCCAAGTCATAGAAGCCGCCATGGCAAAACACGAATTCGTCCCAAAAGACCTCATAGTAAAATTCTCAAAATTCAACGAGGAAGAAACCACATTTAGGCTGGATAGGCTGCAGAAGTTCCGCCTAATCCGCCAAACAAAACAGCCCTACTTGGGCTATTCGCTAAATTATGCGGGCTACGACTGCCTAGCCATAAACGTCTTCGTAAAAGCCGGAATCCTAGAAGCCTTCGGCAAACCACTAGGCGTAGGAAAAGAAGCAGACGTCTACGACGCCCTAACACCAGAAGGCGAACGCATAGCAATAAAATTCCACCGCCTAGGAAGAATAAGCTTCCGCCAAACAAGACGCAAACGCGGATGGACAACAAAAGACGTCAACTGGCTACTACGCTCAAGAAAAGCTGCAGAAAAAGAATACGAAGCCCTAAAACTTGTATACCCAAAAGGCGTTGCAGTGCCAAAACCCATAAGCCAAAACCGCCACGCCATAGCCATGGGCGCCATAGAAGGAGCAGAACTAGCAGAATACAGAGAAATCCCAAAACCAGAAAAAGTGCTAAGCGAAATCCTCCGCAATGTTAGAAAGGCCTACCTAAAAGCCGGAGTAATCCACGCAGACCTAAGCGAATACAACATAATCCTAAAACCAGACAACCACATACTAATAATAGACTGGCCCCAATACATAACAAAGGAGCACCCCAACGCCCAACAACTTTTAAAGCGAGACATAGAAAACATAATAACCTTCTTCAAAAGAAAACATTTGCTACAAGAAGCAGACGTGAATAAGGCGTTAACCTACGCGATTGGCGAAACACGGAAACCTACTTTTTAAGCGCGTCCAAAACTATGTAGAGGATGTTGTTCCCCCTAAGCAAAACGCTTCCATAATTGGCTACGGGCTGGTCATCCCTACACTCAGCAGCGCCTTCCAAGAGAATGTTCATGTGACCATCACACTTAACCATCTTACCCCTATACTCACAACCATTCTTCAAAACAACAGCAATGTTAGCATTCAACTGCTTAACCAAGACGTTTAAAGGCTTCTTGCTTGGCTCCATAACAGCACCCTACATCAAACTATAATCCACATTAACGCAGCATATAAAAGTTTATCCTATCCGATAACAATTTATTTTCGCAAAATCCTAACCTATATGAAGGAAAATGGAGTTGCAACTGGCAACAACATACGCTTCAGCAGCACTATTGTTAATGGGTTTGTTTTCACTGATTCTAGCCTCTCTTTTTCGAACAAAATTCAAAAAGTTAGAAGAACTGTCAAAGGCTGGGCTGTCAGCAAACGTATACAACAAAACCTTCGTCATCTTCGACCCATACGCTGGACATAGAAAAATAATCCACAGTTACTTGCCCCTTATGGCACTTATGGTAGGCTTCACCTCAATCGCCGCCTCAATAGCCTCAGTCATACTTTTGGGAATGGGTTTCGGCCTCAGCATCTTCGCAGCACTAGCAGGCTTAAGCCTAATCGTTATGGACGACGCCTTCGACGCCTACAAAAATTCAAACACTTTCGCAAACGCAATCAGTAAAGGAAGTAGCCTAGGAGTAGGCGACTTAAAAGTCTTCTTCACCCTTAAAGTCTACACCCAAAGGTTAAGCTACTATTATTTGGGCGTTGCAATTTTCTTGACATCCATCTCTCTAGCTTTACCTTATATCCTTAACCAAGCGATGCTGGCCCTCGCCCTATTCATGGCAGAAATAACCAGTATAAGCTCGATTGCCGGAGTCGCAAACTGGCAGCTTGCAGTACTCTTGTTTTCCATACCCGTTGTGCTATTTGAAATCCTAATAATGAAAGCCAAAAGCATAATTTTTAAAATTTGAAATGTAAAAGCAATTCTAAATGGTTAAATTTCTAAGCACTAGCCTTTATGGTGGAGAAAGCCATATGCATAAAGTGCAAATAGATGGGGAAACTCTAACCATCGAAGACATTGTTAAAGCTGCCTATAACAAGGCTAAAGTTGTCGTTCCAGAAAAGGTTAAAGCCCGCGTTAAGAGTTGCCGAGAATTTTTGGAAAGGCTGCTAGAAAAGGGCGAGGTAATTTATGGCGTAAACACCGGTTTTGGAGCATTAAGTGACACAAAAATTTCGGAACAAAAGCTTAAACAACTTCAAACAAACCTTATTAGGAGTCATGCTGCTGGTGTTGGGAAACCCTTAAGCACTGAAGTTGTAAGGGCAACTATGCTTTTGAGGGCGAACACGTTGGCTAAGGGATATTCCGGCGTACGCTTGAAAACCCTAGAAACCTTGGTGGAGATGCTTAACAAGGGCGTGCATCCAATAATACCGGCGAAGGGTTCTGTGGGCGCGAGCGGAGACTTGGCTCCGCTTTCTCACATAGTTCTCGTGCTCATGGGTGAGGGCGAAGCCGAATACAAGGGCAAAATAATGAGCGGAGAAGAAGCTATGGAAAAAGCCGGAATAAAACCCATCCAGTTAGAAGCCAAGGAGGGCATAGCCCTAAACAATGGAACACAACTAATGACAGCCATAGCCGCCCTAACAGTCCACAGAGCAGAAAACCTAATAAAAACGGCGGAAATAGCCGCCGCCATGTCGATGGAAGCGCTCCTAGGCATTTCAGACACCCTAGACGAAAAAATCCACAACGTCAGACCCCACAATGGGCAAGCCACAACGGCCAAAAACATAAGATGGCTAATCTCAGAAAGCAAACTTGTTCAAACGGGAAAGGAAGCAATGGCGAAGATTGGGCGTCCCCACGACCCCTACAGCCTAAGATGTACACCACAAGTTTTAGGCGCCGCCAGAGACGCCATAGCGTATGCAAGAAAAATAGTTGAGGTGGAGATAAACTCGGCGACGGATAACCCCCTCATATTCCCAGAAGAAGGCTCATGCCTTTCAGGGGGAAACTTTCACGGGCAGCCAATAGCCCTTGCAATGGACACCCTTGGAATAGCCCTAACAATAGTCGGCAACATCTCAGAAAGACGAATCTTCCGCCTCTTAGATGAAAAACTAAGTAACGGCTTACCAGCCTTCCTGATACCGCCACATGCAAAGAGAGGCTTAAACAGCGGCTTAATGACAATCCAGTACACGGCGGCAGCCCTAGCCTCAGAAAACAAGGTTTTGGCGCACCCAGCATGTGCAGACTCGATACCGACGTCGGCAAACTTCGAGGACTTCGTGAGCATGGGAACAACGGCAGCCCAAAAAGCCATGCAAATACTGGAAAACACAGAATACATAATAGCCATAGAGCTTCTCTGCGCAGCCCAAGCAATAGAATACCGAGGACCAGAAAAACTGGGAAAAGGAACCAAAAAAGCCTACAAGAAAATAAGGAAGACGGTGCCACCTGTTAAAGAGGATAAACCACTAAACCAAGACATAGAAAAACTAAAAACAATAATAGAGGAAGGAAAGCTGGCTGAAGAATTAAACATTTAAGAAATTATGGTCGGGCGGGCAGGATTTGAACCTGCGACACTCCGGTTTCTGCACCCAAACATGTACGCTTGGTAGGCTGGGTGACACCCACCAGAACGGCAAACGCCGCCAATGGTAGGCGTCTACAGCGTCTCCGCCTGCCGGACCAAAGCCAGCAGACTCGGAAGCTCTACCAAGCTGAGCTACCGCCCGTCCAGCTAGGTTTTAAGTGAAATAAAACTGATTTATATGTTTCGTGGTTTAGGTTTTACCATCTAGACTTCTTAGACGCTCTAAGCCAAAGTGCACCCCAAATTATGGCGAAAGCAAGCGTAGTCCAGAAAATAAACAATAACATTTTAACGGCTTCTGAAGCCATCTCCTCAAACATTCCCTAAACCTCTCCAATTAGAATGTTCGTTCACGGAGCTTAAAAGCCGAGTTTCCACGCTTGAAATAAGCTCCTACAAAACCATATTTTCAATGGGGATATATGCCAACAACAACAGTAAGCCATTTATAAAAAGCTCAACTAAAATGTCTCAGCCGGAAAGGGAGAAAAGGAGAAGACTTCCATTACCACTCACAATTTTATAAAGGCTTAAAATCTCGGGTTTTCTCCCTCAAATTGTAACCATAATACCAGGCGGTCCAACCCTTATAGAAGGCTTCCTCCCCAGCCCTTCTCTTCCGCTTGATTCTACGATAAGCCAAAACACACAACAAAATAACAAGCAAGATCAAAATCGCAAGCAAAACCAGATAAAGCCATTCAATCCACCGCCCACTATAATGGGCTGTAGCCGTGTGCGGCCCATCCATATAAACAACTATTTGATATACGCCAACTGGCCTAGAAAAACCATCAACATCCCAGTGGCTAAAGTCATAACCCCTAACAGGCGGAGCAATCAAAGAAACATTAACATAAGCATCATACCAACCTTCACCTGGAATCACAGCAATACCAGCAGGAAAAGTTCGTACAGATAGGAAATACTGAAGGGTGTAATGAGCTGTTGCGGTGTGATTTCCATCCATAACTACACTAATTGGATTGCCAGTCCAAGGTACGCCATCAACATCCCAGTGGCTAAGTTTGTAACGCACACCCGTCGAGACCGAAACGACATCCGGTGCTGTTAAGGAAACGGTCGTGCCCCTCATCATACCATCCCTCACCAGATATTAAAGCAACGCCAAAAGGCTCCGTCCTAACAATTAGATAGTATTTTACGGGCAAGATTATGTTAAATTGCAATAAAAATGGAGGACTATAGGGGACACCCCCATATTTTGGTGGGGCAGTGTACACGGTTGCCGAAACCAGCGCTTTACCAATGGTCGACGTCGTCGGTATCTCTGAAACAACTCTTATTTTATTCTCGCCAGGCTGAAAAACATACATTTCTTCTACATGTATAATCGGATAGTTAGCAGAATCTTGAACATCAACAATTACCGTTGCATTTTTCGCTGTCAAAGCAATATCCCTAACTGTAAAGTCAAAGACTATTCTTTCCCCTCTTTTGAAGTCCATTTGTGGCTTAAGTTCGATATTTAATATTTCTGCGCTGGTTATCTGAATCATCCATCCAACACGAAAAGTCAAAGTGTCCATGACAACTTCTCCGGCTAAGTAAACTGTTGCCACCGCGGACCATTCGCCAAAAATCATTTCCTCAGCGTTTTCAGAAGGCCAAGGGATTCTGAAATGAAATGTAGCTATTCCATCATCGTTCGTTTGCCCCACGCCAACTATTGTCATGTTCCAAAAGGCATTTGGTGGATTATTGACTTGAAAAGCAACCAACATGTTTGCAACTGGAGCCTCATTGTATGTTACAAGGGCGTATAGTTCAACAAGTTCCTGCGGTTGAAAGCTGTCACTGGATTTATTTATTCCCTTTCCATTAAACGGCGCCTTATTTGTAAAAACATCAATCTTCCTCGAGTTACTTGAGCAAAAACCCACTTTTATAATTGCTTATGCAAACATAGCCAAAATCATCATTGCGACTAGAGTTGCTACTAGCCTTCTCCGTTTCGTCATCGTCATCAAGCCTATATTAGATGGGATATTCTTTAACAAATATTCCGTAATCACGAATATTGCTACAAAAGATGTGTTTTCAAAGCATCATAAATCCAAATTTTTAAGAGAAAATGTTAATCAAACATGTTTCCATTCGTTTCTGAAAGTCGGATTCTGAATCATAACTCTGGATAAATCGGGGGGCATCCTTTAAAAAGGCATGCGTGTTCATGCTTGGTAAAAGAGGTGTTTAGTTTGAAGCGTAAGTTTGCAATAATGGTCGTCGAACTGTTGGAGGAAGCAGTTGAAGAAAAGGATGACGCCATCAAAACAGCAGCTCATTGAATGGTTCCGAGAGGATGCTGTTTCAATGCCTTGGGTTAAAGAGTTGAAAAGCATAGTTGTGAAGGAAGAATAGCCGCCGCCTCACCCCTTTTTAAATTTTAGGAAAAATTTTATGGAGTAGAAGAGATATCTTTAGTGGACGGGCCGGTGGTCTAGCTGGCTAACGATGAAAGCGATTACAGCGGTTGAGGCCAAGGGACGTCGCCCTCACGCGGCGAAGGTCGCCGGTTCAAATCCGGCCCGGCCCACCTAAATTTTTAAGTGAATCCTTAAATATTGGAATATTCTTCCATCTAATTGATGGTGTATGAGGGCTAAGTACGTGCACTTGCTTGAGGATGGGGATGTCCGACGCTGGTTCGAGAATTTAGCCGCTAAATCCATTGTGACCGCCACAGTTTATCTTAGAACTTTGGGCTTTTACTGTGAACTTAATAGGACTGATCCTAAGTCGATTCTTAAGGTTGCCAGAACGAAGGCTTTCAGGGATGACTTCACCGACTTCGTTAGAAGGATGGAGCGGGAAGGGAAGGCTGGCTCCTACTTGTCCAGGTTTAAGAAAGTGCTGAACAGCTGGCTTTCTTACAATGGCCTTAACGTCAAGCTTAAAGTTAATATTCGCGCGCGCGCGCGCCGAGAGGAAGGGTTTCAATTGCGCTTATGGCCTTCAGCGGATTAAGGCCCGAAAGCCTCGGCAATTATGATGGTAGCGACGGCTTAAAGCTTGGAGACTTCGTTGAAGCTGAAATCCGTCCAGCGCGCGCGCAGAAAACGCCGATTGCACCCTTGTTGAGAAACTCGTTCCATGCGTATTCCTGGTAGCTTCTCAGTTTTATGCCATCATATGGCCTTAGGTCTCCCTCCTTAACTGGGGTTGGCATGAAAGGCAAGGTGCCGTCTTCAACCATTTGCGCTATAAGTTTGAACTCGTAGCCCTTCTTTATGCGAAGTCTATCTTCGCCCTCTCTTCTCGTTATGAAACGCTTGTATCGGCGTAGGGCTTCCTCTTGCAGCTCCCTGCCAGTCAGCAACATGCCATCATAAACTTTGAAGGGCAAAGGCTTGGCAAACTTGAATTTTTCTTCTAGGCTTGCGGGGATTTCGCTGAACCACTTGACGTAGCGGTTTACCACGAAAATGTTGTAGCTTTTTGTTGAACGTTCAAGCCAGCCGATCTGGAAGTTAAGCCATTTAGGGGCGATAACGTACCATTCATTTGCCCTTTTAGGAATAATTACGTAGGGCTCTTCAAAGAAAGGCTCCAAGAATTCTCGGCGCACTTGGCTGAAGCGGAACAGCTCCATTTTGCGCTCAAAGTCGCTGCGGATTTGGGCTTGCAAGACTTCAATTGAATGTTTTAACTCTTCTAGTTTAGTGATGGCTTCCATAACTTTTTGGCGGACATCAGTCGTGTCGAACTCGCTCAATTCTTTAGCTTCTCCTTGATTGTTCGGTTGTATTTTTCGATGAGAGCTGAGTAAGCTTCCAGGTCTAAGGCGATTTTTTCAAGCCTCTTGGCAAGGGCTAAAAGCCTCGATTTAGTGTCCATAGCGTTGACTCCTCTTCAGCACATGCGGGCACAGGTTTTCTTGGCAGTAGCCTACCGTGCCCTCTATGGCTAGGCAGTTTCCATCTCCCAACTGGTCATAAACACGGTGAACACAAGTAACGTAGGGCTTAACCGTCCATATGTCGCCTTTAACGATTTGGCTCCATTTTCCTGTTTTCTGGTGTTTTCCTAGTGGTAGGCGGACAAAATTGCCTATTATGTCTGTTCTCCATTCTCTCTGTTTTGGAAATATTCTTACGCCAAGCTCGTTTTCCATTTCGGTTATTTCGCGGGCTATTTGCCATAGGGGTGTTGGTTGCAGAAATGCCCATACGTGGGTGCCTTTTCCTCCCGTTTCTTCCTCGATTATGCTGTTTTCGCCGAATTTTTTGCTCATGTAAATGGTGAGGTATTCTCCGCTTTTGTAGTCGAGGTCTATGCAGAGCCATTTTATGTAGCCTTTCCTGTTGAAGGGGTAAACGCCGAGAGTGTGTTTGCCGTTCAAATGGTCTTGAACTTCTTTTGGCGTTAGCTTGCCCTTTTCGGTTCTCCAGCCTTCGCTTGTTTCAACGCCGTAGACGTCGTCGCGTGCCACAAACAGTTCAAAAAGCCTTTCAGCCAACGATTGGCTGTACAAAACCTTTTTCGCCCGCCAGTCTTATGGCTTCGGCTGTTATGCTTTCCCTTCCAGCCTCGTCCAGCCTGCTCCAGAGCGTCCAAAAGACTGCCTTTAAAACGTCCTCCAAGTGTTTGCCCTTATACCTTGTGACGACATAGTCAACAACTATCGGTGGATAGTGTTTCCTAGCTTCCTCGGCCCTTTCGAAGATTATTTCTTCTGGCGTTTTTTGCGGAGGTGGTGCAACTATTTTTTCGGCTTGTTCTACTAGCTTTTCTTTGGGAAGCCCTAGGATTTGTTCAGCTTCGGGTTTGACGGCTAATGCTCGGACAACTTTTCTGGCTTCTTTGGGTGTAAGTTTCTCGCGTTTAACAACCTCTACTACTTTGACGGCTTTTTCAGGAGGCAGGCCTTTCTCGATGGCTTCCTTAGCAACTTGGGCTTCTCTGACGCTTAGCTCTTCTTTGGCGATTATTTCAGCTATTTCCCTCTGTTTTTCAGGTTCATGAACGGAGCCGATGATTTCGTAATGGGATGGAGAGAGTGCCAACGTTGGCACTTCTGATAACTTTTTTCTCGCTTCTTCCGAAACTTTAATCCTCGAAAGTATCCGATCAACTTCTCTATGGCTTATGCCGAACTTTTCAGCTATCTGGTCAACCCTCATCTTTTTGACTTCGTGTAGGTAGCGGAAATAGGCGGCCTCCCGCATTGGGTCAACGGTTCCCCTAGCCTTGTTTTTCATGTAGTTTATGGCGTAGGCCTCTTCAAGCGTGCAGTCAATTATTATGGCTCTTATCTGAGTCCAACCCAGCTCTCTGGCTGCACGCCAGCGGCTGTGACCATCGATTATTTGATATTTAGCTTGGGTCCAAGACTGCTTCGCCTTTATTTGTGCAATCTCTTCAGATGACAGCCGTCTAAGAAGGATTGGGTCAATTCTGTATAGACCTTTTGACTCGAGTCTTGTCATGTCTGTGCGTAGCATCATGTCCTCTTCTCTGCCCATGACGGTGATGTTGCCTGGTAATGGTATGATCTGTTCGAGGGGCACAAGCTCTATGCGCTGTTCACTCTGGGACATCCTCTATCCCAGCCTTTGTAATTATGAACTCTGTTGCTGTTCTTGGGAGGTAGCTGCTGGCTATGAGGGTGGCAACCCTTTTCGTTCCGGGCCCTATGGTTAGGTAGACACGGTTTCCAACCATGTGGCTTACAACGTGGCCTCCAACGGGCGGATTTAGGATTTCAGGCCTAACGTCGTATACGTATCCAACTGGGGATGCTAGAACCTGTTCCGTGGTTATGACTGCTATCCTGTAAACACGGGCGTAGTTGAGGAGTAGCCTCAGACACCTGTTTATTAGCTGTTGCCTTGGGGCAAGAAGTTCTCTTCCGGGATATTCGGCTCTGAAGGGTGATACAAGGCTGTCAACGACTATTAGGCGGATATTTCTTTCTCTTATGGGCTTGTGAGCGTTTTCGAGAAGAAATATCAGGTGCTCGCTGCTGTAAACCTTGGCATAATTCACCAACGGGCATGTTTCTTCAGGGTTTAGACCGCGTGCCTTAGCCATTTCAAAGAGGCGTTTTGAAGAGAAGCTTCCCTCGGTGTCAAAGAATAGCGTAGATGCTTTATGTTGGGCTGCAGCCACAAGCGCCGTAGTAAGGCATACTTCAGTCTTTCCAGACTCGTATGGGCCAGTAAACTCCGTTATCTCTTGTTCGCGTACACCACCGCCTAGAAGCTCATCAAGCCTCTTTGAGCCTGTTGAATAGCACTTCCTTGACTTCTCTTCCTCGTAAAGCTCTGCAGCAGTCATTATCTCAATCTTGAGGGATGCCCTAGCCTCGCGGACTATCTGTCTAGCCTTTTCAAGGTTGAAGCCTGCTCTTTCCCCAACCCTTTCAAATAGTACATGCGGAGACTCGATTGCAATGGACTCAACCGTGTAGTAGCCCCTATCCATCAAAACCTGAACAAGCTCCGGAGTAAGCGATTTCAGTCTCAGCAGAGGCTCCTCAACATAGCATGCCTCACTCATCGCCATTGCCGCCCACCTTACGTTGTTTATTCAAAAACTGCTTGACAGCCTCACGAACTAGGGAGCTTATTGACTTGCCTGTTTCGCGGCTTAAGTCCTCAAGCCTTTCAAGGTCTTCCTGCGAGATGAGGGCAGAAGCCTTCACTTTACGAGCCAAAACCGTCTCCTCCCTAAACGCTCACGGAAACCATTTCCGCCAAAAAGCGTCGGATGTCCCCATAGTTGAGTTTGGGATATCGGCAGCGAATCCAATCGGCAAGCCATGCCAGTTCTTCGCGGATAAACTCTCGGTCTTCCATGGAAACCATGTTTGCAAATGATTCGCGCCGTTCCTTCAGCTCCTTAACAAGTTCTTCCGGAGCCAAACATTGCTTGCCTTTCTCCTTCAAGTGCTCGACGAATTGTTGGGGCAGGTCTGGAAGAACGGAATCAGTAAACTTTTTTGGTATATCCATGCTACTGAGCCCCCTTGGCTAGGTTTTTCTCGAAGTACTCGTTGATGATAAGCCGCAAGACTTCGGTGTTGTTTGTCAAGCCCTTGGCATTTTTAATCTGGAGGAAGCGGGTTCTAACTTCGCCCTTCAGCTTGACACGGATGTCCAGAATGTTTTTGCCTTCAGGCATATTTATCCACACAATTTAGCTTTTTGTGGCTTTTAGCAATATAAAACTTCCGATAGTTGCAAAAAGTGGAAAAACTTATAAACAAATAGCTTCAACTACATTATTTAGAGGTGGATGGCATGGCAAGAAAGAGGGGCGTAACCGTTTTCCTAGACCCTGAAGACCTCAAGTTCCTTAGGGAGAAGAACAGTGAAACCGGGCGCAGCCTCTCAACGCTTATCCGCGAAGCTGTAAAGAGCTGGATTAGGAAGGAGAGGGCGAAATGAGCATAGCCTCGAGAAGCCTTAAATATGGGGTGGAATGTATCCTAAAAAGCATGTGTCAAATGTACACATTTTGCGACAAAAAGGAGGAGTTTTAAATGGCGAAGGGCTCAAAGGAAAGCGAAGTTTTAAAGGTGTACCTGAGGGCTGAGGGCGAAATAGCAGAACGCTTCCTAAAAATCAAGGAGCATCTGGGGCTTAAAAACTACACAGAGGTTATCCGCGCATTGATAAACGATTACTGGAGAGAACACGAAGAGGAGATAAAGAAAAGCACAAAATCGTCAAAAAGGGGTT
>CAZNKF010000004.1:0-104953 GCA_964573785.1 uncultured Candidatus Bathyarchaeia archaeon
GCCCAGAAATCCCCTACACGCTATTGGCGTTTTACCCATGCTATGTGATGAACGATTTGCTAACAACAAGCAGAAAACAAGCAAAAGAATGCCTAAAAGCAGCACAAAAACACTTGAAAAAAGTACGCCTAGGCAACATCCGCCTACTATCATAGCAAAATTTTTATTCGGAACAATTTTAAATGTTTGGAAAAAGGGTGTTTGGTGATGAAGTGGTATTGGTGGGTCATCACAGCCATATTCATAATCTTGGGGATAGTGACACTTGTGCCAGCTGAAGCAAGCAAACCGTCCATGCTGGGCTACAAGGCTCACTGCAGCTTTACGCCAATCAGCACAATAATATGCTGGATATTAGCCGCCCTATTCTGCTGGATTGGCAAAAGAAAAGGCTAGCCCTAAACCGTAAAAGATTAGGCTGCGTTGAAGTAGGGACAACATTAATCGTAAAAGCAAAATGAGAAAACACTGTCTGTCATGCCTAGATTTTTAAGGCTTTTAACATTTCAATTAGGATAAGGGTTAGTGGCGGTATCTCCTTTGCCAAAAAATCCAGAAGAACCAGACGTCACAGTTTTAGAGTCGCAGCTGAAGGGGAAAACATTGAAGGTTTATTGGTATATGCTTCAGCATCCAAGCCGCAGCGTGGGCGTCCGTGAAATTCAGAGAGCATTAAGGTTTTCCAGTCCAAGTGTGGCGCTACATCACCTTGAAAAACTCGAGGACTTGGGACTTGTCCAGAAAAAGGCGACTGGCGAGTACATAATCAAGGAGGAGGTTAAAGTTGGAATTTTAAGGCTTTTCAACCGCATGGGACACTTCCTCGTCCCAAGATACCTTTTCTACTCAGTTCTTTTTACAACAATGCTGGCAACATACACAGCCATATGCTTCATAGGCAACATTTTGCCAAACTTCTACGCTTTAATGTTCGGACTTATAGCCTCAGCAGCCTTCTGGATTGAAACCATCCGAATTTGGAGGGCGAGACCATTTTGAACAGACGCAAAAAGAACGTTCTAAAATCTAGACTTAAAAAGATGAAAAGCCATAATGTAGTGGAGGCAAGTCTACCAATTGCGTAAAAACCTAATCTACGCTTTGACAGCTGTCATCCTAGGAATTTTGCTAGTGGTGACTCCGTTTTTCCTCGCACCCACGATCGAAAATTTAGAATATCACAAAGCCGAGTCTATACCACAGACATTTTCAGAAAAAACGAAGGCTTTCGAGCACGCTTATGAGCCGCGAGAAAATGTAGCACAAAGCCTCTTCAATAACATACTGATTTTTACAGCTGGTTTTGCAGTCGCATTCATTGTCCACCTTCTTGTAAAGGCTAAATTTTCAAAATAGAATGATCATTACCCCTCGTTTAGGCTGCCCAGAAGGGCACCTTCTTCCGCATTAGACTGACATACTCGTTTAGGGCTTCTTGTTCGTCCGGCGAAAGCTTATCCATAAAGTTTTTCAGTAACGCCTTCGCGTGCTGTTCTGGAACCTTCACGTAGAGAATGTCCTTTTCGAAAATGTGCCTTCCAACCATGGGCTTGTCTAGGCTTATGGCTACTTGCATACCCTGTTTCGCTTCCGAAAGGGCTTTACCCTTCTCTTGGATTTGTTGTATTTCGCCAACTTCCTCGCCGTCCTCAGCCCTTATTAGGCTTGTTTTAGGCTTTATCCTTCCAGCCAATACCTCAACGCCGACTATAGCTGGTTTGGCTCTTCTGAAAACATAGCCCTCCATAATCTGGATTTTCCCCGGTTTGACTAGTTTTTCAAGTTCAGATTCAATTTTGGCTTCTCGTTGGGTTTTAAGCCAAGAAAGGTAATTGTCTATCAAATGGTAAATTATTTTTTCCTTAAAGATTTGTACGCCAGTGCTTTTTGCCTCTTCCTCAGCGTCTGGCAAAACTTTAACGTTGAAGGCTAAAATGGCCCCATAGAAGGGCTCATGCTCCTTAACTATGGCGGCTTCTGTAACGTCCCGCTTTGAAACATCGCCGACGTCTGCCAAACGGATGGGCACGCCGTTCCGCTTTAGGTTTTCAGCTATAGCCTCTAAAGAGCCTAAAGTGTCAGCCTTCAAAACAACGCCATCCACATCCGTCGTAATCCTAATCTTCTCAATTTCTTCGGAGACAAGCCTAACATACTTTTCTGGGTTTTCTCCATCCGCAACAGTATACAATGGCGCGCCAGCCAAGGCGCCTTCCAAGTCTGGGGCAACAATCTTAACTCCGGCAGCTGCGGAAACAGAATCCACAGAGGAAAACTTGTCCCTAGGATCTCTAATCTCGTCCAGTGGTTTTGGCACTAAGATGGCTCTTACACGTGTTGTTATGGGCTTCTCCTTGCCGCCAACAACTATTAAGTCATCCTTTCGCAGTGTTCCATCATAAATTATCGTGTTAAGCGTCAAACCCAGACCAGGCTCCTCTTTAACCTCCAAAACAGTGCCTTTAGCCGAACCAGCAGTGGTCTGCAAACGCTTCTTAAGATACTGCTGTGCCAAACCCACGAGAACCGCCAGAAGCTCTGTTATGCCCTCACCTGTTTTGGCGCTTGTAGGAACAATAGCCACTGTCCGCGTGAAATCCCTTATGCGGTCAAAACGGTCAGCCCTAAAACCCAAACGGGAAAAAACGCCGATAATCTCGTAGAGGCGGTTATCCAAATCCTCCTGAACATACCTGTCCTGAAGCTGATAAGCCTTCAGAAAAGGCGTGTCCGGATAGGAGTTCCAGCCTGGAATACGGTCAATCTTGTTGGCAGCCACAAGGAAAGGCGTTTTCCGCGCTTTCAAAATCTCAACACACTCATAAGTTTGAGCCTCAAAACCGCGGAGCACATCAATAACTAGGATGGCTATGTCTGCTACGCTGCCACCCCGCTTCCGCAAATTAGTGAAAGCCTCATGTCCCGGAGTATCAATAACAAGCACCCCTGGAATCTCAATCTCACCCTTGATAGTCGAAAGCAGAGGACCAATCATCTGCTTCAAGGTTTCAACCGGAAAGAAGCTTGCACCAATGTGCTGGGTTATGCCCCCAACCTCGCGGGCTTGAACACTAGTCTTGCGAATCTTATCCAAAAGAAGAGTCTTACCAGTATCCACATGCCCGAGAACACAAACGATGGGCTGACGAAGAGACATGGCAAATCTTCCCTAAACAGGTGGCAGACAGCAACCACAAACCAAACTAATAAACTATTCCCTAAATAAATGCTGTTTTATAAGGCTAGGCTTATTCAGCCTTAGCAATTATGAGGAATATTCCCAGCGCCAGTAGGACTACACCTAAAAAGCCGAAAAACCACGTGTAAATGCTCAACACATCACTGCTCGTGAGAGTGAAATGCGTGGCTAGGGCGCCAACAATTACTAGGATTAGTCCAAAGAATTTTTCCGCTGCTGTCACTCCGAAGCCGCCTTCTTCGCTCATCCTTCCAGCCTCACGCTTTTATAGTGTGCCTTTACCATAAAGCATTAAAAGGGTTATTTTAAATTTCCCTTTTATTTGGCTATTTTGTCTCCTCAAGTTTTGCCGGCAGATACTCGTCCACAATGTAGGTTAACCCATATCTGCTGAAAGCCTCTTGCTCCGCCTTGCGTTTAATTTTCATGAAGGTTTTTATTTCCCTCTGCCACAACGGGTCCTCCTTATAACGCGGGTCCTTCTGAAGTTCGTAAAGCCTCTTCATGTCAATCTCGTCCAGCGGGTCTGTGGGCAACTTATACTTGACAATGTCTGTTGCCCAGACGCCGCTCCATTTGGCGTCAGGCGTTGTCAAATCCCTCAAGTGGGCGGCGTTCGCAGAACCAGAAATTATGACCATGGCAATGTGCATTCCCCAAGGGTCACCGTCTGTGAAAATGTAGACTGGCAAGCCGAGCTCACGGTTCAGCCTCCTAATAAAGTGGCGTGTCGCTCTCGGTGCTTGCCCCGCCGTGAGCACAAGTAAAGCGTTAAACTTTTTGTGCACATTCTCCTCAATAAAACGGGTGAAAAGTCCGCCCTTCTCTATGGCTATGACTTTGTCCGCAGTGGTTTCAACAAACTCTGCTGATGTTAGGGCTGGTCCAATCATTACACCGTCCGGGTGCGAAGTCAAGTTTAGGGTTTTACCCTCATAGCCGGGCACTGTGTAGCGTATTGTCAGGTCGCCGAAAATTGCTGAACGCTCTTCTGGGAAAATGTTAAAGTCCTCCCTTGAAAAGCCCAAAACTGTTTCCAAGTCTGTTATTATATTGTTTGATTCCTGTTGGTCTTTGAAGGTCATCTCGTAGGCTTGCGCGGAATAGTAAACGTCTCTTAGGGTGGATGTTTTACGCTGAGATGCAAGCTCATAAGAGAAGAGGGCAGTCCAAACAAGTTGGGCGAAGGGTTTTAAGTGGCGGATGTTGCGGGCGCTTCGCCTAACTCTCTTATCGCCTAAAATGAACTGTCTAAACTTCGGGTCGTAGTAGATGTTTTCTGTGGAGCGGCTTGGCATTTCAATGGATGGAAAATATCCCCTATCGATTTGCCCGTAGATTTTTAATCCGAAATTTTCAAGGCTTGATAAAACCTCTTTTCTTCTCTCCATTATGCTGCTTCTATATTCCCTCGGCTCCAAACCTTCTCACACTCCTTAAAAGTTTCTCAATGTCTGGGGGCTTATCCTTACCAGCAAGCTTAGTGGAGAACTCGGCAATCTTCGGCAGGTATTTGCTGAAAATTCCAAGTCTCTTGCGTTCTCTGTCCACGTGCTCTCGTCTCATTAGGAAGCGTTGAATTTGGCGTGCCACCTCCCTTAAGCCGTTAGCTATTTCCCGCCTAACCTCTGGTCTGTCAGCGATAAACTCTTTTCCAACAGTCTTGTAGGGGACTTTTGTGCTACATATGTGAATAACTATGGCTATGGGCATGTCTGGCGTAACCTTGTAGCGCCGCCAGTTCATGTCATTTATAACTTTGACTGAAACGTCGCTTGCCTCATCATAAAGCAGTGGAATCTTGTTGGCGAAACGGTATATTAGGAAGCCGCCCTTCTGGGGGATTTCCCCACCATAGGCTATTGCAACCTCAACAATGAACGGGTGTCCAGCATAAGTGGCTGGTTTCCTCTGGTGGACAGCTACAAATTCGGGTTTAAGCTCCTTCAAAACACCAGTTTTCAACAGTTCCTCGCCAAGCGGTGAGAGGCAACTCGCGTCTGGTGGGAGAAACTCCTTAAACTTTTTCAGCATGTGCATAAGCCTAACAATTTCATCATGGGAAAGCCTCTTCGGGTTCTTGGATGGGCTTATGCCGCTGAATTCTAGGAATTTTCTGGCTGTTATTTCGCCGACCCGGTGGAAGTGGTTTTTCAAAAACTCCAACATGTTGTTGTAGGGCGTAACTTGTATTAGGCGTTGGAGAAGCTCCACGTCAACGCCATACGGGTGGGGTAAAGTTTCCTTCGGCGGGTCTGGCATAATAGTGGTTGCCCTAGTGAACTTGTATAGCCTTCCTTTTGGATCTACAAAGGTGAGGTTTGCATACGGATTCACCATGGCTGTCTGCTTAAAGTATTCCAAAATTTTCGGCATAGCCCTCAAATAGTCGCCTTCAAGGCTGAACTCGACGATGGTGCCTCGCCAGCCTTCCTTGTTTAACAGCACTTTTCGGTCTAGGATTATTGGGCGGTTCCTTTGGATGTCAATCATAAGTTTATACATGTAAATATGGGACATGCCGGTGCTGGAGATTATTGTGGCTGGCTGGTGGGTTGTTATCTGTCCATACAAAATAGCCATTTTACCGCCTAGGCCGAAGGTTCCCCTCTGCTGTTTCAGCTTATACTTTGAACCGAAAAGCACCTGTCCAAAGGCTGATGGAATATGCCTCGGCGGAACACCACAACCGTTGTCTTCAACCCTCAGCTTATAAATTTGAGTTTCCTTGCTTGCCTCCCCCTCAAAGGAAAGCCGCACATAAATTTCAGGTGGGATTTTGAGGCTTTCAGCGGCGTCCAAGGAGTTTTCCACAAGTTCCCGTATAGCCGCAAAAATAGCCCTCGTGGGGTTTGTGAATCCCGCTATGTCACGGTTCCTATAGAAAAAGTCTGATGCACTTATCTCTTCGAATGTTACCTGTGCCACACTAGCCTCCACCAGTCACCTCATCACAGCAGAGCCACTTTAATGTATGTATGCACGGCATCCACATTAATTTAACTATACCGTTTTTGGCGAACTGCTCATTTCTTAAAAGGTTCTGGAAGAAGCTCCCTAAGCGCCTTTATCTTAACCGTTTCAAACAGCACTTTGGCATTTTCAACTTTTGCTGTGACAATTTTAATTTCGGGGCTTTCAGCGAAATCTGAAATACATTGGAGGCATGCACCGCAAGGTTTTATTTCGCTCTTGTTTTTGGCATCTACCACAACGGCTATTTCCCTAATCCTTTTGTTCCCATGCAAAATGGCGTGGTTTATAGCGTTTCTCTCGGCGCAGATGCCAAGCCCCGAAACCCAACTCTCCACATTGCAACCGCCATAAACTTTTCCATCCTCAGCTAAGACGGCTGCTCCAACGCCGAACCCCCAAAGGACATGGGCGTTTCCCAACGCCTTTAAGGCTTCCTTCAGCAGTGCCTGCTCAGCTTCCCCAATTTTAACCATATTTTAATCCTCTTCTGTTACGGCTGCATGCCTCACATAATAGTATTCGCCTATCTCCTTCTGATACTTGTCCAGCTTTGAACCCTCCTTGTTGACGCGAGGTCTCTTCGTGGTTGGGTCTCTTCTGAAGGTTACATTCATCTCTTTTAGGAAGGCGTTCATCCCATTTCTTAGGCTTGTCGGCTGGTTAGCTGTGCCCCTTATTCCAGGCTCGCCGGTAAAAACCATTAAACGATCCGCGATAAAGTCTTGGGCGACAACGTCGTGCTCAACAACGAAGGCTGTTGCATTCCTCGCCTCTATTACTCGACGTATTGTTCTCGCCATGTTAAGCCTCTCTTCAACATCCAAGTAGGCGCTCGGCTCATCCAGAAGGTAAAGCTCAGCTTTTCTGGATAGGCATGCGGCTATGGCAACTTTTTGAAGTTCACCTCCGCTGAGCTCGGCTATGTTTCTCTCCAAAAGTGGTGTTATGCCCAATGGTTGGAGAATTTCAGCCTTATACCAGCCTGATGTGAAATCTTCTTTGGCTATGCTTATTAAGAGTTCTTGCACTGTGCCCTCGTACTCAGCTGAAATGTACTGGGGCTTGTAGCTCACGGTTAACTCTTTAAACTCTTTTCCATCATCTGTTTTCTCCAAACCAGCAAGAATCTTAACGAAGGTTGTTTTCCCAATGCCGTTTGGTCCGAGAATCCCTATGATTTCGCCCTTTCTGATTTCGCCGGGCTGGGCGACAAGTTTGAAGCCTTCATAGGTTTTCTCCATCACATCCCATTTTAGAAGGACCTCGCCCGTGCCGAAGCTTATTGTTGGTGGCTTTTCGTGGAATATTATCGATTCTTTTCTGAAACGGATGTTTTCGTCTGGAATATAACCCTGAAGATATATGTTTATGCCAGTTCTAACACCGTGCACATGGGAGACTATGCCGTAAACTCCAGCTTCACCGTAGAAGATGCATATCTGGTCTGATAGGTAATCGATTATTGCAAGGTCGTGTTCTGCCACAACGACAATTTTTTCTTCTCTTTTTAGGCTTCTTATGGCTCTTGCAACTTCCAACCTCTGTTTCACGTCAAGGTAACTGGAAGGCTCATCGAAAAGGTATACGTCGGCTTCTCGGCACATTGCTGCGGCTACAGCCACCCTTTGCAGTTCGCCCCCGCTTAGGGCTTCAAGCGGTCTATCCCAGATGTTCTTCAACTCAAGCCTTTCCGCGACTTCTTCAAGAACTCCCCGCTCGTCCACCTTTTTGAGGAGTTCACCAACCCTGCCAGAAACAGCCCTCGCAATCTTGTCAACGTATTGGGGTTTATGCACAACTTTAAGTTTGCCCTCGCCCATCCTCTGGAAATAGTCTTGCAAAACTGAGCCTCTAAAATACCTTATCAACTCGTTCCAGCCTGGTGGATTCTCATAATTCCCAAGGTTTGGCTTAACCTCTCCAGAAAGTATTTTCAGCGTTGTTGTCTTTCCTATACCGTTTTTGCCCAGCAGCCCCAGAACGGTGCCAGGTGAGGGTGTTGGAAGCCTATAGAGCTTGAAGGTGTTTGGTCCGAATCTGTGGCTGCACTCCTTTTCCAGCTCGTCTGGAAGGTTCACTATTGAGATGGCGTTGAAGGGGCACTTTTTCACACATATTCCGCATCCGGAGCATAGAGCTTCAACAATTAGTGGCTTTGTGTCATCGAAGCGTATTGCCTCAACGTGGCTTCGGACCATTGGGCAAAAGCGTTGGCACTGTTTTCCGCAACGTTTCGGCTTGCACTTGTCCGAATCTAGCACTGCTACGCGTGTCATGCTACCAGCAACTATCTAGGTATATTGTGTTTTAAGCCATAAATATGAGCCTTAAAATCAGATTGACTGAGTGCTAAAAACTTTTCGGGTTAAAAAGAGAGCGAGGAAAACGCGAAGCCCTTACGGTTCTCACCACTCCTCTTCTTCCCACTCTTCTTCTTCCCAGTCTTCCTCTTCCCACTCTTCTTCTTCCTCAAACACCCTTATTCACCTCCATTAACCCAATGGTTTGACATATTGAGAGCCCCAACAGATGCTTTAAGCATTTTTATTCGACTCTTGTCGAGAAATAATCTTGATGACATGCCCCGGTTTTAAAAGTTTTACTTTAGAAATTTTGCCGTTAGGGCAGCTTCAGGCTCCCGCATTCCAGGCTTAAGGTAAGCCCAGCACAAGTGCTTAGAATTGTGGGCAGCTCCGATTTCGCCTCGAGTGTTTACAGCGATTAAACCCATTGAATTGTAGATTCCAGTTATACGTTCATTAACAAGCCTTATGGCGGCTTCAACAGCTTCTTGCGCGGTTTTGCCGCTTTCCATGTGGTTGCATACGGTTTTCGCCAAAACAAGCCTTATGGCAATTTCGCCAACACCGGTGGCTGAACAAGCCCCACTTCTATTGTCGGCGTATGTGCCACAACCAATCAGCGGCGAGTCACCAATTCTCCCAGGAATCTTTAATGGAAAGCCGCCAGTGGATGTTGCAGCCGCAACATTCCCATTTGAATCTAAAGCAGCAGCGCCAACGGTTTCAAGGTTGAAAAGCTCCGGGTGACTTTTAACAAGCTCTGCAAGTTTTGGCAACTCAAACTTGCCTTCCAACAGTGCCTGCTTAGCCTGCTCATAATATTTTAGGCGGAGCTCTGTGAGCGGGTTCCTCCTTTCAAGGTTAAACATTTTTGCCAATTTCTCCGCCCCTTCGCCGACGATGAAGACGTGGTCCGTCTTCTCCATAACTATCCGTGCAAGCCTAACTGGATTCCTAATATCCTTCAAAAGTCCGGCAGCCCCAGCCCTCAAAGTTTTTCCATCCATGACTGAGGCTTCCATCTCCACAGTTTTATCAATGGTTAGGCTTGAACCATAACCAGCATTAAAAACGCCTTCATCCTCCATAACAGCGACAGCCTCAACAACAGCGTCGAGAGCGCTTCCACCCCTCACCATGACATCAAAGCCAGTTTTAGCCGCCTTCTTAACGCCCTCAAGCCCCGGGTTAATGCGTTCTGGATGCCAATTCCCAGCGCCGCCGTGAACAACAATTACTGGCTTTGGCGTTTTCCCTTCCTCCAACATTGGAATGATAGGTTTCACGTCCATGAATTTAAGCCTAATCCCCGAAAAGGTCTAAATAAATTTGTGGTTATGGGCGAGCTCCAAGCGTTAATGGGATTGTGAGCTCTTGGTTATCCCTTATTATCGTCAAGCTTATTGTTTGCCCAGGCGCTGTATTTTCTTCAAGATAGGCTGAAAGCGCATCTAAACCTGTTATTCTTGTTCCGTTTATGGCTATTATAATGTCGCCACCAACAGTCACGTATTCTCCTGCAATCAACACCCTTTTTGTCCCGCCTCTCAAACCAGCGTTGTCTGCTGGTCCTCCACTTACAACTTGGGTTATTAACCACCCATAAGTGACGTTAACGCCCATAACTTGCGCTATCTCATATGTCATATCCACGCCTGCAGCGCCAAGCCAAGGATGCTTATCATAGTACCCCACAGTTACAAGAGAAGCAATTTCCCGTAGAATCGTATTTGAGGGAATTGCAAAGCCCAAGCCTTGAGAATTGCTCACGATGGCTGTTGTTATGCCCACCACTTGTCCTTGGAGGTTTAAGAGTGGACCTCCAGAATTTCCAGGGTTTAAAGGCGCAGTTGTTTGAATAACATTGGCTATTGGGTATTTACCGGTTTGCTCCTCGGTTATTGTTCTGCCCAGTGCACTTACTATGCCGATGCTCATTGATCCCGCCAGCCCATATGGGTTGCCTACAGCCACAACGATGTCACCCACTTTCAACGTTGATGAGCTTACAACTTCAAGGGGTTTAAACTCATATTGAGGAGCATTAACTGAAAGCACGGCGAGGTCCGCGTAAGGGTCTGAACCGATGACTGTCGCTGCATACCCATTCCCATTAATAAACGTCACTGTCAAATTAATCACGCTCTGGACCACATGATAGTTTGTAATAGTCACCATTTGCCCGGAAAAGTTATAGACGAATCCTGAACCTTGCACTTGAGTATAGTATGGACGGCCGAAAATGTCGTATTGCACAGTTACTCCGCGAACTACAACAACGGAGTCCTTAACCTTTTCATACAAATCTGAGAGCGAAACGTTTTCGCCGAGAATGTAAGTATTGTTTACAATTGTCTGTGTGGTTTGGAGATTGGAAGTTTGCTGTCTAAGAATTGACAGTTCATCTTCCAAATTTTTGATTTTTTCTGACATTGGTAAACTGCCCAGCAAATAACCCGCTAAACCTCCTACAACAAGACTCATTATGACCATAACAACCAAGATGGTTGCTGAAAATCTTTTTACACCAGACTTTTGAGCATAATCCACCGTTATCACCTCCTCTTTACAGTTTTTTACCACAATGAGGACAGAAAGCGTGGTCTGCTTGGACTTCTCTGCCGCATGCAGGACACACAAGTTTTTCCTTCGCCACCAATCCCATTTTCTCTTTCGCCAAAAGTTTTCCGTCGCTGAGAAAAAGCACTCTGCACGCATGTGATGCTATGGCGCCGTCGTGGGTGACCATCACGATGGTTGTCCCTTGCTCGGTGTTTAGCCTGCCTAAAAGCCTAACTATCTCATATTTTGTTTTGGCGTCCAAATTGCCTGTAGGCTCGTCTGCCAAAACAATGGATGGGTTATTCGCTAAAGCCCGTGCAATAGCGACTCTTTGCTGTTCACCAGCACTTAAACGAAATGGCTTATGGTTTTCTCTTTCAGTTAAGCCAACAAGCCTTAACAGTTCCCGAGCCCTTTTTCGCATTTCCTCCTTTGATTTTCCCGTCCCCTCAATTGGAAGCTCAACGTTTTCTAATGCACTCAAGTATGGAAGTAAATTGAAGGTTTGGAAGACGAAGCCAACCTTGTACCGTCTAATCTTGTAAAGCTCTTTTTCGGGCGATGAAGTAACATCTGCGCCGTCAAGAATTACTTTTCCGCTGGTTGGTCTGTCAAGGCAGCCTAAAATGTTGAGCAGAGTGGTCTTACCGGACCCGGAAGGTCCCATTATGGAAACGAAGTCTCCCTTTTTCACTTTCAGATTTATGTCTGAAAGGGCGCGGATTCTTCGGCTTCCAAGCTTGTAAATTTTTTCAAGTTTTTCTGTTTCTAAAACGAGCTCACTCATATCTCAACGCCTCGATTGGTGATATTCTTGAAGCCCTCCAAGCGGGGTATAGGCTCCCTAAAGCGCCTAAAACTGCGGCGGCACAAAGAGCCGCCAAAATTAGTTGCGGGCTCAACGTGGCTACGCTGTAGCTTTGTGTCCCAATAATGTTCGGATATTGTGTTTGGAATGGGCGTTGCATTCGTTGCGCACCGCCGAACAGATTTATTTGTGGAAGCAGAAATGAAGAGAAGAATGGTGCAGCTATGCTTCCTATCAATACTCCGGCTACTCCTCCAATTAGGCCTATCAGCATGCCTTCAAGCATGAATTGGCTCATAACGTTCCAGTTGCTGAAGCCTATAGCCTTCAAAATGCCAATTTCCCTTGTTCTTTCACGAACCGAATAGAGCATCACAAAAAAGACGATGAGGGTTGCAGCTGCAACAGCAACAATAATTACTTGGGTAGCCGTTGCTTGCGCTTGCGCAATGGAAGATTCAGCATTGCTTAACGTCTGTGTATACATTTCTTGCATACGCTGCAAGTTCTCCAAACGGTCTTGATAACTCGTTACGTAGAGTTCAGGATACATCGCCTTTATTACGTCGGCAACTTGCGTTGCAAACGAAGCGTCGCTCACATAGACGTATAGCCTACTTATTTTCCCATTTAGACCCGTAACTCTTTGAGCGTCTGAAATATTCATGTAAACAGTTCTCGGCTGGCTTGAGGATTCAAAAACCCCTTTCACTATGAAAGGTTCGCCTTCAATTTCTACAGTGTCGCCGACATCAACTCCAAAGTAGCTAGTTAAGTTTGAGCTTATGAGGATGTAGCCGCTGTCGCCTTCAGATAAGTTTTCTCCAGTAGTTATGTTTGTTGGCAGTATTGGATAGCTAGCAATTATGGTTGCGTTGAGGCAAACGCCCATTATCGTGTATGCGGGTCTATAAACGGTGCGGCTTCCCCATGGAGTGTTTATGGTTTCTGAAATGTTTTCACTTGAGGATTTTTCAAGGAAGGGTATAACATCTTTTACCCCCTCTATGGAACGTATTTCATCCATTATAGTCTCGTCCACGAAAGTTTGATTAAACCCGCCGAAGAAGCCTCCTGGTCTAAAGGTCTGCATTCCACGGTTTGGAGTGGTGCTGCATTCTATCAGTGTTGCCGTTTTGTTAATTTCTTTCTGCATTGTGGTGATTGTGTTGGCGAAGTTTTCAGTTATTCTCTGCATGGACTCCTGATTTGCCATAATGCCCGCAGGTAATGAAACCATAATTGCAATGGAAAAGCCTAAAGCCACAACAACCAAGAACGTTCGAACTTTTCTTCTTGAAATATTTTTCAAAGCCCTTGACAGTGCGCCCAAAGCCTTCACCGTTCACCCTTTTAAAGCTTTGTTGAAGCGAAAAACCGCGCCTAATATGAGGGTTTTCCAAAATTATACCAAAATGTCGCCATAATTACAACATGAAAAAGCCGAATTTTAAAAATAAAAAATGGGAGAGAAGAATGATTCTTTCGGTCTGCTATGCGCTTCTAAGGCTTTTCAATTATCGTTAGTGTTAAGATAGCTATTTTTGCGACCTTTCCCTGCTCAAGGTCCACCCAAACCATTGCCCGCCCAGTTGTATCTTTCTCCAGCATTACAATGGCGGTCGTCGCCTTCGTTACAACCGTGCCATCTCTTTCAACAACGGTTTTGATTATTGGCTTAACGCCCGTAATATTGTATCCTTCGTTTAGAAGATTCTGCACATTAGTGTCGTTTTTAGCTATGTTAATCACGTTTTCCTTATACTCTTCGCTAACCTCGATGAACCCACAGGAACCACGCCCACGCATCCATCCGCGATGCATAAAAGGCTTTTCAACCGTGATGTTGCCGTTAGCCCATCCCATAAAACCAAAGCCTTTCCAGCCATGCCAGCTTTGAACATCTTCGTTATTAACTGTTGTACAGGCATTTGCGGTGGCTGAATAAGCGTTTAACGCTATACCGCCTATGACTACCGCCACAACAACAGTTGATAGCAAGATTAACGCTTTCTTCTTGTCTATTTTCAAACCACCCCCCATTCACATGTTAAGGTGCGCGCACCAAAACACGTGAAGCTGCAGTTTATTAAAGGATTTTTCAGAATTAAACCAAAATAATACCATAATGTGAGAAAATACCTTTTAACCATAGACCAAATAAAAATAAGGTCAGCTGTTCAGGAGCAAAACAAATGTCCACTAGTGCTCGCCCCCTCAAATATCTACTCGGCTGGTTGATAGCTGGCACCCGAGGGGGCTTGACAAGAGCAAAGATAATCCAAGCCTTAAAGGAGGCCCCGCAAAACGCGAACCAGCTAGCGAACCTGCTTAAAATGGATTATAGAACTATAAGGCATCACCTTGAGGTTCTTGAGAAAAACAGGCTTATAGTGTCCGCGGGTGAAGAGTACGGTAAAACATACTTCCTATCTCCAATTATGGAGGAGAACTACGCCTTGTTTGAGGAGATTTTGAAGAAAGTTTGGAAAAAATAGAAAAGGAGGCAAAACAAATGAAGCATGAAATGAACCGAAATCCGAGAACTTGGCTACTACTAGTGCTTCTACTCATCTTAATAGTTGCCGCCATATTAGCCGCTATATGGGCAACCTCAACCTTCTGGTATCCAAGGTTCCCATGGCAGCCGCCAGAACGTCCTCCTTACATTCCATGGGACATAGAATTTTTCTACACGACGAAAACTATTATCTCCACAATAAACATAATCATTTTAGTCTTTCTAGTATTCGTGTATGTCGACATATACAGAAAGACCCATTCAGAATTTACAATAGGGCTCATAATATTTTCAGCAACCCTACTTCTTTATGCTTTGACGTCAAATCCAATAGTGATAAGGGCTTTCGGTTTTAGACTGTTCGGTTTGGGACCATTCGCACTGCTCCCGGACTTATTCACTTTCGCGGCTCTCATAATCCTCCTATACTTAAGCATCAAATATTAGATGGCTAGAAACCCTTAAATCGCTTGAATTCACCCATAATAGTTTGGGATGATGTGAGGCGACGGCTAGGAGCCCTTCAAAGCTGTGAAAAGCCAACTAACCTGCACTGACCAATCTTATGGCGGGTGGTCTGGTGCTTAGAGACTTCAACCTTCTAGCCACAACATCAAGAGGAAACGAGGATGAGGCTTGTTCTGAACTTTGGTATTTGCTAGGCGAGATTGGCGACTCTGCGCCAGTTGTGGACAAGACTGGGGTGGCTGGATTGATTGCCGCGAAGACGGCCTTTAACCCCTTCGAGGTTATTGAGAAGTTTAGGCAGATTCTCCGAGAGCGACCCTACGAATTCCGCTATACGCTGCGCATAATTCCCATAGAGAAGGTTATCCGAACAGACCTCGGAGAAATCCAGCGGGCAGCCACAGAATTAAGCTCAAAGATAGGAAAAGACGAAACTTTCCGGATAACTGTGGAGAAGCGTTTCACAGAAACATCCACAAGAGACATTATTGAGGCGGCGGCAGCCAACATTGAACGAAAAGTGGACTTAAACAAGCCTGACAAAATCCTCCTAATAGAGGTTATTGGCGGCTTGACTGGAATTTCAGTAATCAAGCCAGAAGACATCTTATCGGTTGTTAAGGAGAAGGTGCTTTAGCGTTCAGCGTTCTGTTGCCAAAAGTGCCACACGCTCAATAACAAGATTGACCAAAGCTTGTTCTAAATCGTTTCCCCTCATAACAGCCTCAAGCTCCACGTCTGAGATGTCGAAGGCTTTTCGAATAGCGTTGATTTTCTCCCGTGAAACCCCCAAAACAGCATCGTCACGCTGTCCACCAACAATTTCGGACATTGCCTTTAACGCCGCTTCCACATCACTTGCTTTTTCTCCCAAAACGAGAACCGCTATTGCTTCTGAATTGGGCTTTATTCCCATAAGCTCCATAGCCTTTCGAATTTGACTCTGAGCAGAAGCATAAAGCAATGTCTCCACAGCTAGGCTTTTTGAAATGTTCAAGCCGTTTTTGAAGGCGTTTAGGGCGTTTAAAGCCGCAAAATACAAGTGCTGCCAAGTAGCCACAAGCCCAGCATCGAAGAACTGGGCTTCCACATTTCTGGCTAAACATTTTCTAACAGTTTCGAGAAATCCTTCAACATCGGCTATTTCCACGTTTCTGAATCCAGCAAAAGCCACATACCTGCCAAACTCTTCAATGTATTTCAGCAAGCCCCTTCTTCCCCGCGGATTTCCTTCAGAAAACGTTTAACAAGCCTTCTAGACAAGCCAGCCCTCACTAGTTTCTCCATTTCCTTTTCAACAGGCTTGCCTTGCTCCACGTATTTTTTAACCATCTTTCTTATTGTCTCTTTTATTTCCCATGGGAAGACTATCCAGCGACTTGTTTCCCTAGCATAATAGTCTGGCTTTATTATGCTCCATGGTTTAAGGTAAACAGCGGCAATCTTAACCTCGACGGCGCCTTCTTTTTGCAGATGCTGCTTTATGAGTTGGAGGCTTTTGCCAGTGTCCGCCACCTCATCCACAACCAGCACCTTTTTCCCGGCTACATTAACGGAAACTGGCTGCGTTAGTGTTGGCTCACCCTTTGTTTCAGCCACACTAACATAAAATTCAACCTTAACATTGGCGAGGTTTGGGTTTTCCAGAAGGTCTGACAGGACTCTTGCTGGTGGCCATCCGCCACGGGAAACGCCCACGATTATGTCTGGTTTAAAACAGTCTTTCCTTATTTTCTCTGTTATTTTTATGAGCATTTTGTATATTTGGTTCCATGTTGGCGCTTCGAATTCAAGCTCTTGTCTTGTCAAGCTTTTCACCGTGCTTTGCGTGGGGCGCTTAAGAGTTTGGATTTAAAGCCGATTTTAGCTTTTCTAAAAATTGCAGAGTCTGCTGATAACTTTAATTAGGTTGTGGCTGTGATAGAAGGGGGAGGGCGGTGAAAATCTTTGAGGGAAATCATTGAATGCGTTCCGAATTTTAGCACCTCAGACCCAAAGGTTGTTGAGCAAATACTCAACGAGCTTAAAACGACAAAAAAGGCGTTTTTGCTTGACTGCACCTTTGACAATTATTATAATAGGCTTGTGGTCTCCTTTGTGGGGGACAAGCGTTCCGTTCTTGAAGCTATTTTAAAAATGGCTTTTAAGGCTTTGGAACTTATTGACATGCGAACCCATAAGGGGCAGCATCCTAGAATAGGCGCGGTGGACGTTGTCCCATTCATACCGATAAAAAATGTAACTATGGAATACTGCATAAGACTTGCAAGAAAGTTTGGCAGAACACTAGCCCAAGAACACGGCGTGCCAGTTTACCTTTACGGTGAGGCTGCCACAAAACCAGAAAGAAAGGACTTGGACTGGATACGCGAAGGCGAGTATGAGAGGCTGGCGGAAATGATGACGAAACCAGAGCGCAAACCAGACTTCGGTCCAGCTAAGCCCCATCCAACGGCTGGAGCCACAATAACAGGCGCCAGAAAGGTTATGGCTGGATTCAACGTCAACCTTGGAACACCAGACTTGAAAGTTGCAAAGAAGATTGCGAAGGCTTTGCACTCAAAGAAGGGTGGGCTTGCAAATGTTAAGGCTATGGCAGCCTACATCCCAGAAAAGAACATAACACAGATTGGCATGAGCATAAGTGATTTTGAGGCGACACCCCTATACAGAGTTTTTGAACTTTTAAAGGTGGAGGCTGAACGTTACAACGTGCCAGTTATAGGCTCGGAGTTCTGTGGAATGGCACCTTTAAAGACGATTGTCGACATAGCCTCATACTATCTGAAAATCGACAACCTAACCGTTAACAGAGTGTTAGAAATAGCCGTTCAAAGTGCCATTGAGAAGGGAGGAAAATTTGAGTAAAGCCAGAACTGGCAAAGCCGCCGCAAAGGAAAGGGTGGACACGCTAATTGTCAATGCCAGTGAGCTTGTGACCTTAGCTGGCGGCAACGAGAAGCCTAGAACTGGCAAACGTATGCGGGAGCTTGGAATAATCAAGAATGGATGTGTGGCCATAAAAGACGGCAAAATATTAGCTGTCGGAAAAACCCCGGAAATAAGGAAGAACTTTAGAACAGAAAACATAGTGAACGCCAGCGGAAAAACTGTTCTGCCGGGCTTTGTTGACCCTCATACGCATCTGGTGTTTGCCGGCTCAAGGGAAGACGAGTTTCAAATGAGGATTGAAGGCACCTCTTACATGGAGATTTTAAAGGCTGGCGGGGGCATACTTAAAACCGTTAGGGAAACCAGAAAAGCCAGCCTAGACGAACTTCTCGGTTTTGGCGTAAACACTTTGGATGTCATGCTGAGGTATGGCACAACAACGGTAGAGGCAAAAAGTGGATATGGCTTAACAACAAGGGATGAGCTGAAAATTTTGGAGGTTATTAAGCGTTTAAACCAGCTTCATGCAGCTGATGTTGTCCCCACTTTTATGGGTGCTCACGCCATCCCAGCCGAATACACAAACAATCCTGAACAGTACGTAAACTTAGTTGTCGAAGAAATGATTCCGGCAGTTGTCGAGAGAAAGCTGGCGGAGTTTTGCGATGTTTTTTGCGAAAAAGGCGTCTTCAATTTGGAACAGAGCAGAAAAATTCTCATAGCAGCCAAAAACTATGGTTTAAGGCTTAAGGTACACGCGGATGAAATGAGCCAGTTGGGCGGGGCTGAACTTGCAGCCAGCTTGGGGGCAATTTCAGCCGAGCACTTACTTTTCGCTTCTGATGCTGGGCTTAGGGCTATGGCTGAAAAGGGAGCAATTGCGGTTTTGCTTCCAGCGGCAGCCTTCAGCCTTATGGCTAGTCGTTTTGCCGATGCGCGGAAGATGATTGATTATGGTGTTCCAGTGGCTTTGGGCACGGATTTTAATCCGAGCTGCTGGATTGAAAACCAGCAGCTTGTCATAGCCTTCGCATGCCACTTCATGAGGATGATGCCAGCCGAAGCCATAACAGCAGCCACTATTAATGCGGCTCACGCCATTGGAAGAGCCAACGAGGTTGGCAGCTTGGAAGCTGGTAAGAAGGCGGATATCGTCATTTTGAATGCGCCAAACCATGTTTTCCTCGGCTACCGCTTCGGCGTAAACTTGGTGGACAAAGTAATAAAGAACGGCAGAACAGTCGTTGACGAAGAGACTGGCATTGCCGAGGCGGTTAAGCTTTTCAGCAAAGAATTAGAATAACCTCCAACCAAATTATTCCTTGTCTGAGGGTGAAAACCCTTTGTTAAAGCTGGAAAGACCCATAAAATGTTTAACTGGACATGAACTGCACTGCAAGAACTGGCAGATTGAAGGCATCCTGCGAATGCTCTTCAACGTCGTCGACCCTGAAGTGGCTAAAGACCCTGAAAGGCTGATTGTTTATGGCGGCACTGGAAAGGCGGCGCGGAACTGGGAGTGCTTCGAAAAAATTGTTGAAACCCTCATAGAACTTGAGCCGGACGAAACAATGCTCGTCCAAAGCGGCAAGCCAGTAGCCGTCTTCAAAACCCATGAGTGGGCGCCTAGAGCCCTAATAGTAAACGCTATGCTTGTGCCAAAGTGGGCGACGTGGGACTACTTCTACGAGCTTGAACAAAAGGGCTTAATCATGTTTGGGCAGATGACTGCAGGCTCATGGGCTTACATTGGCACACAGGGCATTCTTCAAGGCACATATGAAACCTTGGCGGCGGTGGCACGCGAACACTTCGGCGGAACCCTCCGCGGAAGACTAGTCTTAACGGCTGGTTTAGGTGAGATGGGAGGAGCCCAACCCCTAGCCGTGACAATGAATGATGGCGTCGCGCTTGTTGTGGAAATAGACAAACGCGCCATTGACAGACGCATAAGACACGGTTATTTGGAGACTTGGACAGACGATTTAGACGAAGCCTTAAAAATGGCTTTAGAAGCAAAACGCGAAGGCATCTCGAGGAGCATAGGCTTGCTTGGAAACGCGGCTGAAGTGCACCCAGAACTATTAAAGCGGGGCGTAAAACCAGACGTGTTAACAGACCAGACAAGCGCCCACGACCCGTTAAACGGCTATTACCCCGCTGGGCTTTCAAAGGAGGAAGCTGACGAACTCCGCAAAAACGACCCTGAAGAGTATCTGCGAAGAGCCAGCAGAAGCATGCGCACCCAGGTTGAAGCAATGGTTAAAATGATGGGGAAGGGCGCTATAACCTTCGAGTATGGCAACAACCTTCGCCAGCAAGCCTATAACGCTGGATTCAAAGATGCTTTCGCCTATCCAGGCTTCGTTCAACGATATATTAGGCCGATGTTCTGCGAAGGTCGAGGACCATTCCGCTGGACATCCCTTGTTGGAAGTGCTGAAGACATATACACGCTGGACAATGCGATTTTGAAGGAGTTCTCCTACAATAAGGAGCTTTGCAGATGGATACAGAAGGCAAAAGAACAAGTCAAATTTCAAGGATTGCCAGCCCGCGTCTGCTGGTTAGGTTTCGGCGAGAGAGCCCGCTTCGGAAAAATGATGAACGACATGGTGGCAAGCGGGAGGCTTTCAGGACCCATATGGATTGGAAGAGACCACTTGGACGGGGGAAGCGTTGCATCGCCAAACCGCGAAACAGAAGGCATGATAGACGGAAGCGACGCAGTGGCAGACTGGCCCATACTTAACGCGCTGCTGAATGCTGTTGCAGGCGCCACATGGGTAAGCGTCCACCACGGTGGAGGCGTTGGCATAGGCTACAGCATCCATGCCGGCATGTGCCTTGTAGCTGACGGCACAAAAGAGGCTGAGAAACGCGTAGTCACAGTGCTAACAACAGACCCTGGAACCGCCATAGTGAGGCACGCGGATGCAGGATATGAAAAAGCTAAGAAAATAGCCAAAGAAAAGGGCATAAAAATGCCCATGCTAAAATGAGCATTAGAGAGGAGTTTTATGGCGTTTTTTCTGCTGGATATGTGGACTGTTATTAAAGGTAAGGAAGCGGAAAACGAGGATGTTGTAAGGCAAATCCTTCAGTATGGGACCAAGCACTCAGAAGCCTTCAAGCTTGTTAAGTCGCTGCGCTGCTTCAGACAAAGCATAGGTGGAAAACCACCCGGAAAATTTGTCCTAGTAACAGAGTTTGCAAGCCTACATGACATGGAGGAATTTTTCAAAAAGATTAAGGAAGACGGCGAATGGAGAAGAATAGAACGCAAATGGAAGGATGTTATGGATCCAGCGTCTTCAGAAAGTCTACTATGGACTGACGCTTTCAGAGAACTCTGGACAGAAAAATAAAATTGAGAAGAAGGTTTAAGCTTACTCGAACTCTGATGTTTCTTTAGGCTTCTCTTTCTCCTTTTCCTTCTCCTTCTCGACGCCCTTCGATGCGATGACATCGTCAATCTTCAGTATCATGTTGGCTGCTTCAGTAGCTGACTTGATAACTTGAAGCTTGACCCGCAATGGTTCCACAACGTTCAGCTCCAACATGTCTTTAATCTTGCCAGTGAAGACGTCAACACCATAGGATGGTGTTGCCGCGCTTTCATGTTTAGCCCTTAAAGCAACCATTATGTCAACAGGGTCTAAGCCAGCGTTTTCAGCCAAAGTCAGCGGTATAGCCTCAACAGCGTCTGCAAATGCCTCTATGGCTAGTTGTTCGCGTCCGCCAACTTTTACGGCGTAGTCTCTGAGCTGTTTGGCAACCTCAGCTTCTGGTGCACCGCCTCCAGGCACTATTTTTCCGTCTTCAATGGCGTTTCTGACAACACACAACGCGTCGTGAAGTGAGCGTTCAGCCTCGTCGACCACATGTTCTGTTCCACCCCTAACCACTATTGTGACAGCCTTCGGGTTCTTGCACTCCCGTATGTAAACCAGTTTGTCTTCGCCTATCTTGACCTCCTCTACAAGTTTCGCCTCGCCAAGCACTTCTGACGTTAGGTCTTTCACGCTGGCAACTATTTTGCCGCCAGTTGCCCTCGCCAACTTCTCCATGTCACTGCTGCTCAAGTTTTTAACTGCCAATATGCCCTTCTTCGCCAAAAAGTGCAGCGCCACATCATCTATACCCTTCTCGCAGAAAACTACGTTGGCACCTGCCTCCGCAATCTTGTCCACCATTTCACGAAGCATGCGCTCCTCCTCGTCCAAAAAGAGCTTCATCTGCTCTGGGCTTTCAATGTTAATTTTAGCATCAAACTCCGTCTTCTCAATCTCCAGCTTGGCGTTTAACAGTGCAATCTTCGCGTTGTGGACTATTTTGGGCATCTGCGGATGAGCCACTTCCTTGTCGATAACCATTCCCTTGACAAGTTCTGTTTCTTCAAGGCTTTTGCCGTGCTTCTTCAAAATCTTGATTAGGTCAATGTCAGCCTTGAGCTTCCCATCCTTTTCTTCGGCCACCTGCTTTACAGCTTCAACAGCAAGCTTTGCAAAGTGCTCTTTCGCTGCGGCTATGCCCTTACTGCCCATCGAAGTTATTGCAACATCCATAAGCCTCTTTTCATCATTTATGCTCACCGGCATCGCCATCTTCTCTAAAACTTCGCGAGCTTTCTCGCTGGCTTTCTTGAAACCCTCAATCATCATCGTTGGATGAATGTTCTGGTCTAGGAGCTCTTCAGCTTTTGCAAGCAATTCGCCAGCCAAAACTGCAGCCGTTGTGGTCCCATCTCCGACTTCATTGTCCTGGGCCTTAGCAACTTCAACAAGCATTTTAGCTGCTGGATGCTGAACGTCAATCTCCTTCAATATTGTTGCGCCATCATTGGTTATTGTGACGTCTCCGAAGCTGCTGACAAGCATCTTATCCATGCCCTTCGGTCCCAAAGTGGTTTTAACAAGCTCAGCTATTATCTTAGCTGCCATAATGTTGTTTCTCTGAGCTTCCCTTCCAGTGGTTCTCCCCGTTCCTTCCTTCAACACCAAAACTGGGACCGTCCCAGAGGGTATGGCCGCCATCAACCATCACCCCCTTATCCCTTTTCAGCTAACAGCTTTATTTTGAAGCAGCAAAATCACACGAAAAATTGCTTCTATATAAATTTTTCTAAAACGTTTGCCTTAACAATCCTATAGCCAGAAGCTTTCCTAAGCCTATTCATAACAGCCAAGCCCAGCCCCTTGGTAGGCACACCCTCAGCAATGATTATGGCTACGCCTTCAGCGTCGAACTCCCTTAAAATCCTAAAAAGGTTCTTCGCAACCACGTCCAGCTGATTTCTGCTCCCAAGAGACTTTACAACATCAGCCCTATAGAAACCGGCAGTCTCGTCGGTAGCAAGAACGCCGACCTTCAGATTCTGCCCTCTATAACGGTTTACCAGCTCCATAACCTTCTTAACGGTGGCTGAAAGCTCGCCTTCAACAACAACTAATTTCGCCTTTGGAGCATAATGCCTATGCTTCATCCCCGGCGAACGCGCCTTTTCAACAGGTAACCTTTTCTCCGCAACGGCAACCGGATGCAGCTCAACCTTTCCAAGAACAGCCTCCAACGCTTCGCGGGGCGTACCTCCAGGGCGAAGTATCTGTGGTGGGTCAACAGTTATGTCTAAAACAGTGGACTCCACACCAATTTTGGTTGGACCAGCATCTAAAATAGCGTCTATCCGCCCATCAAGGTCTTCAAGAACATGCTCAGCTGTCGTGGGACTCGGCCTACCAGCAAGATTGGCACTTGGAGCAGCGATGGGACAGTCGCCCTCTCTGATTAGGGCTAATGCCACGTTATGTCTTGGCATCCTAACCGCTATAGTGTCCAAACCAGCCACAGTCACGTCTGGCACAATATTGGAACGCCTAAAAACCATCGTTAATGGGCCAGGCCAAAAAGTTTTCATTAAAATTTCAGCTTTAGCTGGAACTTCTCTCACAAGTCTTTGAACGTCTTCAAATTTTCCAACGTGAACTATTGGGGGGTTGTCAAGCGGTCGCTTTTTAGCCCTAAAAAGTGCCAGAACAGCCTTAGCGTTTAGTGCGTCTGCTCCTAAGCCATATACGGTTTCTGTTGGAAACGCCACTAAACCGCCATTTCTAATGATGTTGGCAGCTTTGCGTATAACCTCAATTTCCGGGTTTTCTGGGTTAACCTTGAAAACCAAAGTCTTCTTCATTGTGCCTCAGCCATTTTCGCCGCTTTATCAAGTGACCTTAAACTTATTTAAACACATTCGAAGGGAACAGCGGATGAAAATAACTAGAATTGCCCTTTTTCACAAATTTAAAATAGCCATTGTGCAATAACCAGCATTAGTCGAAAATATAGAAACGTAAGCCAAAATTATACTACGTAGTAGTCTATAACTTTTTTCATGCTTTTTGGTGCCGCTTGCCTCATAGCAAGCTGCTTAAGAATTTTTATCATTTGAGGTTGGAAACGGGCTATATCCGTTAAAGTTACAAGTCCCACGAGGCGTTTTCCATCAACCACTGGGAGCTTCTTAATTTTCATTTGAAACATGAGTTTTACCGCTTCTTCCAGTTCCATGTTTGGCTCTACAACAACCAGTGGACTTGACATTATGTCCTTAACTTTTGTTTTGTTTACATCTTTGGCTTCGGCGACAACCCTTTTCAGAAGATCCCTTTCGGTTATTATTCCAACGGCTTTTCCCTTCCGAACAGCTATTAGGCAGCCAATCTCAAACTTGTTCATGACCTCAGCTGCCTCTCTAACTGTTGATTCTTCGTCTATGGTTATGACCTCTCTAATCATGACGTCTTCAACTTTAAGGGAAAGGGGACTTTCCTCTTTTCTTGGCTCTTCCTCGTTTTCCACAACGTCACCGGTTTTCCTATGCGGAAACCCACATATATAATTTGATGCGTTGGCAAACAGACACTTTAGCGTCCAAGCAGCTTCCGCGTTAACTCCTCAACACGCTTACTCGCTGGTATCCGCGCCCTTTCAAATTTATCTCTAGGCTTCGCTAATGGTTTTGTGGCGTCCAAACCCATTTTTGACGTTAAACCTGTTTCCTGATTCGCCGAAGAGTCCAGCGTTGAGCCTCTGGCGTTCTCTATTATGAGCAGGTCTTCTGATGCTTGGAAACGTGTGGCAACAGCCCATTCAACATCAGCCATGTTGAACACGTCAATGTCGGAGTCCACAACAACAGCGTGTTTAAGGCTTGGATGAGCCGCAAAAGCAGCCAATAAAGCATTTTTTCCATCACCGTCAAGTTGCTTTTCGATAGATATTACTGCGTGGAGCCACCCGCCACCGCCAACAGAAAGGTTTACAGCCTTAACCTTGGCCACAACTTTAGAAACAGCCTCATAAATTGAGGCCTCATGAGGAAGCCCCATCAAAAGCCTATGCTCCGCCCCAGAAGGTAAAAGCGCCTGGTAAATGTAGTCTCGACGGTGCATTACGCTCACAATTTCAACGACGGGTTGTTTACGCTCAATGTCATATGTCCCAGTAATGTCCACAAGTGGTCCTTCCGGAACTTCCCTTGAAGCTGAAATTCTTCCTTCCAAGACAAGTTCTGCATCTGCTGGGGCGCAAGCATCCACATACTTACACTTTACAAGCTCAAGTTTTCCACCTAACAGTGTGTTCGCCACATCAAACTCGTTTACTCCAAATGGCACGGGTGAGGAAGCCGCCAGCATAACCGCTGGATGAACACCAATAGATATTGCCACATCCAAGTCAACCTCTGCCTCCTTAGCCATCTGCCACAACTTATAGAGATGCCTAGGAACCAAGCGTATTGCTAAATGCTTCTCGTCTAAAAGCTGTAAACGGTGGATAGACACGTTCTCAACGGTTCCATCGAGGCTTTTCGCATGAACAACAGCAGAAGTTATGTATGGACCAGCATCCCTCTCAAAATGAGTTAAAATTGGAATTCGCAGCAAGTCTGGTTCTTCAACAACCTCTTTAACAGCGCCATATTCGACAATTCTTGGCTTTTGCGGGTTGCGCCAAGCCTCCAAAAGTTTCTGATAAAGCCCTTCAGATTCAACGCCTAAGGCTTCACAAATGCGGTTCCTCGTTCCACAAACATTTGCCACAATCTTGGTTTTGCCGCCCTCAACATTTTCAAACATGAGAATTGGACCTTTGTTGTCGAAGGCTTTCATGACGTAGGAGATTTCAAAGTTTGTGGAAACCTCGTCTTTTATGTGCAGTATTCCGCCCTTTTCCTCCATCTGCGCCAGAAAAGCTCTTAGGCTCATGTTAGGCTTCCCTCTTGGCTTTCTAAATCTTCTACTTTTGGCTCTGTTAGGGTAACCCTCTCAATGAGTCGCTTCAAGATGGTTTGCGCCTGCATCTCGTCCATCCTCTCCAAGTAGACTGAAACTATGGCTATTTTGCCCTTTTTTGAAGCCAAATATTCGGCGAACATGCGAGCGGAAATAATGTTTCTATTGCCCAGAATCACAGACGATGACGGCAGTCCAGGAGTATCTGGTGGTTTTGGAATGGCTATGGCTAGCGTTCCAAGCCTATCCTCATTCTCGCTTAAAAGTATCAGGCAGGAGTTTTTTGTTTCAAGGTAAACGGCGAGAAAATGGATGTTCTGCTCAACCAGCTCGTCTTTAATAACTTCGGCTCGCTCCATCTTAGATTCTCCGATGTTTATTTATAGCTTCTACACATTGACTATTTATTACTTTCAAAAAGGAAGGCGAAAATGAACGAGAAAAGAACGGAAGAAATTCTTCGAATCCTACGGAAAAATTTCACGTTGCCAAGATGGGTTTCTGCAGACCACAATCCATTCGAAACCCTAATCATAACGATAATTTCCCAGAACACATCTGACAAGAACACGGAAAAAGCCTTTGAAAAACTCTTAGAGGCATTTCCAATAACTCCGGGGGCATTGGCAAACGCTGAAATAGGCAAAATTGAGGAGTGCCTAAAAGTTGCCGGACTTTACCGGAACAAGGCGAGAACAATAAAGCAAGTCTCAAGGATAATAATTGAAAAATTCGGCGGAAAACTTGAGACGATTTTGGCTTTACCCTTTGAAAAGGCAAGAGAAGCGCTTATGCGGCTTCCAGGTGTCGGTCCGAAAACCGCTGATGTTTTACTGCTTTTCTCAGCAAATAAGCCAACAATACCGGTAGACACGCACGTGAACCGTGTTTCCAAGAGGCTTGGACTTGCACCCGCCAATGGAAATTATGAAAGTGTCCGCGAAGCCCTACAACGATTATACAAGCCAGAAGACTATTTGGAGGTCCATATACTCCTGATCTTATTGGGTAGAAAGCACTGCAAAGCCAGAAAACCCCTATGCATGTCATGTCCAGTTAATACGTTATGCCCATCCAGAGCGGAGTGACCTACAGTGGTTTGGCGCTTTCCTCTATTATTGGAGGCGCAACTTCTTTCAGATTTTCGTCCAGCCTCACCCTTCCGAAGATGACGGTTGATATGCCATTGGAAACTGGCGTGAAGATTTTTACAACCTTTCTTCTGTAGTCAATTTCCCGTAAAACGCCTACTCCGAGAAACTTACCTTCATCGTTGTGTAAGGCTAGGAGCAAACCCTTCTCATCACCCTTAAATGCGACCACAACCTTTTTGCCGAGGGTTTCTTCAGCCCCTTTTATGTTTTCAGGGTTTATCCATCGATTTCTGCCAATAACCACGTAAACCTTGTCCTTTAACTCAACCATGTATAGGGGTTTCATTCCCAACAAATCGTAAATTTCCATTTCCCGCCTTCTATCCAGAAAGTTTTTGCCAGGAACCAAAAACTCTTCGCTTTCAATTTTAAGCCAACTCATTGGTATGGATTGCACCTTTGAATTTTTTAGATATTTTATGTAGCCTAGTTCCCGGAGGCTTCTGCGCTTTTCTCTGCTTCTCTGTTTTATGGTTTGAGGAGAATCAATAATTACTGTTTTGAAGCCTTTAACAGCCTCTAAAAGGGGTTTAAGCTTTTCGTCTTGTTGTATGCAGTAGAGTATGCTTGGGCCAATTTTTTCGATAAGCTGAACCTTATAGTTTACTGCGTCTTCCCCCTCAACCCAGCCATCTGTATTAACAATAACAAAGTCTGGATTACCTTCCAAAATTTCACTCTCCAGCAAAGCCAATCCGTTAATTACTTTTTCTATGGCTTTGCTTGGTGATGTCACACCCACAAAGAAGGCATTTTTCGCCTCTAGGTTGAAGAGGTCTGTGATATGCCGTGGCACAAAGGCGTAAGCCAAAGTGCATGGAGGACCAATGTCAGACTGTCCTAAATCTCCATCCAAAATGGCTACCTTGTGCTTCTCATTCAACAGCCTATTCGCCAAATATGTGCAGAAACTAGTTTTTCCAGAATCCACTGTTCCCAACACTAAGGCTATGGCTGGTCTTGTTTGAATTGCCGATAGTTCCCCGTAGGCTTTATCCCATGATGGTGGAATTGTGTTTCCGCCAACCTCCTCCACATTTGCATTCTCGCCAAGCGAAACATTGAAAGTTGCTGGTTCCATTACGAAGAAGGGCATTCTCTTCCCGTCTCTTATTACGACCTTCTCCATGTTCCTCAGCGTATAACCGAAAACCTCAGCCTTGCCCGAAGCCAGCATAACAGATGCTGGTCCATCGACGAGGAGGGTTTTTCCATCTGCAACGTTTATGTCCATTATTTTTCTCTCCTAGCGTAAACTTGCCCGTTTCTTCTAGCAATTTTTATGGCTGAAACTATATCCCTTAAACCTCTCCTATGCTTTGAATCGCTTATATAACGGTCTGTTCCAGCCTCGCTGACGCTTTCCAACACTATGTTTGCGGGCAGTTTCCTATCAAGGGCTTTTAACAGCCTCTCCTTATACCCAAGTATGCCATCACCAACTTTAACGGCAATCATAGACACCTTAATATCCTTAAGGCTGTTTACTATATTCTCTATTTCATCCAGCGTTTCATTTATGCCAAAACAGTTTCCAGTCCTAATAACCTTTCCATCAGCCAGAACAGCCAAGCCTAAAACTTCGCCGGGGTCAACGCCTATAACTATCTGCTCATAGGAGCCTTTTCCCTCGATACGTTGTAGCGTCTGATTTACCAGAGCTTGCAAGTCCATTCCATCCTTAAAAACTAGGACGTTTTCGTGGTTTATGAGGGAACACTCCTTCTCGGTTGTTATTACAACTTTTATCTCTAACGGTATGGGCTCGTATGGTGTTAGGCTTATGAAAGGCACATCGGCTTTCTTCAATTCATTAACTATTAGGTAGTAGGCTTTCCCCGAAACTGTTGCCACCGCCACTTTCGCTTTCATACAACCTTCCTAGGCTAGTTCCTTCTCAACAACAAGTTATTATTTCGCACCTTATATCTATTGATGTGCATGCCATTGTTACAGAAGATACCAACAAGCTGCAAAATGCTTGACGAAGCCCTTGAAGGCGGCTTCTCCATAGGCGAGGTCAGCTTAGTATATGGGGAAGCTGAAACAGCAAAAACAACTTTGGCAATTCAATGTGCAGTGAACTGCGCCAAAAAAGGATACAAAACGTTTTTCGTGGACTGTGATGGCACATTTTCCGCAAGGAGACTTTCACAAATTGCATCAGAAAACATTGAAAAAGTGGCGGGGCTCATAGTTCTGGCAAGACCGAAAAGTTTCAAGGAACAAGCACTCGTCATAGACCAGCTAACCAACTATATAGCTAAGGGCTTCGGACTTGTTGTCGTAGACACCGCAACGTTTCTGTACCGCATGGAAATAGCAGAGAACCCGGAAAGAACATTTGAGCTTAACCGTGAACTTAATAGGCAGATGGCTTTGCTGGCACAAACTGCCAAAACACTGAAGGTCGCGGTTCTCGTCCTAAGCCAGGTTAGAAGCGTGTTTAACGAAGCCTATGTAGACGTTGAGCCGGTCGCCACAAGGGTGTTAAAGTTTTGGGCAAACACGATAGTTGCAATGAAACCGACAGAAAATCCGAAGGTTGTTAGGATAACCTTAGAGAAAAAGGCAAAAATGGCTCAACCATTTTCATGCCATGTAAAAATAAGTGAAAAGGGACTGTGGGAGCTCCCACAAGAGTATGAAGGTTAAAGGATGAACACAATCTTGGAGTTGGTTGCACAAGCCATAAAGTTCATATTTCCAGCATACTGCGCAAATGCCATACCAGTGCTTGCCGGCGGAGGCTTACCCCTAGACTTGGGAAGAAAATTTTTCGATGGAAAACCAATATTCGGGAAAAACAAAACCTTCAGAGGCTTTTTCTCAGGGCTAATTGTTGGAACAGTAGCTGGCTTCGCAGAAGCTGCAATCTTCCAAGAATACCACAGCATAGGTTATTTTGGCTTCCTAATTTCCTTAGGAGCCCTCCTCGGCGATTTGGCAGGAGCCTTTGTAAAAAGGAGATTGGGGATACCGCCAGGCGGTCTTTTACCCATAGTGGACCAGGTGGACTTCGTGATAGGAGCTTTGATTTTCTCTATTCCGTTAGGGGTTTTATCCTTTGAGCTTATGTTGGCTGTGCTTATTATAACGCCGCCATTGCACATGGTAACAAATTTTGCGGCTTACAAGCTTGGATTGAAAAGCAGCCCATGGTGAAAAAGCGATTATACGCCCTTCCAATAGTGCAGCACAGCTTCTAACGAGATATACGCCACAAACAGCAGAATGGCGCCTATCATAAATGTTAGGTATGCTTGTCTCGGCTTGTAAGCGTATTTCGTGCTCTGGTAAATGAATATGGCGCCTGCAACGCCCATGGCAAATAGAATCATTGCGATGAGGCTGTCTGAAACCCACTGCTCAGATAGCTGCGGATAAACGAAGAGGAAACGCCCGCCATAGTAGACGGCTGGAAGTGGCTTCACAATAATTAGGTGTAGTCCGCCACCGTAGAGGAAAACCGCGACAGCCATGGCGATAACTGCGATGGCGAATGTTGAGGGTTTGGCTGTTGATATTTTTGTGTAAAGCTTCTGTATAGAATATGAAAGTGAATTTGCTGTTTTTTTGACTTTACGTGCCACCCTTTTCCTCTCCAGTTTTTATTAGGTGTTCGGCCACCTCTTTAGCCCATTCGCCTGTAAATGGATTCTTAACAATCTCACTTAAATACTCTTTCCAAGAAATCTCTAAGGCTTTCTTCCAAATCTCATACTTTTTCATGATACTTTGATAGGCTCTGGCGTGTAGTTCGCAATAATCATTTTCAACGGCTTCTCTATTGCACACTGCGCATTTCAACGTTTCTTCTCTCCTCCTTTAATGGGCATTTAGGATTAAAACACAAGTTCCATGGGCGCCTCCCCTTAATACGAACTTGAACTGTTGGCCAACCGCATCCACGACAGTTTCTCCCTAGGGGGCGGGCTGTTCCCCTCTGCGGAAGTGGAAAGGCTGCATTACACTGCTCTTTGAAGAAGTTTGTGCATCCAATGAAGCGTTTCCCAGTTTTTCTCGAATAAAGTATCATAAGCATGCCAGTCCCGCATATAGGGCATGGTCCCACAATCCTTTCTTCAAGTCTCGCCCTCTTTATCGCATTGCTCAGCTGTTCGCCTATGGTTTTCTCTTTAGCCTTAAGACCTTCAACAACAGGTTTTAAGATTTCAATGGCGTCTAAAAGGACGTTTTCGCGTTTCTCCCGATTTGCTTGAATCTTGTCCATCCTCTCTTCAAGCTTTCTTGTAAGCCCAATTGAAACAATTGGTGGGCAGTGCTTTTTGAGAACTTCGAGGACTTCAAAGCCTAAATCTGTAACAACCATCCTCTCGTCTCGGACATATTTTCTATCATATAATGTTTGTATGATGTCTGCGCGGGTTGCCTTCGTCCCGATGCCAGCCTCCTCCATCTTCTTGAGCAAACTGCCGGGGTTGTATCGTGGAGGTGGCTTTGTAAACTTGTCTTCCAAGATGATCCTTCTAACCTTAAGCTTTTGTCCCTTTTCCAGTTGTGGCAGGAGAACCTCTTCAGACCTTACGTATGGCTCGTAGAAGTGCAGCCATCCCTCCTTTAATGTTTGCCTACCCCTCAAAAAGAATTTTTGTCCGTCCACGTTAATGCAGACTTTTAGGCTTTTTCTTATGGCTGGTTCTCCAAAAACAGCCATAAACCTCCTGACAACAAGGTCCCATATTCGCCTTTCAGGCTCTTCCAAAACTCTGTCGGGGAGGTTTCCAGTTGGATATATAGCCGGGTGCGCTGGGTCCTCTTTCTTCCCCTCGTTTGGCTTGAGCTCTTTTCTGGATAGAAGTTCTGCTGCAAACCTCTTGTATTCGGAGGCGCCGCTTAGGCTTTTGAGTATTGCCTCATAATTTATTGCTGGTGGAAGCTTTTGGCTGCTCGTTCTGGGATACGAGATTAAGGCGTCTAGGTATAGGCGTTGGGCAATGTCTAAGGTTCGCCGAGGTGTGTAGCCGAAAAGGCTGTAGGCTTCGCTTTGCAGTGCGCCTATGTCGAAGGGTGTTGGAGGCATCTGCTGGAACTGTTTAACCTCAATGTCTTCAACAACGCCATCCTTTCCCTTACACCCGTTTATTACCATGTCAGCCTCTTTTTTGGTTTCAATTATGTCCTTTTCATATTCAGCCTCGAAAACTTGCCCGTCGATTTCAATTTCAGCCATAATCTGCCAGTAAGGCGTCGGCACAAAACTCCTTATCGCCTTCTCTCTGGCAACCAGAAAGCGTAATGTGGGACCCTGCACTCTTCCAGTGCTTAATGTGGCGTATTTTCCACTCCAGTCTTTTGCGGCTATTGTCAATGCACGGGAAAGGTTAACGCCATAAAGCCAGTCGATTTCGTGTCTTGTTCTTCCAGCTTCTATGAGGGCGAAGTCAAGTTTCGGCAGCAGTTCCGCATAAGATTTCTCCAGCTCTTCCTTGGTTAGTGTGGAGTACTTCATCCTTTTTGCGACGCTTTCCTTGTTGCCACACGCGTATTTCATTATGCAGTATCCAATTATGCTTCCTTCAATGTCGTAGTCGCATGCATCAATGTACGTTTCAGCATCCTTGGCAAGCTTCGAAATAGTTTCAAGCCAAATGCGGATTTGTTTTGCGCCTCTCTCAGCCATGTAACGGGGAACCCATCGAAAACTGAAAACAGGATAATAATTTCTCCCGCTTCTTTCTTCGGCAACAGTGTATAAGTGCCCAATAGCTGGAACAACAATTATCTGCTTATCTCTTTTGGCTATGTAATATGGGACGCCGTTCTCCTCCATCTTCTCAGCTTTACCGTTCAAGTCAAGGGCTGAAGCTATCCTCAAGGCGGCGTCCGGCTTCTCCGTAATAATGAAAGTGTATTTTACCATGCCAGCACAGACCCTGGTACTTAATGAAATCAAAGCTTCTTGAAGATAAGCATTCCTCATAGTTAAATTTGACTTCGCAATGGAGTCATACTTGTAATTGAGAAGGAGCGACAAAACGCTACCCTCTCAGTTTTCTATCAATTTTAGGTTGCGGTGAAAGCCTAAATGGGGCTACCCTCTAGATTTTGTGCTGCATCATTGTTTGTCTCGTTTATCAGCCTTGTTTAGAAAATGTTTAATTAATTGGTTTGGTGTAAAGCTGTGCAGATGGAAGGATAAAATTGAGTGAAGAGTTGGCTAAACTTCCTCCGCAGGTTCAGGAGCGCCTCTTAAGGCTTCAGCAGTTGCAGCAGACGCTGCAGTCTGTTTTGGCTCAGAAGCAGCAGGTGGAATTAGAGCTAACGGAGATTGAGCAGGCTTTAGGTGAGTTGCAGAAGGTTGCTGATGACGCGGTTATTTATAGGGCTATAGGCTCGCTTTTGGTTAAAACCGACAAGGCTAAGGTGACAGCTGACCTAAATGAGAGGAAAGAACTGCTAAACATGCGAGCCACTGTTTTGGGCAAACAAGAAGAACGCCTCAGAAGCCAGATGAAGGAGTTGCAGACGAAGCTTCAACAGGATTTAGCTCCTGCTTCGGGTACACAGCCATAATGGACGGCGTAAGGCAATAGTGAGGGTTTGGTGGAAGCTTGGAAGACATCGGCTTGCCAGAGTTAACCCCAGAGCAGGTTGAAAAGCTTTGTTCAAGAGCCGAGGAGGCTGCGAGAGAATATGTGCTGTCAAAGGTTCCACCTAAATGTGTTGAAACATTAAACATAAGCGTTGAAACGGACGGCGAGAAACCCTTAACATTAACGGTTGATGTTGAAATTGTCTTGTCGCCGCTGATGCAAGAATATGACGTTCAAAGGCTTGCAGACGAGGCTGTGAAAGAGGCGTTTAAGGCGGCTGAGAAGTATTTGGGGGAGCTTAAGTGTCGTTTGCAGAAATAACCCGAATAGTTGAAGAGGCAAATGTCAAGTGCATAGTTCTATTATGCCATCATAATGCTGACCCAGACGCCATCTGCTCGGCTTATGCCTTGGCAAGTCTAATTAAAAAGTGTAAGCCGCAGGTTAGCGTTGAGATTGGGGCAGCCCAAGGGATAAGTCGCCTTTCAAAGCATATCCTAAAGCATTTGCCAATAAGTGTGAAAGACCAGCCCAGCGTGGATGGGGCGGACTTGATAATGCTTTTGGATACAAACACTATTCAGCAGCTGAATAACTTTGCAGATAAGGTGAAGGCTTCAAAGGCTCCAATAATCGTTATTGATCATCACGCGGCTCATCCAGAAACAGAGAAGATGGCGAGGCTTTGCATTACAGATGAAAATGTCTCCTCAACATGCGAAATAGTCTACAACTTTTACAAGCAGTCAGGCGTGAAAATCGAGGAGAATGAGGCTAAAGCGCTTTTTTTGGGCATAGCCTTCGACACACGCCACTTTGTTTTGGCTAACTCCTCAACGCTGAAAACAATAGCTGAGCTAATAGACACGGGGGTGAACGCCCAAGAGGCATTGGCGATTCTATCTTTGCCTATGGATTTTTCAGAAAGGGTTGCGAGGCTTAAGGCTTGTAAGAGGGCTAAGCTCTTCAAGATTGGCGATTGGATAATTGCCTTGTCACACGTCAGCGCTTATCAGGCTTCGGCTGCCAGAGCCATAATAGACCTTGGGGCTCATGTGGCTGCTGTGGCTGGGCAGAAAAATGAAAGTTTGGAGATAAGCCTCCGCTGCACTAAGGAGTTTCATGAGAAGACGGGCATTCATCTTGGGAGGGATATAGCCAAACCTTTAGGCGAATACCTCAACGGGATGGGTGGGGGACACTCTACAGCCGCTGGGGTGAACGGTTTTGGGGAGCTTGAGGCTGGGCTTAGGCGTTGTTTGAGGCTTTTGAAGGAAAGGATAACGCAGTGAAAACTGAAAACTCAAATTTAAGTAGCTACTCTTAAAGGTAAAGTTTTTGGCTTAAGATGTAGTGGAAAAACCAAGAATGGCGATAATTGAAACAAAAAACCTCACTTATACTTACCCGGGTGCTACAAAAACTTCAATTAGGGATGTTTCCATAAAAATTGAGAAGGGCGAATTCACACTAATCACCGGTCCAAGCGGTTGTGGAAAAACAACCCTATGCCGATGTTTTAATGGGCTGATTCCCCACTTTTACCAGGGCGAATTGAAGGGGGAAGTAACCGTTGCTGGTTTGAGGGTTACTGAACGCCAAATATATGAGCTTGCAACCCACGTGGGCTTGGTTTTTCAAAATCCCGAAAACCAACTTTTCGCCTTATCTGTGGAGAAGGATGTAGCCTTCGGGCTTGAAAATCTTGGAATCCCACGGGAGGAAATCCGCAAGAGGGTGGAATGGGCGCTTAAGCTTACTGGAATATATGAGCTGAGGGAACGGGCACCAACAGAGCTTTCTGGAGGACAACAGCAGCGTGTTGCCATAGCTTCAGTTTTAGCCATGCAGCCAGAAGTCATAGTTCTAGACGAACCCACATCCTTCCTTGACCCTTTAGGCGCAAAGAGGATTTTTGAAGTTATTTATGAGTTGAACCGTAGGCTTGGAATAACCATAATTCTTGTTGAGCATAGGCTGGATTTGACGGCAAAATTCGCAGACCACATTATAATAATGGACGAGGGCAAAGTTATTTTGGATGGGGAGCCCCATGAAATTCTAAGCTCTGATGAAGCTCGCCTAATTGGTGTTGGTATTCCAAAGGCAACACGCCTCTACCAAATATTGAGAGGCGACGGAATAAAGTTGGGCGGAAAAGTTCCGTTGTCCTCTGAGGAGATGGCTGAAAAATTGAGGGAGGCGCTTAAACGCTTATGATTGAAGTTCAGGATGTTTACTTCAAATACCCAAGCGGTGTTGAAGCGCTGAAAGGTGTTTCCTTAACAATTCAAGATGGGGAATTCGTAGCAATAATGGGTGAAAACGGGGCTGGAAAGACAACTCTTGTAAAGCATTTTAATGGACTTTTAAAGCCGACTAAGGGGAAAGTGCTTGTTGATAGCGTGGAAACAACCAAAGTGAGCGTGGCGATGCTGGCAAGAACTGTTGGCTTTGTTTTCCAAAACCCAGACCACCAGCTTTTCAGCGAAACCGTCGAGGAGGAAATAGCCTTCGCCTTGAAAAACTTCGGCTTCAGCCAAGAAGTCATAGAAAAGCGGGTTACATGGGCGCTTAACCTTCTGGGTTTGACACAGTATAGGAAAACTTCACCCTTCATGCTTAGCGGAGGCGAAAGAAAACGGGTGGCACTGGCTTCTGTGCTTGCATGGGACCCAAAAATACTGATTTTAGACGAACCCACCATTGGGCAGGATTACCAGCAAAAGGAGAAACTCCGCCAATTCATTTTGCAGATGAAGGCTCAAGGGAAAACCGTTATTATAGTGACGCATGACGTGGAGTTTGTGGCTGAGTGCAACCCTAGAGTTGTGCTTATGCGCGGCGGAAAAATAGTTGCAGATGGGGAAGCTAGAAAAATTCTCACAGACCCAGAAATACTTGAGCAAGCCTCCATTGTTCCACCCCAAATAGCCCAAATCTTCATAAACCTATCAGACTTGGACTTTCCAAAAGACATCATAGACATCTACGAGGCAAGAGAAATTCTGCTTAAGGCTTTTCAGAGGAGGCATAAGGCATGAGCTTTTTTGACGGGTTGCGCTTTAGAAGGGTTAGCTCCCCCATCCACAACCTTGACCCAAGAATAAAGTTTGTTTACGCTTGTGTGATCTTTGTTGTCGCCATACTGTTCTGGGAGCTCCTACCACTAATTGTGCTTTTCATAATGCAGATTCCCTTCGTCATCGTTGCTGGCGTCAAGCGGGAGTGGGCTCGCTCCATGAGGGGTGCAGCCTTTCTAGCATCCATAATATTCTTCGTCAACTTCATATTCTCCTTCATAAGTGTCGGCTACATAGTCACATTGGCAGCCTTTGAGCACGCCTTATCCATGACGCTGCGTTTCGTGGTGCTCGTCGAATCCTTCTCCATATTCTTCTTAACAACCTCGCCAGACCATCTCGGCTTGGCACTGGAGCAGTCTCACGTACCATACGAGTTCTGTTTCGCCTTCACAACAGCCGTGCGCTTCGTCCCAGTACTAGCCGAAGAAGCCCAAACAATTATGGACGCCCAGAAAGCAAGAGGCTTAGAACTTGAGAAGGGCAATTTCCTCAAAAAGATTAGAAACTACATCCCCATCTTGATTCCGCTTATTGTGAGTGCAATTCGCAGAAGCCTAGAGCTGGCTGAAGCCATGGAGTCACGTGCATGGGGAGCAACCAAAAAACGCACAAACCTTTACGTCTTAAAGCTTCGCAAGGGCGACTACATTTTCATTCTCCTAACCATCGGCATTTTAGTCGCCGCAATCTTAATCCGCATATACTTTAGGGTTCCGCGTTTAGAGGAAATCTTAAGGGGATTTGTTTAACCGCAAGACTTTTAACACAGACTTCCGTGTAAAGGGTTTCTCGGAGCTTGAAAACTTGGAATGGTTAAAGGCTGCAGCAGAAGAAATCATTTCAGGGATTAAAAGCTCCATTGAAGAGCTTAACCCAAAAGAGGTTGAACGCTTTATCCAACTGCTGCTAAGAGCAAAGAACAAGAAAATATTCGTTGTGGGCATGGGGAGAAGCGGCTTCGTGGGAAGAGCCTTCGCCCTTCGCTTGATGAATTTGGGCTTTAACGTCTACTTCCTAGGCGAAACAATAACGCCAGCGGCGGAAAAAGGAGACCTCCTAATCGCTATTTCCGGAACCGGAGCCACAAAAATGGTTTTAACGGCAAGCACAGCGGCAAAAGAAATTGGGGCAACGGTGATTGCAATAACGTCTTTCCCAGAGTCTCCTTTGGGGCGCATAGCTGACTTGATTGTGACAATTAAAGGCAGGACAAAGGCTGGTTGGCCAAAAGAGGAGGATTATTTGGCTAGGCAGCTCATGGGTGAAAGGGAGCCCCTAACACCGCTTGGGAGCATATTCGAGAACAACTGCATGGTTTTCTTGGATGGCCTTATCGTGGAGCTTATGCACCGTATGGGGACAACCGAGGAAGATTTAAGGCGTAGGCATGCCACAATAGAATAATTGCTTTTATGGAGAGTGCTGGAAATCCGGGCTAAATGGAAAAAGAAGAGGATGCGGCGGCAGAAGAAGAAGCGGCAGAAGCGGAGAGCCCGATACAAGTAGTGGCAGCCGTTTTCTCACTATTTTGTTTTGTTAAGTTTGTTAATGATTGGGCGTGCATATAGCTTATTAAGACTTGCGATATTATACTAATTGGAAAACCAGCCACCACCCTAAACGCTAACAAAGGGAAAAACAGATGCCCAAAACCCAGAAAACCGAAGAAAAAACAGAGCTAGGCATAATAATCGAAGGAAAAACCAGAAAACCAGCCGTCTTCAGAGAAGTCTACCCAATACAAGAGCCATACGTCTACGCAGCCATAGTGAAGGACCCGGAAACCCAGAAAACCCAATACGAAGTTATAGAGCCAACCCTTCAAAAAGAAGACGAAAACCTACTAAAAGAGATTAAAAGCCTCTTAATGGAAGAGATCGACGTAAGCCTAAAAGAGATAGAAACAAAAGAAAAAGCAGAAAAATATCTAAGGGAAAAAACAGCAAAAATAATCAGGAAATACCACATCAAGGTTCCGCCGGAATCCGTCGACAAGCTCCTCTACTACATAGTAAGGGACTTCATTGGGTATGGGAAAATAGATCCCCTAATGAAGGACCACTTTATTGAAGATATATCGGCTGACGGGGTAAACATACCCATTTATGTTTGGCACCGTGTGTATGAGTCCATCCCAACAAGCATAATTTTCAAGGATGAGGCGGAACTAAACTCCTTCATAATTCGCCTAGCATATTTGGCTGGGAAGAACATTTCCATAGCCTCTCCAATTTTGGACGCTTCACTTCCAGATGGCAGCCGCGTACAATTGACCTATGGGAATGAGATAACCCGCAGAGGCTCAACATTCACCATCCGCCGTTTCCGCGTTGACCCGCTAACCATTTCAGACCTAATCGCTTTCAACACGCTTTCATCGGACATGGCTGCGTACCTATGGTACATTATAGAAAACAGAGCATCAGTGCTTGTCGCTGGAGGAATAGCGGCTGGAAAAACAACCATGCTGAACTGCCTATCCATGTTCATAAAGCCTGAAATGAAAATAGTAAGTGTCGAAGACACACAAGAACTTAACTTGCCCCACGAAAACTGGATTCCGTCAGTTGTCCGGCTTGGTTTTGGACACGAGGAGAAGGGAAGTGGAAGCATAACGCTTTTCGACCTTCTGAAGGCTGCAGTGCGCCAGAGACCAGACTACATAATTGTGGGCGAAATCCGAGGAGAAGAAGCCTACACGCTTTTCCAAGCCATGGCAACGGGGCACCTTGGAATGTGCACAATCCACGCCGAATCCGTTGAAGCTGTAATAAACCGTCTTGAGTCAGAGCCTATGAACATTCCAAAACCCCTCATAGCCATGATTGACGTTATAATGGTTATGGCTAGAACCGAGATTGGAGGGAGACCGGCGAGGAGAGCGCTTACGGCAACGGAAGTTGTTGGATTAGACACGAAAACGAAGGAACTTACCACCGAGGAGGTTTTCAAGTGGAAAGCCAGCGAAGACAAATTCGAGTATTTAGGACACAGTTCCCTTCTCGAAGATCACATGAAGAAGCTGGATTTAAGCGAGGAAGATGTTAGGCGAGAGCTGCAACGCAGAAAGACGGTTTTGGAATGGATGGTCAAGGAGGGCATCCGCAAGTACACAGAAGTCGCCAACGTAATCCGCGAATACTACGCCAACCCATCCCGGGTTTACCAGAAGGCGAGGATGGGATTAAGATGAAAAGCCAAAAATTTGCCGAAGCCTTCAAGAAAGCTTACAGGGGCTTTCTTTCAAAGCTAGACCATGTTGCTGCAAAAATGCGCAGTAGAAAAGCCAAAAGCAAGAGAGAAAGCGAAAGTGAGAAATTTAGGGGTGGAAGCTTCCAATCGGTTGCTTATAGGCTGGTGGGCGGCAAAATCAGCCGTGTCTTGCCCCTTTTTGAAGATTTGAGTTTGCATTTGCAGAGGGCTGGGCTTAAGACTGGTTTTAGGGTTTACATAAGCCTAACAGTCTTCTCAACCATGCTAATTGCACTTGCAACTTTTGTTTTTATTCCATTTTTGCTAGTTTTCATGTTTGACGCGCCTATTTTCCCAGCCTTCCTCTTTGGTTTGGGCGGAAGCCTCTTCGCCATAGCCTTTTCAATTCTCGGATTTTACATGTACCCAGTCTATCGAGCCGACAAGTTTAAACGGGAACTTGAAGATGAGCTGGCTTTTACAACCGGTTATATGTCGATTTTGGCTAGTGCTGGAGTCCCACCCGAAAAGATATTCTATTCACTTTCAAATCTTCCAATTCCACTGGCGGTTTCTGCAGAGGCAAAAAATGTCATTAGAGATGTGAACCTCTTTGGACTGGACATAATTTCGGCTTTGGAGCAAGCTTCCAAGCGGACACCATCTGAAAGGTTTCGAGAAATGCTTGAAGGCTTTATCTCAACAATTCATTCTGGAAGCAATCTAGCCGCCTATTTAAGGGAGAAGACAAAACAGCACATGAAGTTAAAACGGATAAGCCTCCGCAAATTTTCAGACACATTGTCCATGCTTTCAGAGTTTTACGTGGCAATACTGGTCACTGGTCCTCTACTTCTCATAATTATGCTTGCTGTTATGGCTATGATGGGTGGAGGCGGCCTCGGACTTTTAGGTCCAGACCTTTTGCTTAATCTCTTAACCTACATTGGGATTCCCATGAGTTCCATAATGTTCCTCATAATATTGGATACTGTTTCACCAAAGTGGTAGAGTAAATATGCCGAAAGTAAGGAAAACAATTAAAAAAATCGTTTGGATCTCGTCGGCTATCATAGCTATATCCATAATAGTTTTCGGGTTTTTCACCGCTTGGGGCACGGCAATATTCGACGAATTCGTGTTTTTCGCCATTATCGCAGCCTTCACCCCGCCAACAATCATAAATTATGTCGATTATAGGTGGAAGGGAGCCATAGATGAGCACTTGCCAGACCTTTTCAGAAGCATTGTACAAGCGCAAGAAACAGGCATGACACTGCCCAAAGCATTAGAAGAGGTGGCGAAAAGGGATTTCGGCCCGCTAACAGCTGAACTGCGGAAAATGAATGCCCAAATCTCGTGGGGTATGACTTTAGAGGAGGCTTTAATCGCCTTTGCAAAGCGTGTTAACACAATTCTTGTGCAGAGAACTATACCGCTCATAATTGAGGCTAACCGTTCAGGCGGTCACGTGGAGAAAGTTTTTGATCCAATGGGCAAGTTTGTACAGTCAACGCTGATACTTCATAAGGAGCGCCGAAACAGGACGAGACCTTACATCGCAATAATTTATGTAGCTTTTTTCGTATTCCTATTCACCATAATACTGCTTTTCAAATCCTTCTTCGTAGACATACAAGGCTTGCCAATGCTTGGAGCAGCCGTCATGGCGCCAGCGGAAATAAAGCGTCTATTCTTCCACATGACTGTCATTCAGGGCTTTTTCGGCGGTTTGGTGGCTGGAAAAATGGGTGAGGGCACAGTAAGCGCTGGGCTGAAGCATAGCTTAGTGATGATGCTGTGCGGCTACCTAGCCATAAAACTCTTCCTATGAGGTGATTGGTGTGGACAGGCGGCGGCTTTTGAGGTTTTTCATAAATAAGCGGGGTATAACCCCAGTGCTGAGTAACTTGTTGCTTATGGTTGTTGCTGTTGCCGCCATGTCAATAGCCGCCGCCACCACATACGTCATAACGACAAACCTTCGCGAAACCATGGGGGAACGCCTAATCATAGAAGACATCTGGTTTAACAATGCAACTGCAACTGGAACGCGCCAAATAAGCATTTACCTACGCAATGTTGGAAAAGTGCCGGTGCGCATATCCACAGTTTACATAAACCACACCCGCAACCCATCGCCAACCCTAGAATTGGAACCCAGCAACCACGGCTGGCTTAACATAACCTACACTTGGGCGTCAAACAGCCTATACCATTTAGACGTCGTAACAATGAGGGGTACGCATGCTAGAGGCTATTACAAGGCGCCTTAAAAGGCTAAGCAGTGACAAGCGAGGCGTGAGCAACGTCCTAGTCGTAATGCTAAGCCTAATCCTCATAACAGTTATAGTTGCAAACGTGGTGCTGTGGAACTACCAAATGAATCAGCTGGACATCGAAAGAATACATGAATCAGTAAGTATTATAAACGCTGGTCGCATAACACGCTCCGAATGGTTCACAACCCAAAAAGAATTCACAATAACAACGGGAACAATAACAAGCGGCTCCTATGTTGACACAAAAAGCTCGGATGACCTTTACGAGTCGTTTAGGGAAGAGCTTCCATCAGTCCATTATAACCCTTCAAACTACGCCTTGGGTGACTCCACAAGGCTGGTTTCTGGCGAGGTTGCAGACCTTAAAACAGATAATGGCGTTTACATGCAGATTCAAAGCTATCCAACAGCATTTTCAAGCACCACTGAAATCTTTGGGAATAATGCCACTGGAACACTCTATCGCAACACTGAAAACACTATTGTTGGTTCAGTTTTCACACCAACAAAAGATGGGGAAGCACAAAGCATCACAATATATGTTAGCGTAACCTCTAGCTCCAAAAATATGAAATGCGCCATCTACTTACATAGCAATCTAAGCCTAATATCTCAAACAGAAGAAATAACAGTCCCCGTCAGCACTGGTTGGGTGACATTCAATTTTAATACGCCAAAACCAGTGCTTAGAGCCAACACTGAATACTTGCTTGTTGCTTGGGCGCGATCCGGCAGCGGCTTTGCGAACTTGCGCTATACTTCTGGACAACCGAATCAAGGGCACTACATAAGCCGAACCTACACGGGAAGTTTTCCAACCACACTGCCAACTCCTACTCACGAGGCTAGGGCGTACTGTATTTACTGTACCTTCAAACCAGCCTCCGAAGAAAAGGTCGAGGTTGAGTTTAGTGGAACATCGGACACGCATACTTGGATGAACCTGACATGGACTGTTAACACTTGCTGCACTGTGGACGACGTAGCGACCACCATCCAACTTTATAATTGGCAAACTAGCGAATATCCAACAAGCGGAGAAGGATATGAAAGCCGCACAACTGGAACGGAAGAAATCAACATAACACAACTAATATCCGCTAATCCCATGGCCTTCAAGGATGCGGAGGGCAACTGGAGGATGAAAATTACCGGAACAAAAATAACAGCGGAGCCATTCATCCTTAAAGTCGACTGGATAGAACTTGAGGCAGCCTTATCAAACATTTACCGCCTCGAAATCTCTAACAATTTCACAGTAGACTTGTCAATGTACCAGTTGGACTATGTATATGGCATTGAGATAACGATCAAATATAACGTTTCAGAGGCTGATGAAAACTGGACTATAGGGGTATATGACTGGGATTCTGGAGACTTCAGCAGCTTAAGCTCCCACCTACCCACACCAAACGAGTGGAACATTTACGCCATAAACGTAAGCGAAAATTGGATGCGCTACATACACGAAAACGGAACAATTCTAATAATGTTTTGCGACGAGGGCACAAGCGAAAACCAAAAGTTTATGCAGCTAGACTTCATCGGCGTACGAGTTATTCTCAACGGCATACAGTTAGATGTAAAGAACAGTGGAGCAACAACAGTTCACATAGTCTCATTATGGGTTATCAATGCAACCCACCACATCCGTTACGACGCGGACTTTTTCATAAACTCTGGAGACAGCGAAACCTACATAAGAGTGGATATAGCCCCGCCAGCCGGCGATTTCACGGTTAAAATTGTCACGGAAAGGGGTAACATAGACACTTTTTAGGCTACTATTTCTTGACTAATTTATCCTTAAGAGCCTTCATAACCTCCTTGGAATCTTTAGCCTCAACAACTTTGATATTGTATAGCTCCGCCATCTTTTTCGCGTTTTCACTCAACTTTGGAATGGCTATGAGGAAGGTGCTGTCCGGCACCACATCATAGATTTTTGCGAACAGGGCTATTACTGGCTGCTCTGAAACTATGTCCTCTGTTGCTGTTGCCACATCCATAACCGTCACCTTTTTGGTTATTTCTTTTCTGTAGGCGGCGATGTCAAACATGTGGTTCGCGCCAGACTTACCCTTCAAAAAGGCTGGAGCCTCAACCTCAAACCCGCTTTCAACAAGAAACTCCTTTATAGGTGCAACGAAAATCCATCCGGCGGTTATTTCACCTTTCACTTCCTCGTTCAGCGTGTAGGCGTAAACGTCTCGAATTTCAACATCCTCAAATGTAAAGTCTGCTTGGCATTCTCTGCAGAAGTGCCTCGTAACCGGTATGTCAAAACTTTTGCCGCAGTCCTTACAAGTGCACCATATGCCAGCCTTCCTATAGTCCACTTCAGGCTTCTTTAACTCTTCATGGCATTTGGGACAGACCAGCTTCCCACCCTTTCTAAAATTCTCCTCAACATCCATGTAACCACATTTAACATGCTCAACCAGCGACCCCTTCTGTATGTTAAAGGACTTACAGTATGGACAACAATAATGGGTAGAAACGTTCTGCGAACCGCAACTGGGGCAATACAATATTTTGTCGTAAAGCTTCCTTTCAACAACCTTCGCCTCATAAAGCCTATTCAAGAAGTCCTCAACTTTAGAGGCGTCTCCCAAGATTGCCTCAACCTCGGCATATCTGTAGCCAAATTTCGGGTCAAAGGTGGGCTTAAGCTCGCTTATTTCACCGCTTAAAAATTTACTTAAGAAAACCTGAACCTTCGGGTCTTTGTACAGTTTCACCCTCTCAAGTTTTCCAGCTTGCATCAATTTCCCGTGCCGGCAACATCAAACTAGCATCTAAAGGCTCAGACCTAATTATATAAAATTTGTTGCTGTTAAAACTTTCCATAGGGGCGGTTTTCCTCGAAAAGTTTTAAAGGCTTGCCGTGCTTGTCGTTTTGAAAGGTGTAACCGAAAATGAAAACACAGGCAAAAAAGCTTGTGCACTGTCCAAAATGCGGTTTCACATTTGACATATCATATGGGAGAGCCTTTGCGTGTTCAGGATGCCCCTCAACAGTGCATTGTGGCTACGCAAAATGCCCCAAATGTGGACATGAATTTTCATTGCAGTAGGCTGAAATTCCACAGCGAAATGATGTTTTAACAGTCATGTTTTTTAACTTGATTTTCTCATATTCCTAGAGCAAAATTTGCGAGAAGCAATGCATTAGTGGTGGTCGATTGTCTAGGCGCCTGATACTTCGATGGGCAACCCTTAAGGGTTTAACGGCGATAATCCTATTCCTCATAATAGCCGCCTTAATCGAGTACGCCGTTGTCGTTTACGCCATTTCCCTTGGAGTTAGAGAAGAAAATCCATTGCAAGGAAGTTTTCAGTTTCCAGGAACAAACTGGACGATAACAATTGTTGTAAGCCCGCTTTTCCACCTTGTTCCATTGTCAGTTATCATCGCCCTTGTCTTCAGCTGGATTTGCATGACAAAATATGCGGCTATGCAACCTCAAAAGCCTCCAGAAGGGAAAGCCAAAACCAAGCCAAAGAAGGGGCAAGCCCAAAAAACAGAGAAGAAGCTCACGTCAAGAATAGGCGTTGCCATAAGGAAATTTTTCGGAAGAATAAAGTCTGGACTTTTACGGATTAAAGGGGTCTCCTATTTTTGGGGTAAGGTTAGCTTTGCAAGGGCGACAATAAAAAGTGCCGTAATGACAATTCTGGTTTTTTCAGCTCTAATCCTACTGGTTTCTGTTATAGCCTATCCTGGGCTAATATATGGAACTTTTTCAAACATGTACCGGGGGAGCCCTTCGCTTCTTGAATTTGTAAAGTCTGTGAACAACGCCTTAAAAGGGTTTGTTGAGGCTCTTGGCCCCATCGAGTGGCTTTGCTCAGCAATAAACAATGCCATAATATCTGCGGCGCCAGCCTTAAGGGGCTTTGTTTCAGCTCTTGGAGGTTTGGTGAAGCCTCTTGTGGATTTGCCTCCAGTTGGCAAATATCTTGTTTTCCAAAATGTTGCAGCTTGGGTTTCAGCCTTGTCGGCGTTCTTCTACGGGTTTTTAACACGAAAAAGTTATCGCCTTAGAAAGGCAAAGAGAAGTTAAGGGGTTCTGTGAAATGGCTGACCGTCCAAGGTTTGGTCCAGCAGGAGTTCCCCCAAGTTTTAGGGCTATGAAAACCGCATTAAAAGATGTCCCAAGGTTACTGCGAGAAGAGGGTTTAGACGCTTTTGAATATCAAGCTGTGCGTTGGGGTGCAAAACCCCAAATTAGGAGGGATGAAGCAGAAAAATTGGGGTTGATGGCGAGGGAGAACGATGTTCTTTTAAGCCTTCACGGTTCCTACTTCATAAACCTTTGCGGCGGAAAAGAAACCGTTGAAGCCAGTAAAGACCGCTTAATCGCGTGTGCCGCAGCATCCCAGTGGATGGGCTCCCAAATAGTTGTCTTTCACCCAGGATTTTATGGGAGAAAAACTCCGAAAGAGGTTTTCAAGGAATGCCTCAAAGCTCTAAAAGATGTTGTTGAAAGGCTGAGGGCTCGTGGAATAAGCCAGGTAAAACTTGGTCCAGAAATCATGGGGAAGCCAACCCAGTTTGGCAGTTTAGAAGAAGTTTTGGCATTGTGTGAACAAGTTGAACAAACCCAACCAGTCATAGATTGGGCGCATTTACATGCGAGAGACCGTGGACGCTTTAAAACTGTTAGTGATTTTCGCCTGGTTGTTGAGGAGATTGAAAGGCGTTTGGGGGCAGAAGCCGTAAAAAACATGCATTGCCATTTCACAAAGGTTGAGTTTACTGATAAGGGGGAGAAATGTCACCACACGATGGACGAGGCTGGTTATGGACCAGATTTTGGGATGCTTGCAAAAGTCATAGCTGATTTTAGGCTAAACCCCGTCATAATAAGCGAGAGCCCAGTGTTGGACGTTGACGCTATAAAAATGCGGGAGACCCTCAAGAAAGAGATGAAGACTTGAACAGTCTAGCTTTTGTGCGATACCTTTTTCTATAAAGTTTGTGTGCTGTTTATGGGTGCTTCCGGTTTTGGTTAGGCTAAGGGGTTTCCAGAAACTCACGGCAATTGAGGAAGCGAAAAAACTGTTTTTTAATAGCCTAAAAATTGGGCGTCAAAAAGCCGAAATGGTTCCAATATGGAATGCGCTCAACCGTGTTTTGGCGGAGAACCTTATTGCAGAGGAGGACCTACCAAGGTTTGACCGTTCAGCGGTCGACGGTTATGCCGTGAAAGCTGAAGACACTTTTGGCGCTTCCCAGTTTAAGCCAAAAACCTTGAAACTGACAAACGCGAGCGAATTGAAAAGAGACGAAGCCAAACAAATTTGGACTGGGAACCCTCTTCCAAAGGGTTCAGACGCAGTTCTGATGCTGGAAAACGTTAAGCCCGTCGGCAGTGACGCAATAGAGGTTTGGACAGCAGTAACACCTGGTGAAAATGTTTCAAGGCGAGGAGAAGACGTAGCAAAAGGCGAAGTTGCATTAAAAGCGGGAACCCGCCTAAAACCTCATCATTTAGGCTTGATATCAGCGCTTGGAAAAAGTGAAGTGCTGGTTTTTGAAAAGCCGGAAGTGGCAATTTTAGCCGCTGGAAACGAGCTTGTCAAAGTTGGAGAGAAACCACGAGAAGACCAAATTTATGAAGCGAACAGGATTGTACTTGCATCCCTATGCCATGAGCTTGGCGCCGAACCCATAGACCTCGGAATAGCCAAAGACGATGTTAATGAAATTTCAGAAAAGCTAAAGCATGGACTGGAGAAGGCAGACGTCGTGGTCACCACAGGCGGGACAAGTGTTGGGGCATCAGACCTTGTTCCAGCAGTCATAAATAGGCTTGGTAAGCCCGGAATTCTCATCCACGGAGTTGCCATGCGCCCAGCTATGCCCACAGCCCTAGCCATTGTAAATGGCAAGCCTATAATAGTGCTTTCTGGCAATCCGGTTGCAGCCTTTTTCGGCTTTGAAGTTTTTGCCAGACCCCTAATCCTCAAAATGCTTGGCATCGAAAGCGAGCCTAGACCAGTTGTGGCTGCAAGGCTTACGAGGCGAACTTCAACAGCTCTTGGGAGAAAAACCTTCGTCCGCGTCCGCGTTTTCCAACAGAATGGAGAATTTTACGCTGAACCCATAAGTGCCAGGGGCTCCGGTATAATCTCAATATTGACTAGGGCTAATGGCTATGTTGTTGTGCCTGAAAACCTTGAAGGCTTAGAGGAGGGTGAAACAGTCCAAGTTCACCTCTTTAACGCATTGGAGGTTTTTGGCGAGAATGTTTAGGAAACTTTTAACCTTTGAAGAGGCAAAACAAGCCATCCAAAAACATTTTGAGGCTAAACCGTTAGGCACAGAAGAAATCCCACTTTTAGAGGCATGCAACCGCGTTCTAGCAGAAGACATAACACCCCCCATGGATATTCCACCCTTCAACCGCTCAACTGTAGACGGCTATGCAGTGAAAGCCAAAGACACCTTTGGCGCAGATGAAAACAGACCAGTAAAACTGAAGTTTTGCGGAACAGTGAACGTTGGCGAAATGCCAAAAATAAAAGTGAAGAATGGAACTGCAGCTGAAATAATGACTGGCGCCCCAATTCCCGAAGATGCAGACGCTGTTGTTATGGCTGAGGATGCCAAAAGGAAAAACGATGAAGTCTATGTTTATGTCGCAGTGGCAAAAGATGAAAACGTCATGAAAGCCGGAGCAGACATAAAAAGGGGTGAAACAGTTGTCAAACAAGGGCAGCTTTTAGGCGCACGAGAAATAGGCGCCATAGCAGCGGTGGGACTTTCAAAAGTCAAAGTTTACAAGGTCCCACGGGTAGCAGTCTTATCCACGGGCGCCGAAGTAACCGAGCCGGGCAAACCTCTAGCCCCAGGAAAAATCTATGACATTAACGCTTACAGCTTAAGCGCGGCCGTGGTGGAAAGCTGCGGAAAACCAGTTTATATGGGAGTTTTTCCAGACGACCAAGATGAGCTTGAAAAAGCACTAAAAAGGGCTTTGGCTTCAGCAGACATGGTCGTAACTTCTGGAGGGGTTTCGGTTGGTCCGAAAGATGTTATTCCAAAAACGCTAAACCTTCTTGGGAAACCAGGCGTGATTGTTTGTGGAATAGCCACAAAACCGGGAAAACCAACAACCGTCGCCATAATAGACGGCAAGCCCATTTTCGCCCTCCCCGGACACCCAACCTCAGCGTTGCTAATCTTCCACCTGCTGGTGCATCCGATAATAGAATGCATGGCTGGAAGAAAAACTGTGGAGGCTGCAACTGTGAAGGCTTTCGCGTCAACACGGATGTTTCCAGCAAGGGGAAGACGCACATTCATAATGGTTAGACTCAAAAAAGACAAGTCAAAGCGGCTAATAGCAGAACCGGTTCCAACAGGGCTTTCAGGGGCGATAACAACCCTTGCGAGGGCTGACGGCTTTATTGAAATCCCTGAAAACCAGCAGTTTGTCGACGCAGAGGAAGAAGTCACAGTTCACCTTTTTAAAAGAATGGAGAACCTTGACAGTTAAAATTCAAGCTTCTTTCTCCTAGCAGCCAAATAAATTGTGGCAATCCACGTCAAAGCCAAGTATAAAACCATGGCGGTGTCTATGAGAATGTCGCCTCCCATGATATAATAGAGCATGGAAAGGGTGAAAGTCGTGTTCGTAAAGAAAAGCACAAAGGCACTCCAGAGAGCCCAGCGTCTCCTCCTAAACACACCGTAGGCTGTGGCTAGGCTTATTATGCCAATCAAGGCGATGTGGACAAGCCTATATTCTGACGTTGTTGCCAAAACAGCAAAGGAGACAACGCCAGCGGCAGCATAAAAAATTGAGGCTAAAAGCAAGCCCACGTTTTCGGTTTTTAGCTTCGACTTGAATCCCATTACGATCGCCTTCCGAAATTAATGCATTAAATTGAAAAACATGGTTAATAAATCATATGCTTTAAACGGTTGGTTTTCGCTCTGAACGTAGCTTAAATTAATGGATATTTCCGTTTCGAAACACCCTTTTTATATGGAAAGGGGCAATGCTTTTTTGGAGAAAGGAGGATGCTTAAAAGAAAAGCCGCCATACTCCTATTTATAACCATCCTAGTCTTAACAGTAAGCTTCATCCAAGTTTTTGTGGTTAACGCGTGCCACCGCAGAGACCATAAACCTCCAAAAATTCATTACGTTTACCATTATCCGACGGAGCCAGAATATGAAGACAGCGTGCTTGTCCTAGCCTATATAACGGATTCTAAAAGCGGAGTAGCCAACGCAACATTACGCTACAGAGTAAACAATCAGGAAAACGTGACAATAAAAATGAATAGAACTGGCAACCTGTTTTTTGCAGAGATTCCGCCGAAACGCTACAACTCCACAGTTAGCTATGTAGTCTGTGCCTATGACAGGGCTGGGAACAAGGCATGCTCAAAGGAGTACACATACATAGTTGGCGATTTCCACCCGCCAATCATAATATATATTGAACGAGTTCCAGCCCAGCCCAACTACAACGAAACCGTCCTAATAATTGCAAATGCGACTGAGCCACACATGGCCAGCAGTGTGAAAGAACTGCTGCTATCCTACAGTAAGGGCACAGGCTGGAATGTCACTAAAATGAATTTCAACGGCACATTATACGTTGCCGATATACCAGCATTCCCATATGAAACAGCAGTAAATTATCGCGTGTCGGCGGTTGACAATGCTGGAAACACCGCAACCATAGACATTTATTCATATACTGTTGGCGACCGCTTCCCGCCGATAGCCACCATTTTAGCCCCAAATAATGGAGGTTATATTGCTGGAAACATAAATGTCACGGTTCTCGTGCAAGACGACAATTTGCTAAGTGCCAAACTCACGGTTGACAGAGAATTTTTAGCTGAATGGAGCATGTCCGGGCAATACGTATACCCGCTGGACACGGCAACACTGGATGATGAACTTCACGTTTTAAAGTTTGAGGCTGTTGATAAGGCTGGAAACAAAGCCACACATGAAATTGCCGTAACCGTTGATAATACGCCGCCAAATGCTGAAATTCAGTTTCCGCCAAATGGAAGCTATTTGCGTGGCATTGTGCTTGTTAAGCTTCACGCTGAAGATACAAACTTTGATAGAATGGAGCTGAAAATAGGCGAGGAAATCCACGTTTGGAAAACAGAAGACCAAACCTATGCGTGGGACACAAGCGACTGCAGCGACGGCGCCTACAACATAACCTTAACAGTGTTTGACAAAGCTGGAAACAAGGCTGAAAACGCCACAACTGTAACAGTGGACAACACCGCTTCGGTGATTGTCGACCTTTCATGGAAACCCCTAGAGCCAACAGAAAATAAGCCAGTTAATGTTTCAGCAAAAATCGTGGACTATGGAAGCGGAATCAAAAATGTGACTTTATGGTTTAGGCGGTTGGGCGGCGAATGGCAAAAACAGCAAATGAATCTTAAGGATGGAAATTGGACAGGCACAATTCCGGGGTACGAGAAAGACGCCATAATAACATTTTATGTGGAATGCTTTGACAATGCCGGAAACGCCGCAAGAACAATGGAAGGCTACTATATCGTTGGAGGCGTGCCAGGCGAGGGCGGTGTTGCCCCAGGCGCTGAAGGCTTCCCATTACACTGGCTAATACTGATAATTATGGCAATATTCGCTGTTCTGGCTTCAACAGCCTATTACGTTAGAAAGAGGAAGCGCAGTGGCACAGCCCCCAACTATTTTGCCATAACAAGTCTTTAGCTGTCAACATTTGCCAGCGCCAAAGTTTCCAATTCTTTCGTGTATAAAGCGAAAGAGTTTAGAACCTCGTATGTTAAACTGTTTTAGCCGTCTGTTAGTAGAGGGAACAGTGGATGGGTTACCGCGACTTGTATGTTTCGCATTCCACTGTTTTTAGCGGTTTTCAAAAGGCTCTTGAGGAAGCCGATTACGTGGTTTTGGGCGTGCCGTTCGATGTCACAAGCACGTTTCGGATAGGGGCGAGGTTTGGACCAGGCGCGATAAGAGAGGCTTCTCTAAACATTGAAACCTACAGTTTTCGCAGTGGCATAGATGTTGAACGGTTGCGGATTCATGATTTGGGCGACTTGCATGTGTCAACGGACACAGCGCAGACCCTTGAAAGGCTTGCAAAAGTTATTGAGGAAATATGGGAGGCGGGGAAAATGCCTATTACAATTGGCGGGGAGCACACAATTACGCTGGGCGTTTTGAAGGGTTTTAGCAATAAGGCTTCCAAGACGGCTGTTTTGAGTTTTGATGCACATCTTGATTTGCGAGAAGAGTTTATGGGTTTGAGGGTCTCCCACACAACTTTTATGCGGAGACTGAATGAGCAGTTGAAGCCAGCTAAAATATTAGAGGTTGGCACCAGAGCTGTCTGCAAAGAGGAGCTTGACTATGCGGAAAAAGCCGGAATAGAGTTCATAACGGCTCAACAAATTAGAAGGGAAGGCGTAAAGCAAACACTGAAAATTTTGAAGCAAAAACTCACCGACGTGAAGAGTGTTTATGTCTCTGTGGATTTGGACGTTTTAGACCCAGCCTACGCCCCGGCAGTGCAAAATCCCGAGCCAGATGGTCTTGACAGTCACACTCTGCTGGACATTTTATGCAGCGTCTGCGACAAGCGTGTTGTTGGTTTTGACGTGGTTGAGGTTGCACCAAACTATGATAATGGCGTGTCTGCTATACAAGCTGCAAAAGTGGTTTTTGAGGTCTTATGCAGCATAGAAAAGGCTAGAAGTGATTAAACTTCTCATCACTTTCTGACTCTTTTAATTTCGATTGCGACTTTTTGGCGGTCTGGACAGCCCGAGGTAAACGTGTCTTTGTTTTCTTCCCATGGGAAGGTTCCGCCGAACTGCAATGTAACCAGATATGGGAAAATGGTGTTGTAGAAGAAACTGCAGAGGTTTGGTGCTCTGAGGCTTTTGTTTTCCTTTTCAGAGTAAAGCGTCAAATCGAATTCTTCTCCAACGTGATGTCCCGCCGAGCATTCGCCTTCAACCTTTACTATTCTCCCAACTAGTTTACATCCTTTCAAATTGTGACCCCTCCGGAAGCATTTGTTATATGCTACTCCTTAACAATTTTGCGATGAAAAACCCGTTGCACTCGTGAATATGCGGATAAAGTCTCTGGCAATTTTCCATAACTCTTAACCCAGGAAGCCCAATCTTTGGGGTTATTTCAGCCAGCGAAAACTCCGGATGCCATTTTGAGAATCGTTCGATAAGCATTTCGTTTTCCTCAACTGTTATGCTGCACGTGGAGTAGATTAGTGTGCCGCCTGGCTTGACTTTTTCTGCGCAGTTTTGCAGCATCTGCCACTGGATTTCAGCCATCTTCTCAACAGAACGTTGCGTAAGCCTCCACTTGGCTGACGGAAGCTTCGCGAAGGCTCCGGTGCTTGTGCATGGCGGATCTAAAACCACCATGTCCGCCTCTATGGAGACTGGCAGCGGGTTGCACACATCCGCAATTATTGGCTCAGCAATTTCCACACCCATCCTTGCAACCTCGTTTTTCCAAACACTCATCCTACGCCTCGAAAAGTCTAAAGAATAAATTGTGCCGCGGTTCTGCATAAGCTGAGCCAAATAGGTGGTTTTGGCACCCGGAGCAGCACAAACGTCCAAAAGCACCATGTCGGGCTTTGGGTTTGCCACTTCAGCCGCATAACAGCTAGCCTTATCCTGAATGTAAAACAAGCCCTCACTAAAACTTTTGGTTCTTGTTAGCGGGGTTTTTGTGCCCAAAACCTTGAAAGTGTGGCGCAGTCCCTCAACCTTTTCAACTTTCACTCTTTCTTCGGCTAATCTCGCTAAAATTTCATCTTCATTTCCTTTTAGTGTGTTAAGTCTAATGTAGGTTGGAGGAGCCCTCAAATTCGCTTCAAGCATGTTTATGGCTTCTTTTCTACCAAAGAGCTTGAAGCAGTAACGCACAAACCATGTTAGATGGAAAGTTAAAAGCCCAACCCTTTCCTCGTCACCTAAGCCTTTCAGAACTGTGGTGGAGCTTTCTGTTAAAAGCAAGCCTAGAAAAGGTTCAACGTTTTGGAGGGTTCTCCAACCCAAAATTGAGCGGGCAAGCCTCACAATGTTTTTTGCCTCTTCAATGTCGATTTTCGCCCAGTTTTTGGCGACTCTTGTTTGGTAAACGTAAAGCCTCAAAAAGGATTGGACACCCAAAGTGAACTCGCTTAGGGATTTAGGCTTCAAAACCTCGTTTATGAAGCGGTCTATGAGGTTGCGGCGTCGAACGGTTTCGCATACAAGCCCATGGGCGAAACGTAAAGCATCAACATCGTCTATTTCCAGTTGTTTGGCTGTTCTGGCCATGGCTAGGCGCTCGCTTATCTGCTCCTTCTCCATCCAACTTAAAGCCTCAATGGCTAGAGTCCAAGCTTCTCTGAGCATTCTCTATCACTCAGCTAAACAGCAATAGAAAAGCCGTTTTAAAGATTAAAAGTTTCCACAAACGGTAATGCGCACATTTTCCAACAGAACAAAGGATAAATAGAACGGTCAGCACTTGTGATTTTGTGGTTAAAATGGGGTATTTAGAAACACAAGTCTAAACGTTTTATAGGCGAAAAGCCAACCCTAAAAACCCCGCTGAAATTTTGGAAAACAAAAGCGCAAATAAAAGCGCCTCCAGACATAGACCACAGAGTTCTCGGCGAACACTTGGAAATGTTCTCCATAAATGAAAATGTTGGCGTAGGCTTGGTGCTTTGGCATCCAAAGGGCACAACTGTTCGAAGGATAATCAGAAACTTCTGGGAAGAAGAACACATCAAAGGCGGCTACGAGCTCGTCTGCACTCCGCACATCGCAAAAGGAGAGCTGTGGAAAATTTCCGGACACATGGACTATTATAGGGAGAATATGTATGCTTTCGAGAAGGACGGCGAACTCTATGTTGTTAAACCTATGAACTGCCCCTTTCACATACAAATATACAAGACGAAACCCAGAAGCTACAAGGAACTGCCAATAAGATACGCGGAATGGGGAACAGTCTACAGATATGAACGCTCAGGTACACTGCACGGACTATTGCGGGTTAGAGGGTTCACACAAGACGACGCCCACATCTTCTGCACACCAGAACAAATAGAAGACGAAATCCTAAAACTCTTGAGCTTCACAGAGCATATCCTGAAATGTTTTGGCTTCCGAAAGTATGAAGTGGTTCTCTCAACCAGAGACGAAAACCAACCGGAAAAATACATGGGTTCAAATGAAGACTGGAACAAAGCCCAAAAAGCACTGGCAAACGCCCTAAAAAAGAAGGAACTAAAATATGTGGAGACGCCCGGAGAAGCAGTATTCTACGGTCCGAAAATAGACCTTTACATAGAGGATGCTTCCGGAAGGAAGTGGCAATGCTCAACAATCCAGTTTGACTTCAACCTTCCAAAACGCTTTAACGCAACATATGTGGGTCCAGATGGAAAGGAACACGAGGCAGTTATGATTCACAGAGCCCTACTTGGAACAATAGAAAGATTCTTCGCCTTGCTTCTAGAACATTTTAGAGGCAATCTTCCGCTTTGGCTTTCACCAGTGCAGGTGCGAATACTTCCAATGGGAGACAAATACTTATCATATGCTAGAAAAATTCATGAAAAGCTTGAATTAAATGGGATAAGGTGTGAAATTGACGAAAGCCCATCAACAATAAGTTATAAGATTAGAGAAGCGGAAGTTCAGAAAATCCCTTACATGGTGGTCTGCGGTGAACGCGAGTTAAAAGCCAAAAAGGTTTCCATCAGAAAACACGGGTTGGGACATGCAGGTATGATGACTCTAAGGCGATTTATTGCCAAGGTGAAAAGCGAAGAGTTCAACAAGTGTGGCTAGAACGGTTGTTGAAATTTGCAAGACTTCGCCCTAGTAAGGTTTTTAGTCTGTCGCTTGTGATATTTAGATTAGGTTAAGAGCGGACATGGCTCAAAGACGTCTAGACGAGTTCCCAACGCTTGTAGCTAAGCCCCAAGAAGCTAAAGCGGAAGCCCTACCCTTCACAGAATCCCTAGAGAAAAAGCAGACACAGCGGGGTTTCCCGCCAATAGCGCCAGATAATCTTTCCCCCTCATATTTTGTTTCAGCCACCTATGATGGAAAAGTTGGAAAAGCCTTAATCAAGCTTTACGAGCCAGTTTCTGGGCGAATCTACTTCTGGTATGACAACACTGGGCACAAACCATACTGCTACACGAATCTTTCGCCATACGAGCTTGAAAAAATTGAGCGTTTAATGAAGCATCCGGGTTTTGACCACTTCGAAATTGATGAAAAGTTTGACCCCCTTTTGGATAAGCCAGTCAAAGTGACAAAAATTGTTGCTAAAGACCCATTGGCTATTGGGGGACGCCCAAAAGGCTGCATTAGGGATATCATCCCAGAAGACTTTCCAAAGGTTGCCAATGTTCCAGTTTCCGCTGAATCCATCAAGGTTTGGGAGTCCAAGATAAAGTATTACCAGTCCTACATTTATGACCGTGAGCTCTTGCCAGGAATGATTTACGAGGTTAAGAATGGCAGCCTTGTGCCAAAACGCCTAGAAGAAGCAGAGAAGATGGTTCAGCAAATAGTTGCAACATTTAAGGAGGCTGACGCCGAAGAGCCCCAATACATTGAACAGTGGGCTAGGCTTCTCGAGTATCCAGCCCCGAGGTTCCGCTACGTCGCCATGGACATTGAGGTTTACTCGCCAATACCGACACGCATGCCAGACCCCCGCGAGGCAGCCTACCCGATAGTCTGCGTCTCCCTACACAGTTCAGACGGGCAGAAGAGGGTTCTCATCCTAAAAAGGGAGGGAGTGCGCGAAGGCTTAGAGCGTTTGCCAGCAGACGCGCAAATAGAATATTTCGACTCTGAAGAAAAGCTGATAAGAGCTGTTTTCGAGGTTTTGTGGAATTACCCCTTTGTAGTAACCTTCAACGGCGACGACTTTGACTTGCGGTATTTGGCGCACAGGGCAGAAAAACACGGTTTTAAGCGGGATGAAATCCCAATAGAGATTGGCAAGCGCGTCTGCCTCCTAAAATATGGAGTGCACATAGACCTCTACAAATTCTTCTTCAACCGCTCCATACAAATATACGCCTTCAACAACCGCTACAGAGACGTAACCTTAGGTGATGTTGGAAAGGCGCTTGTTGGCTTGGACAAGATAATGCTGGAGAAGAGCATAGGCGAATTAACATACACAGAGCTCGCAAAATATTGCTTTAGAGATGCTGAAATAACCTACAAACTAACAAGCTTCGAAGACGAGCTGGTCTTAAAGCTAATTCTTGTTTTGGCTAGGATAAGCAGCATGCCAATGGAGGATGTAAGCCGACAAGGCGTCTCCCGCTGGATAAGAAACTTCATGCATCGAGAACACCGCAGAAAAAGGATGCTCATTCCAAATGCTGAAGACATACTAGCCCTAAAAGGCAAGGCAGCCACAAAAGCCATAATAAAAGGCAAAAAATACAAGGGCGCCATAGTCGTCGAACCAGTGCCAGGCGTCCACTTTAACGTCGCAGTGATGGACTTCCCAAGCCTATACCCATCAATAATAAAAGTCTGGAACCTAGGCTACCAATCCATTTTGTGTGGGCATCAGGAATGCAAAACAAACCTTGTGCCAGACACGCCCCACTGGGTTTGCCGCAAAAAACGCGCCCTAGAAAGCCTCCTAATAGGCTCGCTAAGAGACTTGCGGGTTCAATGGTACAAGCCAAAATCGAAGGATAATGCTCTTTCACCAGAAGTTAGAAGCTGGTACAACATTATCCAAGGTGCATTAAAAGTTATTCTAAACGCAAGTTACGGCGTCTTTGGAGCAGAAACCTTCGACCTCTACTGCCCACCAGTTGCCGAGGCAACAGCAGCCATAGGAAGGCACGCCATAACCCAGATAATTAAGAAGGCTGAAGAACTGGGCATCCAAGTGCTTTATGGCGACACGGACAGCGTTTTCCTAAAAAATCCGTCAAAAGAGCAGATACGCGAGCTCGAAAAGTGGACTGAACGCGAACTAAAAATGGGCTTAGACGTAGACAAAGTTTACCGCTATGCAGTCTTCAGCTCCCGCAAAAAGAACTATTTGGGCGTTTTAGAAGACGAAAGCGTCGACGTTAAGGGCTTAACTGGCAAGAAACGCCACATCCCCATATTCATCAAAAAAGCTTTCGACAAAATGAAAGAACGCCTAGCCATGGTCAAAACACCAGCAGACTTCGAAGCAGCCAAAAAGGACATTATCCAAACAATACGCGACTGCTACATACGGCTAAAAAGACGCGAATGGGAAAGCCTAAACGAACTAGCCTTCAACGTGGTTTTAGGCGAGGAGCCAGAACGCTACACAAAAACAACACCACAGCACGTGAAAGCCGCAAGAATTCTAAAGGAAAGCGGAATGGAACTCAAAGCCGGCGACCTAATAAGCTTTGTAAAAGTTGTAAACGAACCCCACGTTAAACCCGTGGAACTAGCAACAAAAAACGAGATAGACGTAGACAAGTACGTGGCTTACCTACACTCCACCTTCGACCAGGTTTTAGACGCTTTAGGCTTAGACTTCGACGAAATAATAGGATTAACAAAGCTTGAAAGGTTCATGTAGCTTTTTTACTTTCTGCAACCACTTTTAACCCCTTTGATTTCAACGCTTCTATGATGCTTGGTTTGCTTAAGGCTGTAAGAAGCGCATACCCAATTATCGCTATTGCCACTAAACTGCTGGCAGTAATACTTACTATGCTTGTTACCCAGATAGGCCAATTTGTTGGGAGTGCAATTCCAAACCAGCTGGATGAAGGTCCAAATATCATCCATAGGTAACTGCCCACGAAAATACCAACAACCACTGAACCTATTACACAGCCTATTAACCGCTTATTTCTCAGTACATAAATCAAATAGGTAGCGATTAAATTAGCTATGGGTCCAAAGACAACATCGTAAATACCGTTTGTAAGCGCGGCGGAAGTTGTGGCATTACCGACAATACACCCACAAGTTAGTCCAATAATAACTGGCCAGCCAAAAATTGCTGATAATGGGATGAGGCAATCAGCAAAACGGAGCTGTACACTAGCAGCAGCGCTCAATCCTTGAGATGCCACCAGCACAGCATATAAAGCTGCAAAAACCGCTGTTAAAGCCAGGTCTTTACTATCAAATTTCAATTTTTCACCTCCCTACACCGGGGTTTTTATGGCGGAACGGGTGGGAGGTCCCACTCACCCGCCAACAAAACAGCATAACTGCAAGGCAGCTTATAAAATATTCTTTTCTTTAGCCTTCTTTTTCCGCTTTTCCGGCAGCCTCTTCTTCAACTGTTTCGGCTGCTTCAGGCTTGATGGCGACGCCTTCAGCCGGCACTTCCTTTCTGAAGAGGAGAAGGTCTATTGGCGGCGGAGGCGTGTTTAAAATTGTTGAGAGGAGTACATAGCTGTAAAAATGTGTTGGTAGACTTTTTGAAAAACGTAGGGCACTTTTGTTTCAGGGTCAACCTCCAACATCTTGTTTATTTCTGCGTCCCTCCCAGTTATGGTGGCTGTTCCCTCAACCTCAAACTTGACAATTCCAGGCTTTGTTGTCAGTTGGAGGTTAAAACCGACAACAACCATTTGGCTTCTCCTCTCCTTCTCTTCAAGCTTTGCCCTAACATCAAAATTTACCGTTCCAGCTCCGCCTTTAACGTCCAGCTTAACCCCTACTATGCTAGTGGTTTCCACTTTAACCGAAACGTTTGGCACATGAAGTGTTGGGCAAATAGCTGATTCCTCACATGAAACCTATATGAAACGGTGCTCCTAACAACCTCCGTGATTAAGCCTCACCATCCGACAATTTTTGCCTTTTGTGTGTAGCACACCCCTACATACATCCTACAACTAAAAAAGAAACATTTGAACTGCAACAGCAACAAAAGTTGAAACAGCCACCAAAAACGCTATTACAACAACCACTTGACGCTCAGTCATAGGCCGCCTATAAGTGATAAGTGTTATCAAACTGCGCCTATGGTCTGAAAAAAGCCTCCTGCCATCAAAAGAAACATTCGCCTTACTTCGGAAAAAGAAATAGTTCAGCAAAATCATGGAAGAATTGATTATGTATGGTATAAGTGAAATCAACAGACACCATTTCACATCAGAGATTAGTGCAAAAGCCGCCAAAGTGATTCCAACGGCAAAGGAACCAGTATTCCCAACAAAAATCTTCCCCTGAAAATTGAAAAAGGCAAGCACAAGCCAAACAGCCAAAGGCAGTGTTAATAAAAGCGCGCTTCTTCCAGAAGCAACCATAAGCCCCACCATAATTATAGCGGGACAAACAGTTTCTAAACCGTTTAACCCACCCAACTGATTAACAGTGTTGGTAACCACAGTCACTATCAGCGGAATTAAAACAAAGAAATAGTATACGCCAAAATTGATGGTTCCCAACAATGGAAGCGTTATAGCTGTACGCGCAATACCCATCCTATAAGCCAAAGCCATGAGGGGAACCGCCGCCACCAATGGAAAGAAAGCCTTGTAACGCCAACGCAGGTCCATCCAGTCGTCAAGCAAACCCATGAACCCGCCGAACAGTATGCAAACAGCTAAAGTTAAAGCTGGAGAAACATTACTCCCACCAGCAGATTCAAAATCAAACCCCAAAGCATGCAGAAAGAAAAGATAAGCCGCACTCACAACAACGTATATGACGCCTAAACCCGTTGGAACCAAAGGCTTATTGGGCTTATGCTGATCCGGAACCTTTGGAAACAAATGCTTCTCCCTTACCCGCTTGGGTGTTCGCTGTTATATTTATCCCAGTTAATTTTGTAGAGACACACCAGTGGAACAACACCGCCATACTTGCTTCCGTCATCATCCAAGCCAGCAATGTATTCTGGCGTAAAGTAGAGCAGCCCAATTGTTGAGCTGCCTAGCCCGTGCTCTTGTTTCCAACTTTCAACCGCATAACGCATCAACTTATAAAGTGTTGTATTCTGTCCCCTAGTGTTCGGTTTAAGTTCACCGCTGTCTACTTTACTATCTTTGTTACTATCTATCCAGCTTGTTCCAAGGGTGTAGTTTCCAAACAAGGTTCTAACATCGTCAAGTTTTTCATTCCACATTTCGCTTGCAGGGATAAAGCCATTATTTATAAAGCGTTCCCGTGCTCTTCCAGATATGGCCGCCATCCAAACCCATTTACCCTCGTCACCACCAGCACTTATCCATTCGCCTGTATCACGGCGAATAGTTGTGAAAACAAGAATGTAAGATGCATTGTAAAGTTTTAACATCCTCATCGCTTGTGTCTCGTTGGCCATAAATATGAAGCCAATATTTTCTATCTGGGTTCCATTCACTGTGGCGTTGTCTGCAAGCGAAGTAACATTGCCTAACACGGTCATCCAGTATCCATAATCCCACCAGCTGCACACAACAGTGGTTGAACTTAGCGTGGTTCTCATGTAATGTAGCATGTTAATCCACTCTTCTACTGGTGTGCTTAGGTATTGGGGAGCTATTGATAGGCTTCCTCCAGATAAAGTGGTTGGCGTGTAAGCCTGTGTGTAAACCCTTGGCATTGGAAAAGCCAAGTTCACCATTAACATCAAGAATATTAGGAACACCGCTATGCCGCTGAACTCTCTTCCAACACGCTCTAAACCATACTTTTTCTTAAAGCCTATTTTTGGCGGTTCCTTCAGTAACGCCACAAAGGGTTTCAGAAGCCCGCTAATTCCCACCGCAACCAGAAGGCTGAAGGCTGGGGCCATAAGCACAAAAAGACGCACCATAGAACATGCAAAATAGAGAGATGTTAAACCAAAAACAAGTAGGAATAGGTTTCTGTTGTTTAAGTTTCCAAGAATGAAAAACAGCCCTATGACAAAGAAGATTATCATGATGCCGAACTCGTAGTATATAGAGCCCCATGCAGACAATCTATGCTCTGCCACCGACTCGTAAAGGGGAGAGGCTTCACGTTCAAAGGGATTTATAACGGAAATGAACTTTCCAGCTATTCCTCGCATGTAGCCAAATTGCCACAAAACAGTGAAACCTCCAATTATTAATGCTATAAAAGCTGCCACTGCAATTACTTTCCACTTCCGTTTCGTCAATGCTTTTAAAAGTTCAGCGAGGAAGAGCAAGCCGAAGACGCCGGCAACGGGTAGTATGGCGCTTGTCAATAGATAGGTTGGCGAAAGGTATGGAACGTTGATGGCAATAAACAATCCCAACCCGAAGGTTATGCTGTAAGCCAAAAACAGATTGCGATTATACCTCTTAGCTAATAACAATATTAGAGTGAAGAGAACTGTGAGGCCTATTGGGTAGTATGCGGCGCCCCAACTAGCGCAGAAATATCCTAAAGCACATCCCGAGGCAAGAGCATACTTGACTGTTGAACTCATTTGCCTATTTTCTTCAATTGCTCTCAAAAACAAAAACATGAAAAGTATGAAGACCAATATTCCAACAGTTTCGTCGTCGAAGAAGCCTAAAGATGTTCGCTGAATGTAGGATGGTTCTAGAGCCAAGAAAAGTGCAGCTAGTAAGCCTACTGGTCTGCCGCCTAGGTCTTTTCCAAGGAAGTATATGGCGAGGCAAGCCAGCGCTCCCATAATGGCCGGGAATAGGGCGCAGAAACTCATAAGATCTATGCCTGCACCAAGCATCGAAACTATTTTGTAGAGGAAAGCCGCGGTCATTGGAAGCCCTGGGAAAGCGGACTTAGCGACATAAATTCCTTGAGGGTACCATCGCTGGGTGTCGCGCCATCCTTTTCCTCCGTTTTCTATGGCCCATGAGACGAAGCCATCTTTGACTATTTTTTCTGTGAAGCGGTATTGGAAGTATGGGTCGAACTCCGACAGCAAGAGATTTGATTTTCCTGTTGTGGGGTCTATTTCCCAGCGCATTGGGAAAAGCCTTATGGTAAAGGCTATGAAGAGTATTAGTGCCAAGGCTGATATGGTTATTATTGATGTGTGGTTTATTTTTGGGCGGAGTTTTCCAAGGCTCTTAATGCTGTTGATTATTCGCTCTTTTTTGGAGATGTCTTTTGTTCCCATTTGTGGTTCCAGCTCTTTGATAAAGGTTATGAAGGTGTTTTATTTTCCTTACGGTTGGTTAAATAGTTTTATGTGGCTGTCTTCCTTTTGTATCCATATTTTTCGGAGTCGTAGAACGGGAACGGCACAATTCGTGCTTTCGCCATTTTCCCTCGGATTTGGATGTTCACAATGTTTCCTTCTTGAGATTGCTGCGCTTGTATGTAAGCCATTGCTATGCCGCATCTAAGCAACGGCGAGAAGGTTCCGCTTGTCACATGCCCAATGTTTTCACCCTTTTCGTTATATATTTTGAAGCCTTGTCTTGGTATTCCATGCTCAATCATTTGCAACCCGACACGTCTTCGTTTAACACCTTCTTCTTTTTGTTTTAGAAGCGCGCTCTTCCCTATGAAATTGTCTTTTTGGAATTTTACAATAAAGCCTAGTCTCGCCTCTAATGGTGTTGTATTTTCGTCTATGTCATTTCCGTATAGGCAAAGTCCAGCTTCAAGCCTTAAAGTGTCTCTTGCACCCAAACCACAAGGCTCTATTCCGAAAGGTTTGCCTGCCTCAAGAATGGCATTCCACACATTCACTGCGTTGCCCAGTTTATCAAGAGGCGCGTTCCAAACATAAACTTCAAAACCGTCTTCGCCTGTATAACCTGTCCTAGATAGGAAAACATCCACGTTCGCCAATTTAGCCGATGCACATTTAAATCTCTTAATTTTGCTTAGATCTGCTGTGCAGATTTTCTGCAGGGTTTTTTCGGCGTTTGGTCCTTGGACGGCGAACATTGCCACTTTGTCTGAAACATCTTCGATTTTAACGTTGAAGCCTTCGGCATTCTTAACCAGCCAGTTGAAGTCCTTTTCTCTGTTTGTGGCGTTTGGAACCAGCAGAAACTTTTCCTCCTCGAGGTAACTTACCACGAAGTCGTCGATTATGCCGCCGTTTTCGTTGCACATGACCGAGTAGAGGGCGCTGTTCGGCGTTAAAGCTGCCACATCATTGGTTATGACATAGTTTAGGAAGTTTAAAGCGTCCTTTCCGGTTATGATTACTCTTCCCATGTGGGAAACGTCGAAGATGCCCACACTGTTTCGCACTGCCATGTGCTCCTCTGTTATTCCCTTGTACCATAGGGGCATTTCGAATCCGGCGAACTCCGTCATTTTCGCTGTCTTCTTGTGTATTTCACAAAGCTGGGTTTTCCACACTTGTTAAGTCCTCCTAAAATAAAGGGTAAGGAATTATTTTATGGGTTTTACTTCAACGTTTAATGGTATAAGGGCGAGTTTTCTGCCGCATTTTGGACATTTCCCGTTATGTTTGTGAAGGATTTCATCTGGAGGTTTAAGCTCATCGCCTTCATATAAAACGCAACCGCATTGATGGCAGATAACCCTTTGAGGCAAATTATCAACCCCTGATGAAAAGGTTGTAACGCTTACGCCTATATATCGGTTGCTAATTTTCCTAAAACTAGCGCACGGGCTTGAAAAATAGAAACTTTTAACTTTAAAGGCTTAAAAATAGAAGATTATCAATTACATGCGAGGTGGAATGACGTGGTTAAGGTTGATGGATACGAGGTTCCAGAAGGTCTATACTACTCAAAGGATTTTGAATGGCTTAAAATTGAGGGGGACAAGGTTCGCGTGGGCATAACAGACTACGCCCAAAAACAGCTAAGAGAAATCGTTTATGCTGAGCTGCCGAGCCCCGGAACAACCACAAAACAAAACGAACCGTATGGCACTGTGGAATCTGTTAAAGCCGTTTCAGACCTTGTGGCACCGGTGAGCGGAACAATAGAGGAGGTTAACACAGAAGTCCAATCAAAACCAGAACTCTTAAACGAAGACCCGTATGGAAAGGGCTGGCTACTGGTTATAAAGCCCTCAAACCTGCAAGCGGAACTGGCAAACCTAATGAACTTTAATGCAGCTGTTGAGTGGCATAAAAGCCTAATTAAAGAAGGGAAATAGCCCTTGCCCAGACGCATAGTAATAATTGGGGCGCACGCCGCTGGAGTAGATGCAGCCTCGGCGGCTAGGAAAACAGACCGAACCGCCGAAATAACCCTAATAACCGACGAGAAATACGCTGGATATTCCCGTTGCGGCTTACCCTTTGTTATAGGTGGACATATACCAAGCTTCAGCAACCTCATAGTTTTCCCGCCAAGCTACTTTCAAATGATGAAACTAAACCTGAAAACTGAAACAAAAGTGACGAAAATAGACACGGGCAAAAAAGCCGTCGCAACGGTGAACAAGGATGGAAATACAGAGGAAATTCCTTACGACAGCCTAATAATAGCTGCAGGCGCAAGTGCATTCACACCGCCAATAAAAGGAAGAGAGAAACAGGGAATCATCCCCTTAAGAACAATAGAGGACGGACAGCGAATAGACCAAGCAATAAAGGAAGGTGCAAGAACAGCCGTTGTCATGGGTGCTGGACTCATAGGCTTGGAAACCGCAGTAGCCCTGCAAGAAAGGGGCTTAAGAGTGACTGTTGTAGAAATGCTGCCCCAGGTTTTGCCAGCCATGCTTGACGCAGACATAGCCAAAATGGTCCAGGAATTACTGGAACAAAAGGGCATAAGAATTCTAACTAACAAACCAGTTGAAGAGTTCCTCGGAACAGATAAAGTGACGGGCATAGTGGCCGGAGGCGAGCAAATAAACGCAGACCTTTTTGTCAGCGCCTTCGGTGTTAGGGCAAACACCCAACTTGCAGTAGATGTAGGAATAGCCCTAGGAGAAACAAGAGCCATCAAGACAAATGCCAGAATGGAAACAAGTGTTAAGGATATTTATGCTGTGGGTGACTGTGCAGAATCCACTCACATTGTTACGCAGAGACCCGCACTGCAGCAGCTTGGAACAGTAGCCGTGAGACAAGGAAAAGTGGCTGGGATAAACGCCGCTGGTGGATACGCACTATTCACGGGTGTTTTGGGCTCGGCTGTAACACAACTATACGATACACAAGTGGGTGTAACGGGCTTAACAGAGGCAGCAGCACAAAGAGCGAGGATAGAAACAGTCACCGGGACAATATCTTCCAAGACGAAGGCAGACTACTATCCGGGCGCCTTGCCAATAAAAGTCAAGCTTGTTGTTGAAAAAGAATCGCAACGCATCATCGGAGCCCAAATTATAGGCGGGGAGGAAGTGACCCAGCGGATAAACGCCGTTTCATTCGCTATACAGAAGCAGATGACTGTGCGAGAGCTAGCTAAGACGGATACAGCTTACGCGCCGCCCCTTTGCGAAACATGGGAGCCTTTGGTTTTGGCTGCTGAAATGGTTTTGATGAAACTCCGCTAAAACCCATACTTTTCTTTTTATTTCCGTCGGAAAATTAATTAAGAGAACCGATTCCAATAATATCCGAAATTTAGTGTAAATGGTGATTTAAATGGCAATAAGAGTAGCCATAAACGGTTTTGGAAGAATTGGAAGGCTTCTATACAGAGCAGCCATAGAAAGAAAAGCAAAAATAGACTTTGTAGCAATAAACGACATTGCAGACGCCAAAACACTAGCTCATCTCCTAAAATACGATTCAGTCCACGGACCATTCCCAGGTGAAGTTCAAGCCAAAGAAAACAGCATAATAGTGAACGGCAAAGAACTGAAAGTGCTCACCGTAAAAGACCCAGCACAACTGCCATGGAAAGACCTAGACGTTTATCTAGCTGTAGAGTCAACTGGTCTGTTCACAAAGCGTGAGGACGCGGCAAAGCATCTTCAAGCAGGAGCCAAGAAAGTTCTGATATCGGCTCCAGCTGAAAACCCGGACATAACAATTGTTTTGGGAGTAAACCATGACAAATACGATCACAACAACCACTACATACTTTCGAACGCCTCATGCACAACAAACTGCGTAGTGCCATGTGTAAAAGTGCTTCATGAAAACTTCGGCGTCAAAGCCGGATTGATGACAACAGCCCACGCCTACACAAACGATCAGCGCATAATGGACCTAGTACACAGAGACCTAAGAAGGGCAAGGGCTGGTGCAATAAACATAATACCAACGACAACAGGTGCCGCAAGAGCTTCAGCCTTAGTCTTCCCAGAACTGAAGGGAAAAATTGACGGGATAGCCCTCCGAGTGCCTGTCCCCAACGTTTCAATAGTCGACTTGACCGCTGTTCTAGAGAAGAACGTAACAAAAGAGGAGGTCAACGCAGCCTTCAAGAAGGCAGCTGAAGGTCCGCTGAAAGGCATAATGCTATATACTGAGGAGCCCATCGTCTCAACAGATGTGAACCACACGTCATACTCCGCGGTGGTTGATGGCTTGTCCACAATGGTTGTCGCTGGAAACCTCGTCAAGGTGCTTGCATGGTACGACAACGAATGGGGCTTCTCCTGCAGAATGACCGAGCTCATAGAACTCATAGGGAAGAAGGCTGGTTTCTAGCCTAGGCGAATATAAAACTTAAAAACAAACAACCCCTCTCTATTTTTCTGTTCCAAGAGCCTAGAAGGGATAAGGATATGGCGAAATATTTAACCCTAGACGATGTTGACGCCAAAAATAAAGTGGTTCTTGTAAGAGTAGACTTTAACTCTCCAGTGGACCCACAAACAAAGAAAGTTTTAGATGACACAAGGATTAGGGCGCACGGCGAAACTACAATAAAAGAGCTGGCCCAAAAAGGCGCAAAAGTTGTTGTGCTTGCTCATCAGGGGAGAAAGGGCGACCCAGACTTTATACCCCTAAAGGAACACGCTGAAATCCTAAGCAGAGTTTTGGGCAAACCAGTGAAATTTGTGGATGATGTTTTCGGAGAGAAAGCTCAAAAGGCGATTAAGGAGCTGAAAAGCGGCGAAATCCTAGTCTTAGACAACGTAAGAAACTTTGCCGGAGAAACAAAAGAGGGCACACCAGAAGAGCACGCCAAAACAGAACTTGTCAAAGCACTGGCACCACTGGCAAACATATTTGTAAACGATGCTTTCGCTGCAGCCCACAGAGCCCACGTTTCAATGGTTGGCTTCACAGCCGTCTTGCCAAGCGTCGCTGGAAGAATAATGGAGCGGGAGCTGAAATCCCTAAGCAGAGTGCTGGAAAACCCTGAAAAACCATGCGTCTACGTCTTGGGTGGTGCCAAGGCGGACGACTCCCTTGAAATCTCAAAATATGTTTTAGACAATGGAATAGCAGACTACGTATTAACGGGCGGTGTTGTGGGACACGTCTTTCTAGTGGCAAAAGGGTACGACTTGGGCAAGCCAAACATGAAATTCCTAGAAGAGAAAAAACTGATGGGACTTGTCCCCGGAATAAAAGAGCTAATGAAAAGGTATCCTGAAAAGATTAAGGTTCCAGCAGACGTTGCTGTGGAAGTGGAGAAAAAGCGCAAAGAAGCCCCTGTTGAAAAGCTTCCCACAGACTATCCGATATTTGACATTGGAGCAAAAACCGTTGAAAACTACGCGAAAATAATACGCGGTGCAAAATCAATAGTTGTGAGTGGACCAATGGGGGTTTTTGAAAACAGCGAATTCATATATGGAACAAAAAGAATTTTCGAAGAAATTGCAAAATCGAAGGCTTTCTCCCTAGCCGGGGGAGGCCACACAATAGCAGCCTTACAAGAACTGGGCTTATCTAAAAAGATATCTTATGTGAGCACTGCTGGCGGAGCACTAATAGAGTTTCTAATGGGCAAGAAGCTTCCAGGCGTAGTTGCATTGGAAAAGGCAGCGGCTCGCAAACCTTAACTTGGAAAACTTTAACCTTCCATTTTATTTTTGAGCTATCTTATCCAGTAGGTCGACAACTCTGGCTTCTTCGTGTTCCGGCTTGTGCTGAAGCATCTCATAAATTTGTAAAGTTTGTTCAGCAGCCTTTCTCCAAGTAAAGTATTGCAGCACCCTTTTTCTGCCGTTTTCTCCCCACTTTCTAGCCCTTTCAGGGTCGCATAAAACCTCCTTTATGCCCCATGCTATGTCAGCTGGATTCCCACCGTTAACATGAACACCATTTTGGTCCGGCCCGAAGGGCACGACTTGTTCTCTGAAGCCTACAACGCCTTGGGCACCGACAACTATTGGTTTTTCCATGGCCATTGCTTCTAGGCTCACTATTCCAAAAGGCTCATAGGTAGATGGGAAAACACAGACGTCTGCTGCTGCATAATGCAGTATGCGCTCCTTTTCCGGCACGAAGTCAAATCTGCAAATTAGCTTATCGCTTACTCCAAGCCTAACACCTTTTACAATTTCCCTAGTCTTTAGGTTTCCAGGGTTAAGCGTAAAAACCGTCACGTCATTGCCCATGGCTACAAATTCATGGGTAATGTATTCGGCGTATGTGCCTAAACCACTCACGAGGGCAGGTGGATACTCCCAGACTCGTATAGGTCTATGCGTATACCCTTCATGCTTTCAACAGCTCGCCTAACAGCATCTGAAAAGCTCGGCGCAATAAGTATAAGCCTCGGCTTTTCCTTATCATCAATTTTATGCTTGTTGTAGGTAGCCTTCAGAAAAGACTTGAACTTGTCAACATAGTCAAAGCTTTCAAGTCCTTGAAGTAGCATGGCATCGTCTTCTTCAACATTTAACTGGAGAATAACAAGCTGCCCGTTGCTGTCGTGGCACAAGACGTCTAGCGTGGTTTTATCAGTGATTGGGACGTTGCTGCAAATCACTGTTAAACCCTTCTCAACCATGTTTATCTCGTTGACTACCATCTGCTCCAATTCTTGGCGATTCTCAATGCTGATTTTTTCAATCGACACACTATTTCACCTTTGTTTTAGAAAATGAAACCTTGCAAAGGAAAAATAAGTTATGAATCCAAAATCCGAATCCAATCTAAACTTAGCAAACCAAAAATAAAACATAAACACAAACAATAGCCACAAGAATAGAGGCTAAACGAATTGACAGACATCGTTTTCGTGTTTGAAGTGCATCAGCCCCACAGGTTAAGAAAGAGCTATTTCTGGGAGAACAAGCTCTTTAAACGACTAAAAAAGGAGGAGCTCTTCAACTACTATTTTAACCATGAACTTGACAAAGAAATCTTTGAAAGGGCATGTAAAAAATGCTACTTCCCATCAAACCAAATACTTCTAGACCTAATAGACAAGTATAAGCGAGAGAAAAAACAGGTTAAAGTCTCCTTCAGCATTTCTGGAACCTTTCTCGAACAGTGTGAAATATTTAACAAAGACCTTCTAGAATCCTTCAAACAGCTTGCAGAAACGGGCTGCGTGGAATTTCTAAACCAAACATACTACCATTCGTTGGCGAGCCTATACTCGGAAAAAACGGAGTTCATTGAGCAGATAAAAATGCACAGGCATGCAGTAAGAGACTTGTTGGGCTACACGCCGCGGGTTTTCGAGAACACTGAACTAATATACAACAATGCTATAGCAAGAACAGCGGAAGAGCTGGGTTTTGCCGGAATATTCACAGAAGGAACGGAAAAAATACTCCGCGAAAAATCGCCCAACTACGTGTACAAGCCAAAAGGGTGCAAAAAAATCAAAGTGCTTCTCAGAAACTACAAGCTAACGGATGATATAGGCTTTAGGTTCTCCGCCAGATGGTGGAGCGAGTGGCCCCTAACAGCGGACAAATATGCAAGCTGGCTGGCAGCTACACCCGGAAACTGTATAAATATATTCCCAGACTATGAAACTTTCGGCGAACACCACTGGCCTGAGACTGGCATACATGAGTTTTTGAGGCACTTGCCAAGGGAAATTTTGAAGTGGTGGCACCTCCACATGGCAACACCGTCAGAAGTTGTTGAAAAATATGAGGCTGTTGGAGAAATCGATGTTCCAGAACTCGGCGGAACAGTCTCATGGGCGGATTTGGAAAGGGACGCAAGCTGCTGGCTTGGAAACACCTTCCAATGGGCTTATTACACGTCTGTAAAAAGACTTGAACCCATCGTCAGAGAGTCAGAGGATGAAGATTTTCTGAGGATATGGCGGTACTTCCAAACAAGCGACCACTTATACTACATGTTTACAGCCGGAGGAGCCCCAGGCGAAGTTCACTCCTACTTTAGTCCCTTCAACACTCCAGCAGACGCCTACGTAACAGCTCAAGCAGCAATCCTCGACTTCGAGAACCGCTTGCGACTTGCAACAGTAACAGCTAACGAGCCATTCCTCTTCTACAAGGGCGTAGGAGAAGAAAATTATACTGGAGCGATGGCTTGGAGTCTTAAAGGGTTCATCAAAGCCTTGCAGAAGGCTGAAATAAAATCCATAGAGTTCCACAACAGCCGCAGCGACTTTGAAAAGTGGGCTGAACAGTCGCTTCATGACAAGGCTTTAGCTGAAAAATTTAAGGAAATTAGACTTTCAAAATTTAGGGGGCAAGCCTTGAGGAAAGCCTTAACTGCGGTTGTCAAAGAAAGGTTTGGTGAGTTGGTTCAACAGTTAAAGGCTTTGACGGAATACTTTTAAGCATACGCAAGCCTTAATAGAAAACGCGCTAGCATGTTTTAGGCTTTAAGGTGAAGGCAGTTGAGGGAGGAGCTTCCAATATCTGAGAAGATTCTGCAAACACTCCATAACCTATGTGCAACAGCCCCTGATTTGGCGAGGAAAAGCGAGGAGCTCGCCCAAGTCTTACAGTTAGACGTCGCAGAAGTTGAAAGGATTCTGGACGGATACGGATGCGAAGGCTATGTGGAAAGTTTTGCTGATGACCAAGGGAAAAAGTGGTATTACCTCACTGGAAGGGGGATAATTAAGGTCTGCGCGCTTTTCACTTAACCGGCGGTTGCAAATGCGAGTAATAATCCTCACATGGGAGTACCCGCCAAGAGTTGTTGGCAAACTTGCAGATTACGTGAAAGAGTTGGCGGTGCAGCTTGCTAAAAACGGGATTGAAACACACGTAGTTACCTACCATGATTATATGACGGGGGAATTTGAAGAAAGCGGCGTTAAAACTTACAGAGTGACGAATCCCGTTAAAACCCACATAAGCGTCCTTACATGGGTTCTGACCCTAAACCAAGAGGTGGAGCGTGCCACAGCCAACATATACTATAAGGCTGATGAGCGTATAGACCTCATAGACTTGCAGGACTGGCATTTTATTCCAGCAGCAGTCACTTTGAAGAAGGCTTTTGGCATCCCCTTTGTATATTCCATTGTGAGTTTAGAGGACCACCGCTCTCATGGTGCGAACTCCCCCTTTAATATGGCTATTAAGAGCATTGAGTGGCTAGGCATGTATGAGGCAAGCAAAATACTTGTGAAATCTGAATGGATGGCAAGCGAAGCCGTCAGAATCTACAAGGTTCCAGAAGCAAAAATAAAAGTTGTTAAGCCCGAGTCTGAACGTTGGCTTAGAACGGTTCTGGAAACATACAAAAGCCTTAAGGAGGGCTCATAGAAGTGCCCGACGAGTTAAGGGTTATGATGCTCACATGGGAGTTCCCGCCAAGAATTATTGGTGGAATCTCGCCCCACGTATATTACCTATCAAGGAGCCTTGCAAAAAACGGTGTAAAAGTCTACATTGTCACATGCGATTTTCCAAGTGCTCCTCAGCACGAGACGCTTGATGGTGTTGAGGTTTATAGAGTTGATTCCTACAAGAATCCTTCGCCGGATTTTGCAAGCTGGGTTTACTTGATGAACATGAACATGCAGAAGGAGGCAGCCTCCATTGTTAAGGAGTTGGGCGAAGTTGACATTTTCCATGCCCACGATTGGCTCGTTGCAAATGCTGGAATAGGCTTAAAGCACGTTTTTAGGAGACCCCTTTTGGCGACAATTCACTCCACCGAGTATGGAAGACGAAATGGCATTCACTCCGATTATGAAAAGATGATTCATGAAACAGAGGCTTGGCTTACCTATGAGGCTTGGAGGGTTATATGCTGCAGCAACTACATGGTTTCCCATGCAAAATGGGTTTTTGGACTTCCAGAAGACAAACTCGTTATGATTCCAAACGGCGTGGATGCAAAAGAATATGAAAAGAGCGACATTGACTTAAACCAGTTTAGGCGACGTTTTGCCCTTCCAGAAGAGAAAATTGTTTTGTTCGTGGGACGCCTCGTGTACGAAAAGGGTATACATGTCCTCATCAATGCAGTGCCAAAAGTCTTGGAAAAAGTCGATGCAAAATTCGTTATAGTTGGAAACGGATACATGCAACAATCCCTATCAGAACACATAAGAAACATGGGATTGGCACACAAGGTTATGTTTACAGGATTTGTGGATGACAGAACCCTGCGGAACCTGCAAAAATGCGCAGACGTTTCGGTTGTCCCATCCCTCTTTGAACCCTTTGGAATTGTGGCACTTGAGGCAATGGCAGCCAAAAGCCCAGTTGTGGTTTCCGATACTGGTGGCTTGTCAGAAATAGTTGAACACGAAGTAACAGGCGTTAAAGTTTACCCAAATAACCCAGACTCGCTGGCGTGGGGAATAACACGCGTCTTACTGGATGAGAATTTAGCGAATAAGCTGAAGGAAAATGCCTACCGAAAAGTTGTTGAAACATTTAACTGGGAGAAAATAAGCCAACAAACAAGAAAGGTGTACGAGAGTGTTTTAAGCGAGTGCGTAAAGACTTTCTGGGCTTAACTACAGCTATGGATACTTAAGCCTAATTGCCTTATGCGGGCAAGCGTCAGAACATTTCAAGCAGTAAATGCATTCTGGATCGCTGAACTTTTCCCATGGGAGCTCTAAGATTGGAACCATCATAGGACAAGCCTTGACACATTCTCGGCATTCACCCTTAACACATTTCACCGGATCTCTTTTCAAACCAAGAAAGCTGAACTTGTTTAGGAAAGCCATTATTGCGCCGTGGGGGCATAAATATCTACACCATCCCCGCGGAACATAAGCCGCCAAAACAAGAACGCCTATAAGAATGAATAACTGGACCCAGAAAAGGGGAGGCAAATCTAAAACCCGAGATAAAACATCTGAAATTGGCTTTTCCATAATCTCAATTGAAAAGCTTTGAATTCCTTTTGGCAGCGTTGAAAACAAGGTTTCAGCTGGACTTATAGCGGTGAAAGGGGCGTAGGCAAATATGCCCAAAGCCCTTTCATAATCTCTTTGAGTCCCCGCAAGCTTAGCTGCTGAAAATGTTAGACTAATGAAGAGCACAATACCCAAAACAAGGTACTTCACCAGCACCATGCTTTTGTGAGTTTTAGGTGAAACCTCTGTTTTTTTCACTTTAATAAAGCCTATCAAGTCTTGGATAAAGCCGAAGGGACAAACCCATCCGCAGAGGGATTTGCCAATCAAAACACCAACTATAAGGAAGGATGCCACTGCAAGCCACGGGAAAACAACTGGTGAACGCTCCCATCCGCTGAACAACAGCTGTAGTGCTGTAAAAGCGTCCCCAACTGTGTTTGGTTGATAACCCCAAGTCCATAATACTGGAAGCAGTATCGGAAGGGAGCCTAAATTGAAGATCATTGCGCTGAAGAATATGAAGGATAGAAACTGAACTATTCTGCGAATCGTGTTGAACTTGAGCAGACGCTGACGGATGTTCGCCTTCAACGTTTCCGCCCCATTTTCAATGAGATAGTGAAGGTTTAGGTTATTTACTTTCCGATAACTTTAACGTTTTCCACAAGAACCCACGGCGCAACAAGCGAGCCAATCTTCCTTTCATTGTTTGCTAAATCTGAAACATTCTTCAAAACATCGAAAACGTTGCCAGCCAGCATGGCGCCCTTAACCGAATGCACTATCCTGCCCTTCTCAATTTTCCATGCGGGAGTTGCAATAACAGAGAATTCCCCACTTGCTGGATTACTGCTATGCGCCCCTTGCAATGAGTAAACGAGGAGCCCCTCATCAACTTCACCTATAAGCTCTTCCGGAGATTTTTCCCCAGCTGCGAAATGGAAATTTGTTGTCTCAACATTCGGCGTTGACAAATAACCAGCCCTAAAAGCGTTTCCAGTGCTCTCCCTCCCCTCTTTTTTGGCAGTGTAATTATCATAGATGAAGTTGCGCAACACACCCCTGTCTACTATTGGGGTTTTCTGCTGTGGAACCCCTTCGCCGTCAAACTTCCATGTTCGAAGCCCCCCATCAAGTAAACCATCATCATATATTGTTACGGCTTCCGAAGCCACTTTTTCACCAATCTTACCTTTAAGAGCTGACTTGTCTCTATGCACATAATCCGCCTTAACAGCATCCATCAAAGTGTAATAAAGAAGCTGTTGCAAGGCGAAATGGGCGAAAATAACCTCCATATTCCTTGTCTCCACCCGTTTAGCTCTCAACGCCAAACCTGCAAGACGAGCAGCTTCTCTGCCTACCCACTCAGGGTCTATTTTGTAGATTCTCTCAGCGTTGAATTCAAAACAGACAGGTGTTATTTCGCCACTTTCATGGGCTACTGTTGCCAGACTACATTCGATAATTGTTCCACAATCGAAGCCCATAACACCGTTTGAGTTTACAACAGTCCTAGAAAGGTAAGAGGTTCCAACCCCGCCCTCTATTGGAAAGACACGTTCGTCTGTTCTTTCAGCAGCACCCAACATCAAAGAAGAAAGCTTAACCAAATCCTCAGAGGACAACTCGCAAATTGCACCGTCAAACGTGTCCCTCACATTGGCATAGTGTTTCTTGTATGGGAAGCCTTGCCAATCCTTATCAGGCTTGCTCGCCTTGGCAGATTTCAGAGATTTTTGAACTATTTCCTCAATTGCTGCTTTGCTCTCAACAATGTTTGTGTAAGAGAAACCCACCGCCTTATTGACCACTGTTCTGACCCCAAGTCCTTGGTCAATTACCCTCGAACTTTTTGCAATTTGCCCTCTTTCAATAGCGACTGCGGTTGTAAATCCTTGGTATACAAAGGCTTCGGCTTCGTCAGCTCCATGCTTGAGCGCAAATTTCACAGCCGTTTCAGCTGAACTAATGGTTTCTTCCTCTTTAAGCAACGCCACCCACAAGCACCCCTTTAACCCTTATATGGGGACCGCCATCACAAACAAATGCTGTTTGACCCTTGCCGCATCTTCCAGGCCAAAGTTCAAAATCCTTTCCAACAGCATCCACCCTATACAATGTTTCAAGCGTGTTGCCACTTATTGAGGCGTTACGCACAGGCTCGCCAACTTCACCCTTAACTATCTCATAGCCTTCTTGAATTCCAACTTGAAATGTGCCGTCTAGGTTTGCCTGCCCCCCTCTGAAGCTTTTGAAATAGTATCCAAATTTTATGCCTTCGATAAGCTCTTCAAACGAGTGATCTTTGGGTTCTAGGAAAGTGTTGCGCATTCGTATTATTGGTTCTACACGGAAATCTTCGGCTCTTGCATTGCCTGTCGGTTTAACATTGAATTTATGTGCTGTTTCGCGGTTATGCATAAGTCCAACAACAACGCCGTCCTTAACTAAAAGTGTTTTTTGAGCAGGAACACCCTCATCGTCATACTTGAAAGAGCCAAAAGCTCCCTCAATGGTTCCATCATCATAAATGGCGACAACTTCGGAAGCCACCTTCTTACCAAGCTTGCCCATTAGAACAGAACCCGCCAACGTTAAATCAGCCTCAGCCAAATGACCAAAAGCCTCGTGGACAAAAACTCCAACAACATTTGGACCCAAAACCACGGGGAAAGTTCCGCCTCTCGGAGTTTTAGCCTTCAACTGCTCGATGGACCTTTTTGCAGCCCTTTCCCCAACAATCTCCGGAGCTTCTACATCAAAAACTTCGTAGCCACTTGTAGAACCCACTTCTTCGCGGCTGAACGTGAAGACTTCTTTCTCTTTTGCGATAACGAAAATTCTTGACCAAACATAGAGCTTATCCTGTTCAATGTATGCACCCTCATTGTTCATGAAATAGCTCGTTCCGGCTATGTCCAAATAGTCTACTGTGCAACTTTTAACACGCTTGTCATATCCCAAAACTGTTTCGGCGATGGTTGAGGTTGTTCTTATCTTGTCTTCTATGGATGTTTTTGAGGGGTCTTTTTTGGGGTTAACTGAAACGTGATCTTCGAAAACTTTGCCTTCAACAAGTTTTATGGGATTTTTGAGTTTTTGGCTAGCGGCTTTCGCCATCCTACAAGCTTCAGAAACAACATCCACCAAAGCCTTAACATCAAAAGAACATGGAGATGCAAAACCCCATGCGCCATTAACAAGCACTCTTATGGCGACACCGTTTTCAATGCCTTCCTTTGCCGCCTCAACTCTATCCTCTTTAATGGTGAGCATTGTTTTGAAAAGCTTCTGCGCCCGCACCTCCACGTACTCGGCGCCAAACTTTTCGACGGCAGCAGTAACAACCTTAGTTAAAGTGTCTTTCAATATCCCCCTTCCTAGAGTAAAGCCTTTAGGGGAATGTAATCACGAAAAGGGTGTTAATAAGAATTGCCTACAAGAACAAAATTTATGGTGAAATTTCACGCCCTTCGCATAAGGAGTTTCACTTGACTTGCAAAGTCGCTTTCCCGCAGCTTTTCTAACTCAATTCTGCGGAGCAGTCCATAACTTGAGTATATATCCTCTAAAATCTTCCGTTCAATGACATAGGCGCCAGACCTTAAGAAATCTTCAAGTCCCTTCGCAAACAAGTCAATTTTATCTGCAATTTCATCCCGCTTAACAGAATAATTACTTTCTAAATAGCGGTAGATTAGGCGTGTAGCCTCATCCCCAAAAACCTGCCTCATAATGCGGTCTATTATTTTTGAGATTTTCTCGTTTTCTTTGTGGATTTGCTGGTTTATGGTATGCATGGAAATCAATGTATCGTGTGTATTACGACTTAATAAGCTTTATCGTGTACACGTCCAACACACATACATAACAAAAACATGCAGAGAAACCATCACATGAAATCAGTAAGATTTAACTGTTGAACTTTTTCGGAAATACCTTTCGCAAAAGAAGCTTCATCCCCAAAAATTATGGGACGCCCATAAACCCCATCATATCCAGGCACAACCTTAATTTGGTCATCCCTAACCCTCATTATAGCCTCAGCGACTTTCGCATCTACAACAGCCTCTAAAGCTGCTCTAGGCGCATCGATAAGAACGGAATATTCATCCCCGAACTTTTCAACCAATTTATTGTAGATGCTCCAAACCTGCTGTGTAGAAGGGGAATCAACGTTTAAAACCGTTGCAATAATCTCTGAAAGAGGGAGCAGATGCAAATATCCTATAGCGTTTTCCGGCTTAAATCCCGCTGGGCGATCTGCAAGTTCCTCAACTCTCTGCTCGACACCTTTAGTCAATTTTTTGCGGCAAACTGGACAAATGTTGCCAAGTTTAATGGCCTCCCTTGGCGAGAGTGAAACATTGCAGTTTCTATGCCCAGTCCAATGATATTTCCCATAAGCAGGATCTGTTTCTACTGTGAATTTGAACCTTTTCTTATCCTTGCCCCTTATGGCTTCGACTATTTCCCAATAGCTTGGGCTCTTCAACTCGAAAACGTTGGCTTCTCTTCCCATTCGCCACGGCCAGAAGCTGTGGCTATCACTGTTGGAAACTAACGTGAACATGTCTAATTTGCTTAGACGCCAGTTCATAGGCGGGTCTGAGGACAAGCCAGTTTCAAGGGCGTAAATGTATTTTGTCATGTCTTGGTAGCAGTCTTCCACACTATTGAAGCCGCTGAAGGCTCCAAATATGCTGAACCACGGCGTCCAAGCATGAGCTGGAAAAACCATGTTATCCGCTGAAACCTCCATAACCTCCTCAACAAGTTGTGGAGCAGACATGTCAAGGGTTGGTCTCCCATCAACCGACAAGTTGCCATACTTTGCGAGGCGTTCGTTTATTTGGGCTGCTGTTTCTATGCTTGGCGTTAGGATGACGTGATGAATCTTTTTCACATCATTTTCAAAAGTGAATATTGTGCTAACCTCTGTTGTTATCATAAAGTAAACGGGAAAATCTGGATTCTCGGCAACACGGTACAGTCCAGTTCCAGGCTCCTCCACTAAAGTTTCTTGAAGTTCCTTAAGCCATTTAGGATGGGTAAAGTCTCCGGTGCCAACAAGGTTTAAGCCCTTAATTTTTGCAAAACGGGCAATTTCCCAAATGCTCATTTTATGGCTTGTGGCGCGGCTATAACGCCCATGGATGTGGAGGTCGGATATAACCCTCATTCTTCTCAGCTAAATGTTCATGGTACTTACTTATTAAAGTCGTTTGCGGAAAATGGTTTATAGGCTGCCGAGAAAAACCTTGTAATCGATAATTATGAAGATGGGCTTTATCGTTAATCCAATTGCTGGCATGGGTGGGAGGGTTGGGCTTAAAGGAACCGACGGTGTTCTAAAAGAGGCTATTGCGAGGGGAGCTAAGCCAGTTTCTCCGAAAAGGGCTGTGGAGTTTCTTCAAGAACTTAAGGAAAGCATGCATGAAAATTTCATTAAGATAATAACGTGTCCGGGCGTTATGGGTGAAGATGAAGCAAAGGATGCTGGTGTTGCTGTTGAAGTTTTGCCCATGAAAATTGGAGCTGAGACAACGGCGGAAGACACTAAAAAAGCTGTTGAACTCTTGGCAGACGAAAAAGTGGATTTGATAGTTTTTGTTGGTGGAGATGGCACAGCGAAGGACATCCTCGACGCAATTAAAAAGAGGGGCGTTGAACTGCCGGTTTTAGGCATTCCTTCCGGTGTTAAAATGTATAGTGGCGTTTTCGCCGTGAACCCTTCAGACGCTGTTGAAGTTGTCTTAGCCTATGCTAAAGGGGAGGCGGAAATAACAGAATTTGAAGTTATGGATGCTGATGAAAGGGCTATCAGAAGCGACACTTTTGCGGTTAAGCTTTACGGCTTTTTGAAAGGACCATTCCTTCCCATGAGGATTCAAGGAAGCAAACAGGTTAGCCCAGAAACAGTTGACGAGAAGGAGAATCAGATGGCAATAGCCAAATCCATAGTTGAGGAAATGCAGCCCAATGCCACATACATTCTTGGACCAGGAACAACCGTGAAGTGCGTAGCCGAACTGCTTGGTGTTCAAAAAACAGTGCTGGGCGTTGATATATACAAGAATGGCAAAGTCATTTTGGATGTTGATGAGAAGAAGATTTTGGAAAACGTGGAAGACTGGCAGAACACGTGGATAATTTTGTCGCCGATAGGGCGGCAAGGCATTCTTTTAGGCAGGGGAAACCAGCAGATAAGCCCAGAAATCATAAAACATGTTGGAAAAAACAAAATAATCGTTGTAGCTACAAAAAGTAAGCTCCGCGACATTGAAGGCGGAATTTTGAGGGTTGACACTGGAGACGCTGAAACCGACAATATCCTCAAAGGATACATTAAAGTGGTTACTGATTATAGAGAGTGGCGTCTCATGTCTGTTCAGTGATTAAGCCCCAAACTTTTTGACCTTGCCAATAAAATTCATTAGAATTGGCATAAGGTCTTTTCCCCTAAGCCTTCCCAAACCACCTTTCGCGCATGTTCTTTCGCCAAACTCTTCAACATCATCACAGCGAACATACGGACCCATTATGGCTAATGGAACAGGGTCGCCTTCATGATTCTTTGTCATACATGATGTTGTATGGTCAGCCGTCAAAGCCACAAAAGTTTCGCCCACATCAACCTTATTAAGTATGTAGGAGAGCATTTTGTCAATTTTCTCGATAACCTCAACCTTCTGTTTAAAGTTTCCATCGTGGCTGGCAACATCTGGAGCCTTCACATGCAAAAGCACCAAATCATTCTTTTCTAACGCTTGAACAGCAGCCTTCGCCTTAGCAATATAATCTGTCTGTGACGTTCCAGTTGCACCCTTAACAGTTAAAAGCTGCATGCCAACAGCTCTGCACACGCCACGAATCAGTGAGGTTGCAGCCACACACATGGCATTAACACCATAAATTTCGCTGAGGAGTCTAATCTTTGGCAAGGTGCCAGCCCCCCTAATAAGAATGGCGTTTGCTGGGGGCAGTCCACGGGCAACCCTTTCCCTGTTCACCGGATGCTCTTCCAAGGTTTCGTGAAATTTACGCATAAGCTCATTAAGGACTTTGGCTGTGTGCTTCGCCTCAAAACTGTCGTTTAATGGCTTAATCTCCAAAACCTTTTCTCTAACCGTCTCAGGGTCAGAGTCACTAACAGCAGATGAAAGCTTTGAACCGCGCAAAACGAGAACAGCACGGTGCTGAACAGCATTTTTAAACAAGAATTTGACAGAAGAGTCTGAAAGCTTAACTTTTTTGAGGCTTTCAGCAAGTTTAGAGGCATCAGAGTCGGCTATTCTACCAGCCCTCCTATCTAAAACCACAAGATTCTCATCAACAGTTGCGAAATTGCACCTAAAACAGATATCCCCTTCCATAACATCTATTTCAGAGCCCAACGCTTCAAAGGCACCTCTACCCGAATACGCCTCAAAAACGTCATAGCCCAAAAGTGCAAGCGTAGCCGTGTCGCTTCCCGGTGGAATGCCAGGCGCAATGGGGTCCATTATCCCGCAGATTCCAACACTTGCCATGCGGTTCATTGACGGTTTTCGGGCAGCCTCCAACGGGGTTTTCCAGCCCAACTCCTTTAGCGGTCTGTCAGCCATTCCATCCCCGATTACTAGGAGAACCTTCAACCTTAATCAGCCTTCAAGCATGTCTAGTCCTTAAATTGTTTGTTATGGTTAAAACACTTATCGTTAGTTCCCGTCCAGCGAAAGAAACTTTAAATAACTTGATTGCATTTTTAGGATGCGAGTGGTTGAAAATGGGCGATTTAGTTCCACCCTGCTAAACTTCTCAGGAAAGCGCCCAGCATCAAAGCCAACTTCACATTAGAATTATATTCAACAAGCAACCAAAAACAGAGGAGAGGATGAAATGTCAGACTTAGGAATAGTAGCCAAAAAATCGGAAGACTTCTCCGAATGGTACACGCAAGTTGTGCTAAAGTCGGGTCTCGCAGACTACGCGCCTGTAAAGGGATGCATGATCTTTAGAGAGCTTTCATACGCCATATGGGAGAAAATCCAAGAAATCTTCAATGAAAAGATAGAGAGGACTGGACATAAAAACGTGTATTTCCCCTTGTTCATACCTGAAAGCTTCCTAAAGAAGGAGGCGGAACACTTTGCGGGTTTTGTGCCAGAGGTTGCATGGGTCACAATCGGCGGCGACACGCCACTAGAAGAGCGACTTGCCATAAGACCAACATCAGAAACCATAATTTATGCAACATACGCCAAATGGATTAGAAGCTGGAGAGACCTACCCATCAAGCTGAACCAGTGGTGCAGCGTCGTAAGGTGGGAAACAAAGGCAACAAAACTTTTCCTCAGAACAAGGGAGTTCCTGTGGCAGGAGGGACACACAGCCCACGCAACAAAAGAGGAGGCAGATAAAGAAGTTATGGAAATCCTAAACGAATACCGTGACCTGATGGAGAATTATTTGGCTATTCCAGTGCTTATAGGCAGAAAAACTGAAAGCGAGAAGTTCGCCGGAGCCCTTTACACCACAACATTGGAGGCTATAATGCCCGACGGCAAAGCATTGCAAATGGGCACATCGCATAATCTTGGACAAAACTTCTCAAAAGTTTTCAGAATCAAATTCATAGGCGAAGATGAAAAGGAGCATTACGTGTGGCAAACTTCTTGGGGCATATCAACACGCGTTATAGGCGCCCTAGTAATGGTTCACGGTGACGACAAGGGCCTTGTACTACCGCCAAAAATAGCCCCAATACAAGTAGTTGTAATCCCAATACCCTACAAAGTAGCTGACACAACCACGATACTCGCCAAAGCAAGGGAAATTTATGAAAAACTGCAGAAAACAGGAATTTCCACAGTCCTAGATGATAGAAAGGAGTACACTCCAGGATGGAAGTTTAACGACTGGGAACTAAAAGGCGTGCCACTACGGATCGAGATAGGACCAAGAGACGTGAAACATGGACAAGTGACAATTGCAAGAAGAGACACTTTTGAAAGGCACATTGTAAAGGAGGAAAAAATAATTGAAACAGTGCAGCAGCTCCTCGAAGCAATTCAAAATAACCTGTTCAACAAAGCCAAAAAATTCCTAGAAGAAATGATAACTCCGGTAAAAACATATGGTGAATTCAAACAAGCCTTGATGGAGAAGGGCGGATTTATAAAGGCTTCTTGGTGCGGCAGCCAAGGATGCGAGGAAAAAATAAAGGAGGAGACAAGCGCTACTATTAGGCTTATTCCCTTTGAAAAGGAAGAGCCGTTCTCAAACTGTATTTACTGTGGCAAGGAAGCAAAGGAAGTTGTTTACTTTGCAAAATCATACTAGCACTGCGCTGCTATCTGCCGCCTTCTCACTCCCACAATTTAACGCGTTTTTTAAGCTGCTTTGCAACATCCTTTAAACCCAACTTCTCAAGCGTTGTCTTTGTTGGAACGCCCCGCTCATCCCATCCCCTTTTTCGATAGTACATGTTAAGCATAACCTCGAACTTTGCCCTATCAAGCCTTGCGCCCTTCAAATTCCCTTTTGTAAGCGGTTCCTCAAACCATCTGGCTGGTGGAAAGTCCATTTCCCGACTCCAATTCTTGCCGTACTCGCGCACCCAAAACGCTCGGATTAGCGTGTAAACTCTGTCGGCTATGAGGTTTAGTTCATCCCACCCTATCTCAAGACCAGTAGCTGCATACAGAAACTTTGGATACCATTCAAGCTCAAAGCCAAGCTCAATCCATGGAAGCCTACAAACAGTTGCACATTCAAAAAAGCCTCCCCGAATGCGCTGAAATTCTATAACTTTGTCAACTTTCTCCTCGCTATACCGCTCTCTTCCAACTTTGACTTCCCAAGATATAACCCAAGCATCCTTGTGATGTGCCCCGATAGGGCTTGTGGCATAGGAAAGAGCCATAGCTGGTGCAGCGTGACAATCATATGCTGAAATCTCTAAACCTTTAACATGCATAGCCCAACGGCTAGAACCCCCTCCAATTTTTTCAGCCGCAAAACGCACACCCTCCGCAAGAGTTGCGCCGAGACCACGTTTATATGCGATGTCCTCGATTAAGGCTTTAGCAGCCTTATAGTCACCCCACGGAATTTTTTCACTAATCAGTCCCTTTTCAGAAGCCTCCATTGCGAAGCCAATAACATTGCCTAATGAAATCGTGTCTAAGCCGAATTCGTCCGCCATTCTGTTGAGAGCTGCAACCTTCTTTAAATTGCCAATGCCGATGTTTGAGCCTAACATAGCAACATTTTCATAGTCAAGTTCAGACTCCTTGCGGTCGGCGTCCTTGACGGCGTTGCCACAAGTCATGTTACAGTTTGGACAACCCCTTTGGGAAGACTTGATCTTCTCCATGGAAAAGCCGCCGATGGCTTCAGCATCCTCAAAAACCCCTTCACTGAAGTTATATGTGGGTAGAACGCCGTTCTCTTGGCTCCATTCAATGGTCATCATAGTGCCTTGACGCTTCCAGAAGGCATAATTCGGCTTTGTCAAAACCTCTCTGTAGGCTTCTGCGCCAAGCTCCTTCAAATCCTTTGGATGGGCGGCTGACAATTCACCGCTGCCAACAATGACAACAGCCTTCAAGTTTTTGGAACCCATAACAGCACCCATACCAGGTCTTCCGCCACCTCTTCCCTTCTGAGAGACTATGTTAGCGAAGCGCACAAGGTTCTCTCCGCCCTGCCCAATCACAAGGATTCCAGCGGTTGCTCCATAAACGCCCCGCAATCTATCCTCAGTTTCGAAAGCGTTTAAACCCCAAAGTTCTTTAGCGTCCAGAAATTCCACCGTGCTATCCTCAACCAGCAGAACGGTTGGCGCCTCAGCTTTCCCCTCAACTATTATTGCGTCATAACCAGCCCTACGCATCTGAACCGCAGCATAAGTCCCAATATTTCCATCACCATAGCCGCCTGTCAGCGGGCTTTTGGCTGCGACAACCATTTTCCCGCTGCTTGGTAATGCAAAACCAGTTAAAGGACCAGCTGCAAATATCAGCCTATTCTCTGGCGAAAGAGGATCTACACCGGGCTTCAGCTCATCCCACAAGATTTTAGCTGCAAAACCTCTTCCACCTAAAAAATTCCTCGCCATCGCAGCGTCGTATTCCCTAACAACAGCCTTCTGCTTAGATAAGTTCACTCTTAAGAATCTACCATTCCAACCATACATGATCCATCATCTTCAACGCAAACAGCATACCATATCACATTTTAACGTTAATAAAATTCACTGTTCAAAATAGCCTAAATTTGAAGTTTCTCCGGCTCAACACGCCTCTCCTTTATGCTTAAATCGCTAACCTTGAATTTTCTGCCACCATAAAGAAGCGCATACTCCTCACCATTGTAAAGGGCTGCAGCTATCCTGCCAATGGCGTCCGCCTTCATAATACCGCTACCACTGGCGCCGCCAACAACAATTAAATCCCTCTCTTCAAAAATCACCGGATGCCCATCCAAAGTGTTAATCTCATAAAGTCCAGCAAACGCAGAATATGGACGGCAATCCCTGAACTGGGGAAAATACTTCACGAGAACCTGATATATCCCATACTGGTAGAAGTTTTTCTCAGGTTGTGGGTCTTCCTCAAGCTTGAAAGCCCTTGGAAAATCATCAGCATAGCTGAGCCAAAAAACTCCCTCCGTTGGAAAAGGCCTTATTAAAACTCTCGGTTTCGGCAGAATAGTGAAGGGGATACAGCCAACAGAATTAAAACCTTGAGTGAAAAGCAACTGCCTCAAAATGGGGTTTTTGGCTTCTACCGCGAAAACTTGCCTCTTTTTAGGTTTTATAAAACACTCAATTCCCACATTATCTAAAAGTTGGGAAATCCAAGCACCAGCCGCCAAAATAGTCTTCTTAGCCTTAATTATTCCAGAATCTGTTTTTACGCCTGAAACTCTTGATTCCTGCCAGAAAAAAGGCTCTCCGGTTATTCCAAGAGGCTGGCATGCCTCAACAATTAAATCCTCAACTTTGACGCCGTAGCGAATTTCCCCGCCAAGCCGCATAAACTCTTCCTCATAAAATTTAACAACACAGTCAGCGTCAATAATCCCTGCTTTTGGAATGAAAACCCCCTTATAAACATCCTTTAAACCCATAAGCTCGGCTTCTTCATCGCTGCGCAAACATGTAACTAGGCCAAGCCGCTTAGTAAGTTCTTCAGCCTCATACTCCTTATACTTTAGGCTTTTAGCCGCTAACTCCTTCAAAATCGGAAACAGCTCCGCAAAATCATCCTCACCCAAAAGCCACAAATACCCAGCAAAAAACAACTTTAAGTCGACTCCAAGCTCTGCTTGCACGCGACTATAAAAATCGACAGAAGAATCCGAGAGAACATAATTTATGGGAGAGGAGAACAAGCAGCGAAAAGCAGACATGCTTTTCGCAGTGCTTCCCTGCCCCGCCGCATTAAACTTGTCAACAACCAAAACCCTTGAACGTGGATTCTGCCTCTTAATGTGATAAGCGGTTGATAAGCCGATGACACCAGCTCCAATAATCACGGCATCATATTCGTCCACAAGTTTCCCCCAGACACCAGAGTTTTAAGAACGCTCAAAACATGTATTAGAAATTTGCCCCTAGAAACCGTTTAAAAGGAATGTTTATCTATTTCAAAGGAATATGAGTCTAGAAACGCTGGGAGCGTGAAGATTATGAATGTGCGAACCAACATGAAAGCAATTTCAATCCTTATAACTATAATCCTCATGATAATTTCCGCAATAATTGGCGGAATAGCTTCCTACGCCTTTACCATTGCTTATTATACTAGGACATCCCCCGCCATAATAATAACTGGCATTTACATAAATAAGGAAAATGCCAATTCGTTCAAGGTAAGCGTCTTAAACCCGTCATACTCGCCTATGGATGCAACAATATCAAGAATTGCGATAAGCTTGAAAGGAGAAATGCAGCTTTATGATGTCATTGAAACGGAACCTTCTATTGAAAATGGAATAGTCCTCCCAATAGGCGAGGCTCGAAACATAACATGCCTAAAAATCAAGAAAGACAACGCAAACTTTACATTAGGAGATTTTATTGGTAGTTTCGGTTTTGCTGGCAAAACCATGATGGTGCACGTTTTTTCTTCAGATTTTCCAGCAACAAGTAGAGAAGTCAAAGTGCCATATGTTAAGCTCAGCATAACGGAGGAATTTAACTCAAGGTACTCGTTCAAAAAATTTAATATAACCTTGACAAACGACCCTCAATCTGAAGTTGATTTAACAATTAGCGATATGCTAATCGGCGTAGATTATTCCCAAGTAGAACCTCCCATAAGAGGACATGTTATTCCAAGAAATGAATCTGTTCGCTTCAATTTTACCGGAGACTGGCATGGAGTATTAAAAACAAGCATTGTCATCTATACAGAGCAAGGGTATAATTTCCGCAAAGAGATAGAAACCAAAAGTGTTCATGCAGCAATCCAAAGCGTAAACTTCGACGTAACCCACAGAGACCACTTCAATGTGACCATCTTCAACCTTGCAGAATCCGCCCACTATGCAAACATCACAATGGTTAGATGCAAGCTGGACAATGGGACTTATATCCATGACGAGCTTTGCAATCCTCCCGTTGGAATAATGCCAAATTCAACAGTCACCATCAAGTATCATTGGAATTGGACGGAATATAGGGGAAGAAATGTCACGATTGCGGCTTATTTCCTTCAAGATTTCGAAACCACACCTTATACCGCGAAAACTCCACATCCAATAATAGTTGAGGTTAAAAACGCTGTTTTTGACCTAAGAGAAAAGGGACAGTTTAATGTAACAATTCAAAATCATGCATCTTCAATTGAAGCCATTAGAATAGCTCAAATAGTGGTAAACGAAACAGGGACAATATTAAATGGTACAAAGGTATATCCGACGCTTCCTTCCGAACCAATCGAACCAAGCAACAGCACGTCCTTTAACTGCACCTTCAACTGGGCTGCGCTAATAGAAGATTATAGAAACTTAACACTAATAATACACGTGGAAGCAACAATAGATGGTACGTTAAAGAATTATACATTTCCATTTACTTTCACTCTTCCGGTGGCAGAGCTAAATATAACAGCTGTAGACTGCGTTGAAATTGGCGGGACAAGATATTTGAATGCGACTGTTAAAAATTTGGATTATTCTTTGTGGAATCTTACATTGTCAAAAATTGTTATAACAGTTCAAGGCATAACAGCTCCTATGGAATACGTGTTTCCTAAAAACCAGACGCTGATAAACGTTGGTGATGAGATTGTTTTGCTATGCCCGTTTGATTGGCAAAGGTACCAAGGTAAAGATATAACTGTGACAGTTTTTACGGATGAGTACGTAGAGGCATCATTTACGTACAATGTTCCATAAGCTTTTTATCTTTTAGAGTTGAAAGCGTTGTTTCTCGGAAAGGTGTGCTAAAGATTGGTTAATGTTAAAGTTACTGAAAGAGCTCGTACTATCGAGTACGCCATCCGTGATGTAATTGTTTATGCAAAGGCGCTTGCGAAAACTGGTAAAAAGATTTACTATTTAAATATTGGTGATCCGGTGGCTTTTGATTTTGACACTCCGGAACATATCAAGCAAGCCTTATTTGAAGCTGTTAAGGGCGGGGCTAACGCTTATTCTGCTTCGGAGGGTTTGCCTGAACTTAGGGAAGCCATCAGCGAGAAAGAAAAACGCTTGAATGGTGTGGATGTTTCGGCTGATGAGATTATTGTTACCTCTGGGATCTCAGAGGGTATCCAAATGGTTATGGCTGCTCTTGTTGACGCTGGAGATGAAGTTCTTCTTCCAGGACCCACCTATCCGCCCTACATTTCATATACAAAGTTCTTTGGCGGAAAACCCGTCACTTATGAAACTGTCGAGGAGAAAGGCTGGCAGCCAAATATTGAAGATTTAAGGAGAAAAATTTCCAGCAGAACTCGTGCAATTGTTGTTATCAATCCCAACAATCCATGCGGTGCCCTTTACAACGAGAAAACTTTGAGGCAAATTTTGGATTTGGCTGCTGAGCATGACATTCCGGTTATATCTGATGAGATTTATGACCAGCTTGTTTTTGAGAAAAGGTTTGTAAGCACTTCAAGCCTTGCCAAGGATGTTCCGGTTATAGGGATGAATGGCTTTTCGAAAGCTTATTTGATGACGGGTTGGAGGCTTGGCTACATATACTTTCATAGCCCAAGGGGCGAGCTTAAAGAGTTGAAAGAGTGTGTCGAGAAGGAGGCTAGGATAAGGATTTGTGCAAACACTCCAGTGCAGAAGGCTGGCGTGGCTGCCCTAAAAGGACCGCAAGACCATATTCGCGAAATGGTTTCAAAGCTTAGGGCTAGAAGGGATTATGCTTGGAAGAGGCTTAATGAAATTGAGGGAATAAGTTGCACGAAGCCAGAAGCAGCATTTTATGTTTTCCCAAAGATTTACGGTGTAAGCTTAAGATGGAAAACTGACCTCGAATTTGTGCTAGAACTTTTAAAGGAAACTGGTGTGTTGTTTGTGCATGGCTCCGGTTTCTGTCCAGTTTATGGTGCTGGTCATGTTAGGGGTGTCTTCTTGCCGCCTATCGAAACCATTGAAGAGGCTTTTAACCTATTGGAAAGTTTCATGAAAAAGAGTAAGTGAGAGTGCCAAGACTTAATGAAAGTGGCGTTACAGTGTTTAGCTATTGATTAGATTGGTGTCCCATGTTTTGGGTCTTGAACCAGCCTTGAGAACTCTTCCATAAGTCTTTTTGTTATCGTACCTGGTTTCCCGTTGCCTATCTGTCTCTTATTTATTTCTCTAACCGGAATAATTTCTGCGGCTGTTCCAGTGAAGAAAACTTCGTCTGCTGTGAAAAGTTCGTATGGGGTTATGTTCTTTTCTATAACTTCGTACCCGAGGCTTTTGGCTAACTCTTTTACTGTTTCGGCTGTTATTCCGGGCAGAGCCCCAGTATAGCTTGGCGGTGTGTATATTCGTCCATTTTTCACTATAAATATGTTTTCTGCTACTCCTTCGCAGACAAAACCATTTTTATCTAGGCATATGGCTTCGTCTACGCCGCTTATGTTTGCCTCTATTTTGGCGAGTATGCTATTCAAGTAGTTTAGTGATTTTATCTCGTGGCTTGTTGCATCCACGGGGTCTCTCTTCACCCATGTTAACATTGCGGTTATTCCCTTTTCTTTTGCTTCGCTTTTATGGAGCGCAATTGTATCCGTTATGACGATTACTGTGGGTTTTGAGCATTTTCTTGGATCTAGTCCAAGGTCGCCTACGCCTCTTGTTACCACTAGGCGTATGTAAGCGTCTTTTAAGTTGTTTTTGCGCAGTGTTTCTAAAACTATGTTTATCATCTGCTCTTTTGTTATTGGGATTTGTAGCATTATGGAGTGGGCTGAACGGTAAAGCCTATCAACATGCTCTTTAAGCTTAAATACTACACCGTTATATGCACGGATGCCCTCGAAGACTCCATCGCCGTACAGAAGCCCATGGTCATAAACTGATATTTTGGCTTGTGATTTTGGGTAATATTCGCCGTCTATATAGACAAGTAACTCTTTATCCAATTTAATTCCCCTTCTCGGAGAACAAAAATTTTCCCCTTAGAGTTGATATGTGTTTTGGCAGTTCCAGTTAGCTTTCATCATTCTTTAACCGTAGAATTGGGGTCTTTTTGAAACATGCTTTGGTAGGGGCAGCGGCTTGAAAGGCTTGTCTTGCATATGACTTTTAATTTCGCTTATAAGTCCTTCAAGTTTCATTTTGCGTATTTGTTTAGCCTTTCTATCTCTGACGGGGAGAACCTCGGACTCTATTTCCTTTTGCCCTGCCACTATAATGTAGGGTATCCATTCCATTTCGGCTTCTCTGACGCGCTTTTGCAGTGTTAACGGTCTGTCGTCAATGTCAACGCGGATTTGGGCGGCTTCGAGTTTCTCTGCAAGTTTTTCACAGTGCTCGAGGAATCTGTCTGACATAGGGATTATGCGCACTTGCGTCGGCGAAAGCCACACAGGGAACATTGGCGGCTCGCCTTTCTGTTGTTGTTTGTAGGCCTTCTCCAGAAGCGCATATATGCAGCGTTCAACGGCGCCACTTGGAGAACAATGTAGTATAAGCGGATAATGTCTCTCGCCTTTTTCGTCAACATAGGTTATGTCGTATCTTTTGGCGTTTTCCACGTCCATCTGATCCGTTGACAGCGCCGCAGCCTTGTCCTGATTATCGACGAAGTTGAAGTCCCATTTAAGCCTAAAATAGAAGAAGGGTTCCTTCCACATTTCGACGAGGACTGGCTTGCCGAAGATTTTGGCTAGGTTCGTGATGAAATCTTTATTTTCTTCGTAGAAGTCTTTTGTGAAGCGGATTGCCGCCTCATAGTCCTCTTTTGATAAGCCTATGCCTTCCAGCACCTCTATGCAAAGCTTAAACCGTGTGACAGACTCTTTTTTGGCTTGTTCTAGGTCTACACAGAAGGCGTGGCAGTCAGGCATTGTGAAAGCCCTAAGCCTTCTTAAGCCTACGACCTCGCCGCTTTTTTCTCTTCTGAAACTGTAGCGGGTTAGCTCGTAGACTTTTAGGGGCATATGCCTATAAGAAAACTGCGTGTCATGCACCATCAAAAACTGCCCGAAACATGCGGCAAAACGTAGGAAAAGCTCCTTGTCCTCTGATTTTAGTAGGTACTGCCTCGCTGGGAAACGGTTCAAATAATCTGCCAAGCTTGGATGGCTAAAATCATACATAACTGGGGTCTCAACTTCCATGGCGCCATACTCTATAACCTTGGCTGTTACATACTGTTCTATGAGCGACTTTATGAGTCTGCCTTTAGGGTACCAGCGGATGTTTCCAGGGTCGCTTCCAGCCTCATAGTCAGCTATTTCAAGTCTTTTCATTAAAGGCACGTGGGGCGGCATTTGTTGGCTAGCCCTAACCTTGGAAAACTCATATTTAGCAAACTTTTCAAGGTTTTCGTGCCCACGGAAGTCAAACTCTTCAACTGGGATCATTTTGCCATCTGGCTGCAGAATATACCAGAAGGACTCCAGTTTTTCTTCGGCTTTCAGTGCCTCTGAAACTTTTTCAGCTTCTTTTTCCTCTTTTGCCGGCAATATTACGCGGGATTGCTCAGCCAGCGGATGCCCCTTTATAGAAATTGTGAATTGTTTATTCCAGCCGAAGGGTGCACGATATGTTTCTATGCCTTCAGCTTTCGCATAGGCTTCCATAGCCCTTACGACTTTTAAGGCTTCTGATGGTTTTGCAAGGTTGCTGCTGAGATGTGCATAGGGATATATTAGAATGCGGTTCACCTTCAGCTTCTCAAGGAAGGATTTAACCTCTTCTATGGCTTTTCTGGCTACTGTTTCATCGTCGCCCTCTTCCACCGCCGTGAATAAAACAACAACTTCTTCTAAGCGCCTTGTTTCTTTATCCGTTTCCTCTGCTATGGTTATCTCTTTCTGGATTGGCTTATATTCGATGTAGTTGGAGTGCAGTTGCAGTATCCTCATTTTCGCCTACCCCTCCCCTCTAGTTTTCATACACCTTTATACCGCCACTGCTCAATCTTCCTCTCCTTCTTAGTCCTCTTCTTAAACTCCTTGTAGTGATTTTCGCACAAGTACGCGCGCCTTTCGCTGCTGCCTATACTCAATCCAGCCATTCTGACCTTTGCTGCCGAGAGGGAACGCTTCGCATCTTTTCCGCATCCTGAAACGCTGCATTTAACGCCCTTTGCAACACGACCCAAAGACGTGACCCCACATCTGGTTTATGCCTTTTCTAGCTTTAACTAAATACAATGCGCTTCAATGCTTAATTCCTTTTTCATAAGGCACACTCGCCCTTCTGTAAATCTCATTTTTATCGCCTAGAAATGTTGGACCAACACCTTCAACAACGATGGAGGCTAGTGCTGAACCAACACATGCACACCATAAGGCTTCTTTGCCGCGAACATATTCAGCCAAAAAACCGCCAATAAATGCGTCCCCAGCACCCGTTGGATCTACAAGCTTGTTGGGCGTGTATGCTGGAATTTCATAGACAGCCCCGCCTATGGAGAGCACGGCACCTTTCATACCCAAGGTTACTATAACTATTTCGACGCCAAAATCGTGCACAGCTTTTATTGCCGACTTCAAATCAGCCACACCAGTGATAGCTTCAATCTCATCCTGCGAAGACTTGTACACGTCTATAAGTTCGAGCATACGCTTGTCCTTCAAATGTTCATTTGCCACAATTCCATTTTCATCAAAAACCCTGACAAGCCCTTGAGGGTCTAAGGATATTACTTGAGCGGATTTTGCCAGTTTTTCGGCAACCTCGTATGAGATTTCATTGGCTATTGGAGCCAAATGAGTGGCTTTCGCCTCTAAGGAGTTTGGCATGTCCTCAACCTCTATTGATGGTGCTCTGCTGGTAAGCCTCAAAATGCGGCTTGACAGATCGCTGTTATAGCTTAGCTCAAATCTTGTGGTCTTCTCGTGCTTAACTTTGATTACTCTGGAAAGGTCTATGCCTTCTTGGCTAAGCCACCACAAGTAGGCTTCTGGAAAATCTTCACCAACTTTTGAGATTATGGATACATTTGCGCCTAAACGCTTGGCTGAAAGCGAAACATAAGCCACAGAACCGCCCAAAATAATGTAGGGCAACTGTCTATTCGGCAAATTTATCGAATCTATGCTGAAATGCCCCACCGAAATAATGTCAAAATCCATTTAAAATCTCTTCCAAAATCAATAAGTCATATTTTAGATTGAAGTAGAAGGATGGCTTTAGCTAAGTCGCCTTCGCATTCCTCTAAAGCCCTTCTCGCCTCTTCAAGGCTTTTTCCAGTCTGGTCAGCCACAAGCTTCACATCCTCCTCGGGTATAGTTAATTTGCGCTCAACAGCCTTTTCTGTTATTTTCCCGCCAGCAACCTGAAACATTTTCTGCCCTTGAATATCAACAACAGCGACTTCCGGGTTCTCAATGAGTATTTCTTTACTGCTGGTTTTTATGATAACTTGTTCAACGTCTGGAATAGCGTCCATGCTTAAGCCCATGCGTTGCATCATGCGTTTTGCTTCGCGGGGGCTTATTCGCCTACGCATCAACAGCCATTAGCCTCCACCTAACCAATAACCAATTTAGGCCTCTTATACTTAACCTTCCTCCATACAGCCACGCCTAACTTTTACCGCCTCACCCACCTTAAACGCAGTCATCTCCTCACCAGATAATACGGCTTTGCCAACAGCCAAAACCTCGCCCTTTTCATCAACTACAATAACCTCGTCTTTTGGTCGAATTTCGCTGTCCGCCCTTAAGACATGCGCTGCGAAAACGTCACCGCCTTCGGCAATAAATTTGGAAACATCATTTTTAACGGTAACCAAGCATTTAGCCCTAACATCACTATTAACAATCCTTCTTGCTCCTTCAATGCTTAGGGAAAAAAGTCCGTCTAATGGGCGCATGGTGGCAAGCCTCTTCCCATTTAGAAAAACATAGCGTATTCTGCCAGTACGCTTTGAGTAGGCTATTTCCACATTTTGCGGAAAGAGTGCTTCGCCAACACCCTTTCCAAACTGATAGTCTGCAACGCTCCTAATTCGCCTAAGCGCGTCTTCCAAACAAACCACCATTCGCTGTCCAATTGGCAATTCGACAACTATAAACATAACCAAGTGCCGTATTAAAGAGTTAGAGGAGCGCACAAAGATTGCGCTGTGAAGTTTGCGGACGGAAAATTCACGGCAAACCCATAAGGGCCCTAATTGAAGGAGCAAAACTGACAGCGTGTAGCGAATGCTCAAAACACGGCACAATAATCTGGGAGGAAGAGACAAAGCAACCGCCAACGCTTAAGCCTAAACCAAAAACGGCGCCACCTCAAACATTAAAAGCCCAAACTGTGAGAAAGACGCAGACGGTTTTGGAAAGCACCTTTGAACTCGTCGACGACTACGACGTCAAAGTAAGACAAGCAAGGGAAAAATTGGGGCTAACACATGAAGAACTAGGCAAAAAGATAAATGAAAAAGTTTCCGTTCTCAAAAAAGTTGAGACGAGAAAAATTAAGCCGGACGACAAGCTGGCAGCCAAACTGGAACACGCATTAAGAATTAAGCTTCTAGTTCCAGCTTCCACAGAAAAAGTTCCCGCGATGACCGCTTCTAAGCAGCCGAGTCGAGGGCTTACCATAGGCGACGCCATACAATTTAATAAGAATAAGAGACGCGCGGAGGAGAAGGCTTAACGAAAGCCATAATCGTACAGCGCCGAAGGTCTTTTGAACCATCCACCCTCGACGAGCTTAAAAGCCTAGCCGAGTCGGCTGGCTATACCGTTGTGGGCAAAATAGAACAAATAAGAGCCCCAGATCCCCGCTATCAGATAGGTTATGGAAAAATTAAGGAACTCGCCCAGCTTGTGAAGGAAACCGGTGCCGAGAAAATAATTTTTGACAATCCGTTAAGACCCGTTCAAGCATACAACATAGCCAAAGAAACTGGCGTGGAAGCAATAGACCGCTTCCAACTTATACTTGAAATCTTTGCAAGAAGAGCCGCAACAACAGAGGCGAAACTGCAAATTCAGCTAGCCAAACTCAAATACGAGCTGACAAGAGCAAAGGAAAAAGTGCGGTTGGCAAAGCTTGGAGAACAGCCCGGATTCATGGGACTTGGAGCATACGAAGTTGACGTCTACTATGAAACTGTCAAAAGGCAGATACAAACAATCATTGAAAAGCTTAGAAAAATACGAAGAAAACGAGTTCTGCACCGTGAACGTAGAGCTGAGCTTGGTTTTCCATCAATCTCGCTGGCGGGCTATACGAATGCTGGAAAAAGCTCGCTGTTCACTGCACTCACAGAAGAAGAGGTTCCTATAGACGATGCTCTTTTCACAACCCTTTCAACGACGACGAGGCTTGTAAAGTTTTCAAGAAAAAAGTTTCTCTTGACAGACACTGTTGGTTTCATTGATCGCTTGCCGCTTACACTGATAGAGGCTTTCCGCTCAACGTTAGAAGAGACAATATACTCAGACCTGATACTGCTCGTTGTGGATATCAGCGAACCACTAGCCACCGTTGAAAAGAAGCTCTCTGTATGCCTAGAAACAATAGAGCGCATAGGAGCATCTGGCATCCCAATAATAACAGCCCTAAACAAAATCGACTTGTTATCTGAGACGGAGATACAGCAAAAGTTTGAAAAACTCAAGGAAAAGGCACTAAAGTCTGTGCTTATATCAGCTCTTTACGGGCTTAACATAGACCAACTAAAAGAGGAAATAGCTAGAACATTGCGAAATTATGTTCAAGCATCTTTTTCCCTTTCACTTTCAAACGAGGCAATGCCCTTCCTCTCGTGGCTTTTCAGCCGAGCAGACGTCCAAGAAATAAAATATGAGGGCGACGTTGTCCATGTAACCTTTGAAGCCGTGCCCTGGTTCGCTGAAAAAGTGAAAAGCCGAGTTGAAGAGCTCGGTGGAAAAGTTGAAAGCTTCAAACATTGAAAGTCAGCCGAAAATTTATGTTTTAAGGTGGGGACACCGTCCCATAAGAGACTTGCGCTTAACAACTCACGTGGCATTAACTGCCAGAGCCCTAGGAGCCTCAGGATTCATACTCTCAGACATAGAAGATGAAAAAATTAAGGCAACAGTGGAAAAAGTTGTGAAAAACTGGGGCGGACCATTCTACTTTGAGATGGGAACCCCTTGGAAAAAAGTTGTTAGGGAATGGAAAGCCAAAGGCGGAGTTGTCGTCCACTTAACAGCTTATGGCGAAAACATCGAAACGAGCGACGTGCTACAGAGAATCAAAGCACTAGATAAGGACATACTGGTAATTGTTGGAAGCCAGAAAGTTCCCGGTGAATTCTTTTCAGAAGCAGTCTCAGACTTCAACGTGGCAATTGGAAATCAGCCTCATTCTGAATGTACAAGCCTTGCAGTCTTTTTGGACAGATTTTTCGAGGGAAAAGAGCTCGCTAAAACTTTTGAAAACGCCAAGATCAGGATAATCCCTCAAAAAAGAGGCAAAAAAGTAGTTAGAAAGATTAATTCTGAATCCGAAACCAGAAAAGAGATTTAAATTAAAGCTTGCAAATATATAGTAGAAAAGGAAACTGAGTGACTGATGCAGAAAAGGGTCACCATGTTATCAACAATTGACGATGCAACATTAATGAAGGTTGCCGAGGCACTAGGCGAAGAAGAAGCCGTAAAGCTAATCGAGATACTGAAGAATTCGGATGAAATAACAGACGATGAATTAGCAAACAAAACTGGCATAAGATTAAACAACGTGCGTAAAATCCTTTACAAGCTCTATGACCATTCACTCGTAAGTTTACGAAGAACAAGGGACCCCAAAACTGGATGGTTCATATTCCACTGGAAACTACAATCAGACCAGCTGGAAGGCTTTATACTAAGCCAAAAACGACGCGTGTTCGAAAAACTGAACATTCGCTTGGAATACGAGAAAAACCACGACTTCTACTACTGCTATACGCCAGGATGCAAACGAATACCCTTCGAAGAGGCTGTCGAGCTGGTTTTCAAATGCCCTACATGCGGCAAGCCACTAATGCACTACAATAACGACAAAATAGTCAAAGTCCTAACCGAGAAAGTTGAACAGTTAAGGAAGGAGCTGGGTGAGTGAAAAGCTCCCAACAAGAGAACAAGCCCTAAAATTTTTACGGGAAAGCGGCTGCTCAGAAAACGTGATAAGACACTGTGAAGCAGTAACAAAGCTCGCGGTTGAAATTGCAAAAGCATGCAAGGAAAAAGGATTGGACGTGAACCTTGAACTTGTAGAGATAGGCGCCCTTCTCCACGACATTGGAAGATCAAAAACCCACAGCGTCCACCACGCCGTGGCGGGAATGCAAATAGCCAAAAGCCTAGGCTTACCAGAACCCATAATCTCAATAATCAAGAGACACGTTGGCGGTGGCATAACCCAAAGAGAAGCCAAAAACCTAGGATGGCCGAAGGACATTTACATCCCCCAAACTCTTGAAGAAAAAATTGTTGCCTACGCAGACAAACTCATCGAAGGCTCAGAAAGAGTTCCCATCGAAAAGACTATAGAAAAACTTTCAAAAGAACTGCCTCCATCAGCAATAGCCAGAATAAGAAAGCTGCATCAAGAAATGTCAATAATCGGAGACTGCAAATGCCTACCGTAACGCTATCCGCAAAAATCTACAACGACGATCAACTGAAACTTGTTGAAGAACACTTAAAGTCATCATTAAAAGGCTTGAAGGTTAAAATAGAAAAAATTCAAGCTACGACACGAGGCTGGATTCAACTAACATTTTCGGGTGAAGATGAAAAAGTGGCATTAAACTATCTTGAAAACACGATAGGATTATGCCCAACTCATGCTGGTAACCTAACGAGATTTTCAACTGTAAGGGGATACATCATAGGCTTATGTAAAAGCGAAGATCAGCTTCAACTTGACATCGGATTAATAACGCCAAAGATGATAGGCGTTGCGATTTCGCTGCAACATCTGCAAGCTCAGTTGGCTGACGGGAGAAAAATCGCCCTTAGAAAAATCGCCGAGCTTTATGGATTCTGCGAAAACATGCCCTTAACAGCCAAAATTATTCACTTGCACAGAGAACGCATAAAAGCCGCGCTAGCCGAAAATCAGCTGAAGCTTTACAAAAGATGGGCTAAGTCGCTCCTTGACAGATTAATGGTTTTAGGCGCAACCCAGCAAGAAATAAAAACCGCACTGAAAAACGCAAGATGCCAAAATGACACCATAATAATCGAACAACTGGGGCTTTTTGAACACGCCATCATATGCAAGCTTGGAACAGACGCTGTGGGGTTAATCCCAAAAGTTGGCAAAAAGCTGACAACAGTCACCTTGAGCGTATTCTCCCCAAGAAGAATTTTGGAGCTTCTACCCGACATCATACGCTAAGCGAAAAATTTGTTGGGCTGGACCGGAGCTTTGGACCAGCGACCTCAGCCTTCTAACTGCCCTTTTTGAAAGGAGCCTGAATTTATTTAAGGAGTATTTAAAACAGAGATTGGAGGTGAGGACTGCTTAGAGGCGTTTTCGCCACGCCGAGAAGTTTTGTGGTTGTCTGCTGGGGGGGGTATTTGGAGCGAGTTGCAGCTTTAAGGCGATTATAAGCGGGCGCATATTATGAGGGCTTTGTTTTCCTTAGCTAAGTTTTTTGGCGTCTATGACTATTACATTGGTTTGGTTAAGAATTACGGTTTGAAGTGGTCTCCTTCGATTCCTGACAGTTTACGCGCCGCCATAACTTCCTTTTTTATTTTTTAGATAAAGATAAACTTTTGTTGAGGATGCGCTTAAAGACGCATTGGAAGATGAATATCCTGGAGCTCATCTTAGACCTACCCCCCTCCCTCTATCTGCCACTTTACTGAAAGCTTCCCTTTTCACAGTTATCGGCATATGCAACCATCTATTTAGGGCTCCTATAAGAAGCATAGCAAAAGAAAACCGTACATATAGATTCTTCAGATATACAAAAAGCATAAACCTCATGATAGAAAAAGTCTACAGCTAAAAATGTAACCCTCAATTCCCTAAACCAAAAGCAAAGCCCAAATCATGCATCAAACCAACTGTTTTCTCTTAGTGAAGGTTCTCTTTTTGAAAAAGAGAAAGTTCAATGGGCCGGGCCGGAGTTGAACCGGCGACCTCAGCCTCGTAAGGGCTGCGTCCTAACCAAGCTAGACGACCGGCCCCCTATCTCTATAATGCAACGTTTTATACAAGAATTGTTATTACCCCGTGTTTTTTAGATATTTCTGCTTGTACTCTGTCGGATGTTAATAGCGGAGCGTTAATGCTCATCGCAAGGGCAATAAAGAGGGCGTCGTAGATTGTTAATTTATGTTTTATCGCTGTTTCTAGAGCCTTTGGAAAATGCTCCGTCTGTGGTGTTATTTTGACTATTTTTGGCATGTGTAGCATTATTTCCTTTGCAGTATTAAGGTCAACCTCTTCTCTAAGCATCTTTTTAACCAGCGCATTTGCCGCCTCTTTTAAAGCTAGATCCAGCGTTACGCAGCCTTCTTTTAGATGTTTTTCGACTTCTTCCCAGCCCTCCTCCTTTGCTATATACTTGATTAAGGCGGAGGAATCAATGACTTTCACGGTCCTCCCTCACAGATTTTTCAGCGAATCCTTTGGCAGAGGGCTTGACATTTTCAAGAATTTTTCTCATTGTTTCCGTTTCCTTTTTAAGTTGGAGTTTCCAGAATATTTCTTCTAAATGTTTTCTCACAGTCTCAGAAATGTTGATGCCAGCTTTCTCGAGGGTTTCTTTGATTTCCTTTTTTACGCGGACCGCTATGGTTGCTGTTTGCGACATGTTTACTCATTGTATACTTTTGTATAACATACGTATAAACCTTCTGAGGTTTAAACACGTTTTAGAATACCACAAAATTAAAAATTGCCATTCACTCACTATTTTCGGCAATAAATAAGGTGGTGCTTTGAAAAAAATCGTGGTAACGGGTGCTGGTGGACCTGCCGGAATAAACTTTATAATGTCTTTACGCCTTGCCCCGGAAAAAATTTTCATTGTGGGTACGGAGGCGAATGCAAATTTTATTTATTTGGCGCCGACTGATAAAAGGTATTTGATTTCAAGGGCTGAGGAAGAGGGCTATATTGATAGGCTAAACGAGATTATACGCAAAGAGAAGGCTGAATTTTTGCATGCACAAACTGATATTGAAGTGGCTGTTATTTCGGAAAATCGCGAGAAAATTGAGGCGAATATGTTCTTGCCGTCGAAGAGGACTGTGAAAATTTGTCAAGACAAGCTTGAGTCGGCTAAGATCTGGATGAAAAAAGGCGTTTCTGTGGCAAAAACTATGGAAATCCGCAATGAAAAGGATGTTGATAAAGCCTTCGAGGAGTTCGACGCTCCCATATGGATAAGGGCGCGGCATGGTGCCGGTGGAAGAGGAAGCACACCAGCCTACAATAAGGAGACAGCCCTTTCATGGATTAATTATTGGAGGACGCGTGGCATGGGATGGGAGTTCATAGCCCAAGAAAACTTGCCTGGAAGAAACATAGGTTTTCACAGCCTCTGGAAGGATGGAGAACTTGTTACGTCTATGGCTAGAGAACGCATAGAATACATATACCCGCACCTTGCGCCCTCTGGGGTGACTGGCACGCCGGCTGTTCAGAAAACCATTCATGACGAAAATGTGAATAGAATTGCAACGGAAGCTGTCCTCGCCATAGACCAGAAATTTAACGGATTAGCATGTGTGGACTTAAAGGAGAATAGGGAGGGCGTTCCATGCGTCACAGAGATTAATGCTGCCAGAATGTTTACAACATCGTTCTTCTTTTCCTACGCCAGCAAAATTCTACATGGAGACTATTATGCAAACATTCCATACTTGTACGTGAAACTTGCCTTTAAGGAGAGCATCCCAGAAATCCCAAAATATAACATCCTGCCAGAAAACATTTACTGGATACGCCACATTGATGCGCCGGCAAAACTGGTTAAAGACGGCAAAATTATTGGAGAGATGTATTGCTGGTGTGAATGATGCGTGTTTGGTATGACGCTTGCACTGGGAAACATGTGCGATATGGTGTTGCCATAGCAAGAAGACTTAAGGAAATGGGACACGAGGTTGTATTGACCACTCGCAGACACCCGGACACGATACCACTTGCAAAACTTTTGAATGAAAAATTCATAGTCGTCGGAAAATACAACCCGAAATCTTTACTTTCCAGACTTAAGGAGGGAGTTCGGCGTCAGCTATTGTTTTGCAAAATTTTTGGAGAAAACGTTCCAGACGTCGCCATTTCGCATGGTTCTGTTGATCAGATTCGGGTGGCTTTTGGGTTAAAAATTCCGACGATAACGACTCTTGATACGCCTTATGCTGATGCTGTGCATAGGCTTACTTTACCCCTTACCGACTATATTGTTGTTTCTAGGGCTATTCCGGAAAAAGCCTTGCAAAGGTATAATGTTGAGGGCAGAATAATTCGCTTTGATGGTGTTGATGAGGTTGCATGGATTAAAGGGTTTAAGCCTCTTGTGAAATATGATTTTGGGAAGCCGCTTATTGTTGTTAGGGAGGTTGAAGAGAGGGCTGTATACGTTAAAAGGAAGTTTTCTTCCGCTGATTTGGCGAAGAAGTTGATGCGGTTAGGCAATGTTGTTTTTCTTCCCAGATACCGCCGAAGAATCATCAAAGGCTTAATTATCCCAAAAAGGTTTGTCGACTCTGCAAGTTTGGTGGCACAGGCAGACCTATTTGTTGGAGTTGGCGGAACCATCACACGAGAAGCGGCACTACAAGGGACACCAGCTATTGTAATAGATATATTTCAAAAACAGCATGTAAATGATTATCTAGCTGAAAAAGGGTTTCCAATTTTTAGAACAAAGTTATCCTCTGCCTATGCTTTGGCAAAGGAAGTTTGGGGCAACAAAAAAGATGTAAGCGGTTTATTAGCTAAGCTTGAAAATCCTGTTGATGTGATTGTGAATGTTGTGGAAAAGTTAGGGACGAGGTGAGGGAGGGTTTAAGGGAGCTTCTTCTTGGCTTGAATGAACTCCTTTCTTTTAGCCTCGTATTCTTGTCTTGTCATCATCGGTTTTGCTGGAATCCCTTTAACTACAGTGTTGGGCGGTACGTCTTTTGTTACTACGCTTCCTGCGGCTATTACGGAGTTTTCGTGTACTGTGACGTTTGGGAGTATTGTTACGCATCCGCCTATGACAACATTATCTTTTATTATGGATGGTGTTAGGCATTTGCTGTGGGGGAATTTGTCGTTTAGTAGGCTGGTGTTGGGGCCTATGAAGACGTTGTCGCCTATTTGGCATTCGTTTGATATTGTTACGTGGGCTTGGATTATACAGTTCTTGCCTATGACAACGTTTTTTCCTATGTCACAGAAACTGCCGATGCGCGTTCCATCGCCTATTTTTGTGTTGTCACCTATTACTACGTAGTTCCATATTGTGACATCTTTTCCAAATTCGACGTTTTCGCCTATTATTACGCCTTTGCCAGTTTTTGGTGTGGACATTGCTGGTTCTCCTTTGTGGTTTTACTATTGCTGTGTGAAGCTTAAATAGTTTGACTGGTTTTAGTTTGTTCTGCAACAAACGGCTGGTTTACGAAATGGTTAAGGAGAAAGTTCTAGTGGTGGGTTTGGGCGAAGCTGGTCGCCCCTTATTTGAGTTGTTGAAGGAGAGTGGGAAGTTTGATGTTTATGGTTATGATTTAGATGAACAGAAAATGCAGGCAGTTGGGCAGACTTCTGTTTTGCCTAGTAAAGTTGATGTTATGCACGTTTGCATTCCATGTGTGGACAAGGAGAAGTTTGTAAGTGATGTTGCTGGTTATGTAGAACGTTTTAAGCCCAAACTTGTAATCGTCAATAGTACTGTTGCGCCTGGCACTAATATGGAGCTTTATAGGCGGGTTAATGGCGTGTGCCATGTGGCGCATTCGCCTGTGCGTGGCGTTCATAAAGATGTGGATTATATGAAGTGGGAGTTGAGGCGCTGGACAAAGTATGTTGGTGGAGTAGATAAGGAGTCAGCGCAGCATGCGAAAAGGCATTTTGAGAAGGCTGGGTTGAAGGCTAAGGTTTTGAGGGGTTGTTTAGAAACGGAGTTGGCTAAGCTTTTTGAGACCACTTATAGGGCTTGGATGATTGCTTGTTTCCAAGAAATGCATAGGATTAGCCGGCATTTTGGCGCTGATTTTGACGATGTTGTTGACTTTATTGAGGATACTCATCGGGTAAGATTGGATAGGCCTGTAATGTTTCCAAGTGTTATTGGTGGGCACTGTGTAATTCCAAACACGGAGTTGCTTTTGAAGGTGTATGACTCGGAATTTTTAAGGCTAATTCTAGAATCAAATGAGAAAAGAAAAAGGGAAGTTAAAGACGAGGATGTTAGAAGGGAAATTGAGAAGATAAGGAAAAGGGTGGAAAAGCTGGTGAATGAATTGTTGAGAAGCGTTAGCGCTTATTCTGGTTAGCGATTATTTATTTAATGAAGATTACGTTTTTTAGGTTTTTGAAATGTTCGTCTCCCGTTACTATTTCAGCTTTTTTTGTGATTCCTATGGCGTATACTATTGAGTCGGCTAGTCCCCAGCCCTTAATCTTCTTTTTCATTATGACGTCTATTTTGGCTGATTCTACAGCTATTGTTTCATCTAGTGGGGCGAGGGCGCTTTTTTCTTTAATGAAGGTTCTTTGTTTTTCGGCTAGTTCTTGGCTTTCTGCTTTTGTGGTTTTTGCGTAGACTTCAGCGAGGCATATTGTTGGTGTTATTTTCTCCTCTACGCCCTCGATTATGGGTTTGGCTTTTTCTCCTGCTTTTGTTCCCATGAAATATTCTATCCATGCGAATGAGTCGATAACGTATCTCATAGTCTTTCCTTATGGTCTCTTAAGTCGCTGATATCGGTTGGTTTCATAGTTCCGAACATGCTTTCCCCTTTCGCGAAATAGTCAATTAAAATTTTATTTATTAGGTTTGAAATGTTTCTGGCTCCGGCCTTTTC
>CAZNKF010000005.1:0-80584 GCA_964573785.1 uncultured Candidatus Bathyarchaeia archaeon
CCGGGTCCGCGGCTCGAGAGGCCGCTATACTTGACCGGACTATACTACCGGAGCCTACGCCCATAATAGTATTCAATGTGGGCTGTATTAATTTGCTTTCCTCTCATCCTTTTTCCTCTTTCCCTTTAAGTTTTAATTCTTCAACTGCATGAGCCTTTTGGAGTTGTTTCATGTACCATGCTCTTTCTCTTGCGTAGTGGATGCTTAGTGTCATGCCTAAAATTAGGAGAACTATGCCCGCTAGTGTTAAGGACAAGCCTAAAAGGCTGTAGGGTGTGATGTCAAGTGGTATGGTATTATTAGGAACCATTCTTGGTTTTCAACTGTTATAACTGTTTCTAGGAGACCTCCTACGAAGAATATTGAGCCTATTATGGTTATTAGGTATCCGATTGTTTCATTATGCCTTGATTCTTCAGCCTTTTCGTGGAGGTATTCGCTGAAAAGCATTGAATTCACGATTTGTGGCGTGGGGTGGATGGCTATAAACGTTATTGCGGATTCCGAACTTTAAAAGTGCTTAGCCTCGTTTAGGGCTAGAAAAGTCTATATGTGCAGTTATGGTTTAGTCGTTTGCGTAGCGGCTAAAGTGGTTTGATGCCCCTCAAGGATGAGTGCCATCTCTGTGGGAGGGTTCTTCCGTACAATTATCTTAGGCGCTGTTGGAGATGCGGTAGGCTTTTCTGTATTGACTGCATGGTTCCAGAAGTGGCAACAGGAGACACCACAAGGCTGCTTTGCCTGAACTGTGCAAGGAGAATTGTTTCTCCAAGGCCTAAAGCCAAATACGAGTCCCTTAAGGGCTATTTGAAGTTCAGGGCTTCTTTCACGGATTCTGTTAGGCTTTCCTTTGCCCAAATAGATGGGATTATTGGGGATAATCTTCCATTGGAGGCCTACCGCTCTCAAAACTGGTGGGTAAACTCCCCTAGCAATGCGCATGCTAAGGCTTGGCTTGAAGCTGGATGGGAAACCGTCGAGGTGAACCTTAAGGAAGGCTATGTGCTCTTTCGAAAAATGAAACGCCCGAAAGGCATGGTTCTCCAAAAAAAGAGGGAGCCTAAAAAGCCTTTTACACCTCCGCCTTCCAGAATTACGCGTCGCAAAAAGCCTTCGAAAACGAAGATTGCAAAGCTTTACGCTAGATTGAAGAACTTGGAGAGGCAGAGGGCTGCCCCACAAAAATTTAGGGGAAGCTTCAAACCGAAGCCAGCACAAGAAAAGCGTGTCTTCAAACAGAAAACTGGGTGAAAGAATTTTTATCTATCCATTTTAATTTAGAGAGTGATTGTGCGGCCGTCGTCTAGTCTGGTTAGGACACAGACACTGCGAAAACGCTTACAGCGGGTGGAGGCCTTCCAAGCCTGCGATCCCGGGTTCGAATCCCGGCGGCCGCATCAAAGGATGATCAAACATGAGTGGATATGGCGTGCGGAAATGCACTTCTTGCAATGTTGAGTTGCAGTTTGCACAGAAGATTCCCTTCAGAATTAAGGGAACACCTGGCATGTGGAAACTTTTCTTTGGGGAGTTAGCTGAGCTTGGTGAGGAGTTGTTGTCCTTTGATCTCTATGTATGTCCAAAATGCGGGGAGGTTAGATTTTTCGCTGATGAAAAATCAATGCAGTCTCTGCTTAGGATAACGCCAAAACAATTTTTGAAAAAATGCGTTAAATGTGGAAAGGATATTCCAATAGCCTCTGAAAATTGCCCATACTGCGGAGCCGTGCAGCCACAAAAGAAGTGTTGGTTGTAGGATTTGGCGGGCCCGCGGGGATTTGAACCCCGGTTCTCCGGCTCCGGAGGCTTACGCACATGCATGTGCAAACATGCACATTCGGCGCCTTAATCCATACTGGGCTACGGGCCCTTCAAGGATAAGTTAGCACCTTGCCGGAATTAATTGTTGCTGGTTAGATTTCTATTAGTTCCTCGTTTATCCACCATGCTTTCTTCTTTCCGCCCTTCTCTCCTGGATAATATTCGATTATTGGTTTGCCCAACTGTTTTCTTGAAGCTTTCTCCATTCTTCTTAGGCGGTTTAGGATTAGCCACCTGTTTGTTTTTGTGTATTCGGCTAGTTCCGGTGTTGTCGCGCCTTTATAATGCATTAGGTAGTCGACTATTTTGTGGTCTAGTTCGTCTATGCAGAAGGTATGCGGGTTTGTTTTGCCCCTTTCATATGTGAGCAGTTCCAAGTCTGCGAGGTACTTTCTTATCTGGGAGAATTCAGCCTCAAGCTTTTCCAGACGCTTTTCCAGTTCAAGTATTTTGTCTGGCTTAGGCGTTTTCTGGAGTTTTTCTATTATGGCGTCTCTTATGAAGTTGCTTCTTTCACCTTCTGGAATGCGTAGAAGCAGTTCCTTGTAGACTTCTTCTGGGATTTTTACTGATATTACCCTTAACTCGCTCATGGGCTTGCACGCTCTTTTATGTTGGCTGCTCTTTATTTCTTTCGGAAATCTTTTAAAAGCTAGAGGGTAAACTCTAGACCGGGCTCCGATTCAAAGTGGTATATCATGCCTAGAAAAACCACAATTTCCCTTATAAAATGTGATGTTGGCTCCTTAGCGGGACACCATGTTGTCCCAAAACCCATACTAAACATTGGAGAGAAAAACCTGAAAAAAGCTAAGGAAGAAGGTCTGATAAACAGTTATTATGTTTTCAATGTTGGAGACGACCTCGAACTCCTCATGGTGCATGAGCGGGGTGAGTCAAACCCCGAAATTCACAAGCTTGCGTGGAACACTTTTCAAGAAGCAGCCAACAAAGCCTTGGAGTTGAAGCTTTATGGTGCTGGGCAAGACTTGCTGAAAAATGCTTTCAGCGGAACAGTTCGGGGGCTTGGTCCGGGAGTAGCTGAAATGGAGATCGAGGAGAGAAAATCAGACCCGATTGTTGTTTTTGCAGCTGACAAGACTTCTGCCGGATGCTTCAATCTTCCCCTTTTCCGGATATTCGCCGACCCGATGAGCACCGCTGGACTTGTGATAGATCCAAACATGGCTGGCGGCTTCAATTTTGAGGTTGTTGACGTCCAAGAGGGAAAGAAGGTTGTGCTTGAATGTCCAAGAGAAATGTATGAGCTTGTCGCCCTAATTGGGACTGTTGAGCGTTACATAGTTTCACGGGTTTGGCGTGCTAGAGACAACTTGATATGTGCTTCTAGCAGCGTGACAAAGCTCTCGCTGATCGCTGGAAAATATGTTGGAAAAGACGACCCAGTTATGATTGTGCGGGCACAGCACGGGTTACCAGCTGTGGGAGAAATCCTTGCACCTTTTATGCACAGCTATCTTGTGGCTGGCTGGATGCGGGGAAGCCACTGGGGTCCACTAATGCCTGTGGGTTTGAAGGACGCCCGATGCACGCTTTTTGATGGTCCTCCGCGAATGGTGGCTTTGGGCTTTCAAGTTGCTGATGGCGCGATTGCATGCGACGATGAGGGCAAGCCTATGATAACAGACTTCTTCGCCGACCCAGCGTTTGCCCTTGCAAGGAAGGAAGCATTGAAGTATGCAGCTATGCTTAGGCGTATGGGCGAGTTTGAGCCAGCCCGCCTAAGCGCTGAGTCTATGGAGTATACAACGCTTCCGCAGGTTATTGAAAAGCTGAAGGAGAGGTTCACGCCAATTTAGGCATAGCGGTTTACTGCTGCCTTATTCTGCTAACTCTTCGCAGCGGTTCTTAACAACTTCGTAGAGCTTACTCCGTAACTCTTCTCCGGACATTTTGCGCTCCCTTATAAGCGCTGTTTTCTTGGCAAGTTCTATATCGCCTAACCCAGCGAACCACGCCTCGAAGTCTCCCCGGTATAGGTGGAACTCTATCGAGCCTATGTCGATTTTTTGGATTTTCTCGCAGAAGTCTCCTAGGCTTGCAGCATAAACGCCTAAAGGCTTGCCTATATCCGCATAAAAGTAGAAGGCTTTATCTGCTGGCACATATGCCAAAATCTGCCGCGCTTTTTCACCACTAATTATTGGCAAGCCCAGTGCCTCCCGCCCCTTATCAGTTATGGTGTAGTACCCTTTCTCCGCAGCCTTAACGTAGCCCATTTTTGCGAGGCCGACAACATGCATCATAACTGTTGGAAAACCAAGTCCCACCTCCTCTGCCACTTCCGCTGGTTTTACTGGTTTGTTAAGCATCCATATGGTTTCGAGAACGAGCTTTTTCACCGGCGATAAACTCACTCTATTATCCCTCAATCCCTAATATTTTGGGAGTTCAGCTTTTCAGACTTTCGCTTATGCAAGCCGAGGCTAGGCTAGTTTAGAACGGATAATTTATAGACTATGCCCCACCAATAGAATAATTAGGGTTCGGGTTTGACCGTTGAGAGGCTTTCAACTGGAGTGCCAGCCCTCGATAAAATGCTTGCAGGCGGGATTCCCAGAGGTTTTTCTGTGGCTGTCACTGGCGAGCCAGGCACTGGCAAAACCATCCTCTGCATCCATTTCATAGCGCAAGGCGTAGCCAACGGTGACAAGTGCATTTACGTGACAACCGAAGAAAGCCGCGAGTCCATAATAACCCAAGCCAGCCAGTTCGGCTTCGACTTTTCCACAGCCATAAAAGATGGCAAATTAATACTGATCGACGCTTTGATGGGAACCGAGGATCAGTGGACAATTAAGGCGTTAAGCGTTGAGGAACTCGTAAACAAGATTATTGAGGCAAAGAAGGCTTTAGGCTATGGAAGAGCCCGTCTTGTCATTGATTCGCTTTCAGCTTTTTGGCTTGACAAACCAGCCATGGCACGGCGCCACTCATACTTTGTAAAGAAGGTGCTTTCAAAATGGGACTTCACGATCTTGGCAACCTCACAGTACGCCATAACCACATCCGAGGCTTTCGGTTGGGGAGTTGAACACATAGCCGACGGAATAATAAGGTTTAGACGTTTCGTCCGAAACGGCGTTTTGAGGCGTTATGTGCTTGTGGAGAAAATGAGGCAGACACCCCACAGCCTCCAAATGCACGAAATCACCATCGAACAGGGAAAAGGGCTGATAATCCTCGGACCAGTCGGAGAGCGAAAGGAAGACATAGTCCTCCCTAGAAAAGTGATGGAGAAAATACAAAAAGCGGCGGAGAAACGTGATGTCGAACCTCCAAAACCTAGCGGTTGAGCACTATTCAAGGGCTGAAGTTCAAAAGGAGATAGCCGAATTCTGCAAAGGAAGGTGGGTGGCAGTCCACTGCATAGACGAGTCTGGAAAACTCGTTTTTAGGCGATATTTAGGCGGCAAACCAATGGCAATAAAAAGCGAAGAAGAATTCGCCGCACTTTTGAAAAGGCTTAAGAATTCGGCTAGAGCCTTCTATGCAACCGCAAACAGGTACCCCACAATAGAGCATGTGGAAGACGTCGACCTTTCAAAAGCCTACATGTGCACTCCAACATGGGATATTGATGGAACACTGCAGAACTGGCGGAAAACCATTGCCGCGGCAAGGGAAATCCTCTCCATTCTAGAAAACGAAGGTGTAAAAAACTCCGTCTACGTAAAGTGGTCTGGAAACGGATGCCACATCCACATCCATGAAGAAGCCATATCAGAAGCAGTGACCAGCAAAGCCCACCCACTAGACTTTGCCTATGCCATAGTAGAATACGTAAACACCCAAGCACTGCCAAAAATAATTGAAAGCATAAATGCTGAAAACGTACAGGTCGAGAACAGAATGGATGCTGGAAGAGTCTTCACATGCCCATTAAGCCTCCACCGCCAACTAAACGTTGTCTGCGTCTGCCTAAAACCAAACCAGATTGACGACTTCTCCCCAGAATGGATACAACCATCAAACTTTAGACATAACCATGCATGGCGAGAATCCCAAAAAGGAGAAGCCGACACCCTAGCCACAAAAGCTTACCAAACAGTCGGAGGCTACCCAGCACCGCTAGAAAAGAAAAAGACAAAAAGTAAAAGACTGGACCAGCAGATAAACGAGTGGCTCAAGAAATTTTAGATCACTTTTTCCAGCTTGCCAATAAACCTCTTATACCAATTTTCAAATTCGCTAGATGAAACTATACAGAGCCCCACCGGAGCATCCACCGATTTGCAGATTCCCATAAAAGGCTGAGCCTACGGTTGTCTATCCGAAAACGTAAATAGGGACCCTTTTGCTACATTTAAGCCTACAAAACGCTCATGAAATTGGGAAATGTTATGAAGATGGCTGTTTACATGAAAACTGCAGATTTCTCCCGCAAATCCCCTCTTTTTCTGTCTTTTAGGGCGAAAGAAAAATTTTCCACGTTCAGTTAGACATTATTAAGAGAAGCGTAGTGAGAATAGTCGAGAAGTGCGTGCAAAGCTAAGAATGGATATTGTTATAGGATTTTCCGTAAATTTAAAAGGTTAATTTCGGGGAATTATTATGAAGGAAGAGGTTTATGAAGCGCGCTATTTTCTACACTATGCTCGTTTTTCTATTACCAAGCATGTTGACTTTAATGATTAATATTCAATCTGTTAAAAGCGAATTGACAGAAACCGTGTATATAAAGGCCGATGGAAGCATAGACCCGCAAGGAGCACCATTAATAACTTATGATAATGTTACATATACTTTAACGGGCAATATTTTAAGCAGTGGAGATGGAATTGTCATAGAGAGAGATAACATTATTCTTGATGGAAATGATTATATGCTCAGCGGAAATCATACCGGCAGAGGAATAGACCTCTCCAACAGAACAAATGTGACAATTAAAAACATAACCATTAAAAATTTTCAAACAGGCATATGGCTTTTCAACTCCCGAAGCAATAACATTTACGAGAACCATTTAATAGCCAACCAGTGGTATAGCATCTATCTCAACTATTCCAGCAATAGCAACATTACCCAAAACATCATAGAAAAAAACAGATGCGGCATCTGCCTCCTATATTCTTCCAAAAACAACGTCATTCAAAGTAATAAAATATTAGCAAACAATGAAAGCGGCATATATTTTGGAGAGGGTTCCTCACTAAACAGTATCTCCGAAAATAATTTGACGAGCAATTTGCAAGCCATTTATCTCGAGTTTTCCTGCAATAACACCATATTCGGAAACCATATTGCAAATAATGAGTATGGAGTTTTGGTTCGCCAATCAAACAATAATATGTTTTTCCACAACAACTTTATCAACAATTCCCACCAAGTTTTTGACCAAAATTGGGATCCCTTTAGTTCAATTTCTATTAACGTTTGGGATAATTGCTATCCTTCCGGTGGAAACTATTGGAGCGAGTATGCATGTGTTGACTTGTTTGGCGGTCTTTACCAGAATGAAACTGGAAGCGATGGCATATGCGATTCTCCCTACCGAATCGACGAGAATAACCAAGATAACTATCCATTAATGGGAATGTTCTATAACTTTGAGGTGGCTGGATTAGACAGCAAAACATATTATGTTCAGGTTATTAGTAACTCCACCGTTTCTGAGCTTAACTTAGTTGTTTTGCTTAGCTCTCCTAATGAGTATCTGCAGCCTGGACAAGAATTCCTACTATTTTATGTGGAAGGCGAAAACGATACCAGCGGATTCTGCAGGATAACCATTCCAAGAGCTTTGCTAAACGACTCATACATAGTGCTTGTTGACTGGAAAGTTGTGCCAGCACACCAACTTGACGCTTCAAACAGCACTCATGCCTACCTATACTTCACCTACAACCACACAAAACATGAAGTAATAATAATCCCAGAATTCACTTTAACCATAGTATTGCCACTATTCCTAACAGCAACCATGATCGCAAATTTACCATTACCAGCAAAAGCAAAAATAAAAACTAAAAACCACGCCAACCCCCCACCAACCACCATTCAAGCAGCCAAAAGCATAAACCATCCAACCTCCATAGGCCAATCAACCCCCTAAAACTCCTCCAACAAACAGGATGGGCAAGACCCCGGGACCAATTGAAAACGGAAAGGTCATCACTCAACGCGAAAACACGCGCAAAACACCAAAAACAAGCCCGCACACAACCATAAGAAGCGCCAGAATCTTAATAAGAGCGAACTAAATATACGCATTTAAAACCGCATTAAATCAGCCAGAATATGTTCTATTAGTGTCTCTTAAGAGAGAAATGTAGAGTAATGTTTTGAAGGTTTATGTTGAAGTTGTTTAATTTCTGATGGTGTTTTCTCTTATAGGGTTTGTTTCAAAAATGTTAAATTGTTTTCCACGTGTTTGTCTGTTATTTGATGTGTTATGAGGCTTAGAGTTGAGGGCTCATTCAGTTGTTGCAGCTCCACTATATACAAGCATAAGTGTGGATATTTCCCTTTCGAACATTCGTGTGTGACTCTTAAATTTGGCATTTTTCAATATTACCCCAAAGAATTTTAAAATAATGATGTGAATCGTACAATAGAAGTTTTCCGTAAATTTTTTAAGTTAAATTCGGTGAAATACAATCATCGCTTAAAAAGGCGTTGAAAATGAAGAAATTGATAGTGTCTGCGTTGATAATATTTTTTGTAATATTTCCCCTTCATACGTTATTGCAAATCAATTCTGCAAAATGTGATGGAAAGGAGTTGGGTGTTAAAGTTGGTGACTGGGCTTTGTACAATCTAACTGTACTTTACGAGACCAATGATCCAAATCCTCCTTTTAGTTTACAACCTTCTGAATCTCCAGAATGGATAAGGGATACAATAATCAACATTGTAAATGAAAATGTAACCATTGAGGAAATCATTCACTTCTATGATGGTAGGTTTTTTAATTTTTCGTTCTGGATAGATTTTACAACAGAAAATGAGTCTTCGTCATTAACCCCCGGATTATTCGTTGGCATGGAACTTCTAAAACCAGCTAATCTTACTCAAGGGGACAAGGTATTGTACCCAGACTATTTCTATGGAGATTGGGTTGCGGCGGGTATTAATGAAACAATTTTTAATGAGGAGTATGGGATGGTAAGAGAAATTAACCACTTAAATATTACGAGAACTATCGGACACGACCACTATGTTACTTTTGGCTCAATGAACTTTTACTGGGACAGGCTTACTGGTATTCCATTGCAGATAGCTTATATTATAAAAGAACTTAACACCGATGGTGGATATATCACTGAGGAATCCATTATTTGTAACATTGTTAACACAAATCTCTGGAAGACTCCGCCAAAAGTTAACAACTTCAGCGTCTATTATCAAAATACAAATTTTACGTTGACTGCTTTGACAAACTCAACCATAACAAACTTCGAATTCGAACCAGCTCAGAACAGGATAAAAATCAACACAACAGGTTTATCAGCAACATTCGGGTACTGCAATATTTCCATTCCCAAAATGTTTATGTGGTGTGACTCATTGAGCCAATGGTTGGTGACAGTGGATGGCTTTCCTCCAAACACACTTGAAGTAACAGAAAACGCCACATACACTTTCTTATATTTCACCTATAATCACTCATCACACGAAATAATCATTACTGCCACACATGTAGTTCCAGAATTTCCCCAGATCATAATTCTACCATTAATTATACCTTTGTTCATATCTGTAATTATTTTTATGGAAAGGAAAGTTATAAGAAAATCCATATCCCACAATCAATAATAGTCCCTCTCATCATAAAGAGATAGCCATCGGAAAAATAGCATGAAACTGCTGTGGTAAAGTTATACTCTTGAATTTCTTCTAGTCGCTGTAAAAAGAATATGGAGAGCTAGCGCTGTAGGTTGGCGGGTTGATTATCAGTAATTTTTGATATGATATTTACATAAAACAAAATTTGCAGGATACATAATTGGCATTTTCCCAATCCTCATAGCTCATTTTTGGGCATTCATTAGACAAATCATCCTATATGCACGATAGATGCACTACTTATAAGGTTAAAAGTGAAATATATATAATTGAAATGTCACATCAATTTAACGCTTTCAGGTGAGAAAGAAAATGAGAACTATTTGGGTCACCATAGCCCTAACGTTAATCTGTTGTGCAATGTCTACGATGCGTATTTTCCATGCTGAGGCCCAAGATGACATTCACGCGAATTCCAATAGCATTTGGAATGAATTTGTGTTCATAGCGTTAGATACTACAGATGCTTATGGATACCCAAGTGGCACACGCGGAGTTGTTACCGAATGGAAATATGATGACAACGGTAATGGCGACCCACGAGATGACCTAAATAGAATCCGGGGGGGATCTCACAGGAATAGAAATTGGACTACAACTGGAAATAGAGCCGGCAATACACCATAACGTTGGCTGGATGCGTGCATTTTATAATTGTCCACCAACAATAACTACAGAAGTAAAAAATGATATGGCCGTTGCAATTATAAAAGCCAATCTAACAATGTACGGAATCTATTATGAAATCACGTATTACCTAAAAGCACGGGTTCCCTTCCTTTTTGCAAACATCACCATTGAAGTATATAATGAAACAAATATAACGAGCATTACTTATGCATTTGGACAAATATGTAGCATATGGGTTACGACCGACCCCGGAGAGATGGCCTGGTTTGATTACTACATAGTTTCCGGTTCGACAGAAGGAGCGATAGATACATTACCCAAGCAAGACAACTTCCTTGAAGCAACTTACGTGACTAATTGTAGTAAATATGCCGCTCTCAAAGCATCCGACAGAGGCTGGATTCAAGGCATTATACTTCGAGACCCGGCTAAAGCCGATAAAGTTCTCGCCCGAATCAAAACTGGCGGTTCCTACGAAGGATGGACATTCGCTAGGGACATATTAATACTAATTTATAACCACACCGAGCCAGTCCCCCAAGGAACAACCTTTAACGTGCCGCTAATCATTTATGCCGATAACTCAAACAGCTTTGATAGCATAGAACTGGTCGCCCTTGAGACTTTCATACCAGAATTTCCATCAACACTAATTCTTACACTATTTATACTGACAACCTTGATAGCAACTGTTCTCTGGAAAACAAAGCGAAAACGCCAACTTTCCTAATTTTTCCCTCTTTTAGCAATGTTCCGTTAGTCGCTGATAAACGAAAATAAGGGCAAAACGATTTATTTCATGGATGGTAGAAAAAGAGGAGGTTTTGCGGGGAAGTTTTTAGCTTTTTCTTTAGAAAAATTGCGGCAAATAATGTGGTCAGCATTAAGCATAGTGTAGTCGTAATTGGCGGGAATTCTGGGATTATTGCTATTTCGTGTTCTGGGTAGGAATTTTTCTAAAGAAAAAGCTATAAAACACGGAAAACCAGAACAAATAAGGGCAATAACGAGGCTGGCATAAAATTAACAAGAAAACATCAATTTAGCAACGGTCTAGCGCGCACTGGCACCCATCCAAACCTAAAAAGCTAAAAACCACCAAGAAAGCTCCAAATCCACTCATATTTTCTGAACATTCAATAAAAAGTTTAAATGTTTATTTTCTCATATAACTTTAAGGGTTAAGTTGAAAGCTAAACAGATGGGGTTTTTATTACTTTTCTTTGGAGTACTAATATATTTATTAGGCATGTACGCATTAGATAGGATTCCTGGATCGGATTTGGTTGCGCTCTATATTGCTGATGCTATTACATTTGGAGGTATGGTGGTAATAATGTTTGGGGCGCTTTTTATCATAATTCATCCGTCTAGTTTCTCTAGTAAGAGGGCTTGCCTAACGCACATAGCAAGGTTATTGATGTTACTAACGCTTTCAACAATGGGTTTATTAGCATTTAGCCAGAGTGTTTTTGCTTATGTCCCATCTGCAAGCCACAGGTTTCATCTTCCACCATCCCAGGCTTGGAAAACAACATCGCCTACCACGCCTTCGGCCACGTCAAGCTTGACGGGATGAGCGAGGAGAAGGCTCGAGAAATTGTCGTGCGAATGCTCCATCAAGTGTATTTGCTGGATCCGAAAAGCTTCACGGGAGAGGCTACACTAATATTCCAAGAATTGCTGTTGAAGGCGAAGCAAGGTCCATATCCTTAGCCATCCTCCCCTTTTTCTGACCAGAAAAGGTATGCTTTAGTCTGCATTAGAAAGCCGCAGACTTTTATTTGCTGTGCAAGCTTTTCAAGGCTGGCTTTTCTAACCTCTTCTGCATAGGCTTCTTTTTCGCCAAAGGGCTTATGCGGAAAGAAGTATTTCATGAAACGTGCGTGGCTATGTTTGATGAACGCTTCCCTAATTTTTGCCACTTCCTTTTCGCTTAAGGTGAAGAAATTCATCAAACATTAGGTTTTCGCTTAAGCTTAACCTATCTGAGCATACATGCGAGCTCGCCTTCCCACCCAAAGGATATGTAGAGTTGACTTGGAGCAAACAGCGAGAAACCTTAACAGTCAAAATCTACCCTCACCACACGCTCGTTTGCCTAAACGTGTGAAAAAACGCTTGTTGCGCGGGGGGCCTCTTTAAACGATCCTGAGAGTGTTAAGGAGGTCATAGCTAGACAGGCTTGGTCCCAATCGAGGAAGCACGGTGTCATAGCGGCCTATGATTTATACTTGAAGATGCATGGTTTGACATGGATTAAGCCTAAATGTATTGTTACAAGGAAGTTTCCCTTCATACCTACTGAACAAGAGCTTGATCAGCTGATAGCCTCATGTGGGAGGAAAACAAGTGCTTTCCTGCAGTTACTAAAGGAAACAGCGATGAGGCGTGGTGAGGCTGTTAGGCTAAAGTGGACAGATATAGACTTTGAAAGGCGTGTCATAACATTAAACGCTCCGGAAAAAGGCTGCAACCCAAGGGTTTGGAAAGTTAGCAATACGCTCTTAGAGATGCTTTCAAAACTTCCCAGAAAGAACGAATACGTTTTCGGAGGAGTCTCCGTGAGCAGCCTCAAGTCAAGCTTCTGGCAAAGCCGCAAACGAGCGGCTTTCAAACTTCAAAATCCGAGGCTTAACAGAATAGGTTTCCACACGTTTAGGCATTGGAAGGCGACAACCCTCTACCACCAGACAAAAGATCCGCTATACGTGAAAGAGTTTCTTGGACACAAAAAACTGGATAGCACATTACTATACATTCAGCTTGAACAGGCATTATATAAAGGAGAAAACGACGAGTTCCACGTTTAAAATAGCAAGAACCCCTGATGAAATTAAAGCCCTGCTGGAAACAGGCTTTGAATACGTATGCCAAAAGGATGAGCTGACGTTCTTCAGAAAACGTAAATAGCCCACGGGCTAAAAAGTAAATGAAGACTGGTGAAATGCTATGAAGATGGCTGTGCTTGTCTACGAGTATCCGCCGAAGATTGTTGGTGGTTTAGGCACTTATGCAGCTGAAATCACGCGGAAGTTTGTTTTGATGGATCATGATGTTACTGTTTTCACGATGAATGATGATGAGGGAAGCCTTCCGACTAGGGAGATTTGGCGCGGAATAGAAATTCACCGACCATTGCACATTGATATTTCGGATTCTCTTCCAGATGTAGTGGCTGAGGATGTTAAGAAGTGGGGTAGGGGCATACAGCTATTCTCAAAAATCCTCGTCTACAACTATTTGAGCGCTTCAAAGCTTGTCAACGAGTTGATTAGCAAAGAGGGTTTCAAATATGATGTTGTGGTTGCCCATGATTGGCTATCGGTTATAGCTGGAATAACCATTAAGAAGGAGACTGGCCTCCCGCTGGTTTTTCATGTTCACTCCACTGAGAAGGGTCGAACCCTTGGAAACGGTTCAGAAGTTGTTAGCAATATAGAACTTCGCGGGACGCAGGCGGCAGACTTGGTCATCACGGTTTCCTATGCCATGAAGGATGAGTTGATAAAGCTTGGTTTTCCACGCGAAAAAATTGAGGTCTGCTATAATGGGGTTGACCCGCAGAAGTACAACCCAGAAAATGTAAGCCCAGACCAGGTAAGGCAGGTTAGGGAGTTTTATGGCATAAAGCCTGAAGACTCTATGATTCTCTTTCTTGGCAGACTTGTGGGCGTTAAAGGTGTTGATAAGCTGGTTATGGCTATGCCCCACATACTGCAGAAAATTCCAAACGCGAAGCTCGTTATTGTTGGTTTGGGCGACTTGCAGGACTATTTGGTTAACCTTGTAAGGATGATGAAGCTTCAAGACGTTGTAAAATTCAATTTTGAATTTATACCGGAGGAGGAGCGCATTCTCCACTATGCGGCATGTGACGTGGCAGTTTTTCCAAGCCTATACGAACCTTTTGGAATAGTTGCTTTAGAAGCCATGAGTATGGAACGCCCGGTGGTTGTTGGCGCTGCTGGCGTAAGCGGAATGAGGGAGATAGTGATACCGTGCGGGGAAGAGCAGTGTGGGTATCACATAAACCCAAGCAATCCGGCGGACATTGCTTGGGGTGTTGTCAGTGCTTTGGAAAATCCGGAAAAACGGAAGTGGCTTGGGAAAAATGGGAGGCGCCGGGTTCTAAACGAGTTCACATGGGATAAAATAGCGGAAAAAACAATTGAGCTTTATGAGCGGGTAATAAAACGCTAAAAGTCGCAGACTGATGAGCTTTGGGCTTTTCAACATCAGATACCGATATTAGGAGAAACGTTGCGAGGGAAGCCGCCATCCTCCTCTATTTTGGAGCAGAAAAGGAGTATAGGCAGGCGAAGTTGCGGGCAGCAAAAACCTTGGGCGTCCACTTTTTACCATCAAACCTTGAAGTTGCCATGGAGCTTGACAGAATAGCAGAAGAAAATGAGGGAAACGCCCGAATGGAAAGGCTTGTTAAAATGCGAAGGGAAGCCTTAAACCTAATGAGAATATTGGAAAAGTTTAGCCCTTTGCTTGTTGGGAGTGTTTGGCGGGGCACAATTTACCGCGAGAGCGACATTGACATAATCGCATACCACAGTGAGCCGCGTGAGGTTTTGAGGTTGCTGGGAGAGAGGTTCAAGGTGCTGGAGTGGGGCTGGGTGGCTGTAACGAAAAGGGGGAAACCCAAAAAATCCTTCCGCATAATCCTTGAATTGCCAAGCGGTGAAAAAGCTGAAATAACTGTCCGAGGCGTGGAGGAGTTTGGCGTTAAGGAGACTTGCGAAATATACGGCGACACCATTTCTGGGCTAAACATTCGAGGACTTGAAAAAGTGCTTTCGGAAAATCCCACAAAGAGGTTTGTCCCATTCTGAGAGAGGCTATTCTGCTAGAAGTTTAAATATGTGAACTTCAAAATATGAATTAGCCAAAGCTTGAAGGCATCCATTTGGAGTTTGACAAGGAAACCTTCAAAAGGTTGTTTCCAAACCTCGCAAGGGAGATGGATTCCGGCGAAAACAAAGTTGCAGTAAACTCCGTTAGAACAGACTCCAAATCCGGAGAGAGAGCAGTATCAAGCAACTTTGTCCACTATGACCCAGACGTTATAGATTTTCTCCGCCGATGCGACACGGCGGAGCAAGCGGAGGAAATAATAGCCTATATGGAGCGGAGAGGCGAAATAAGCAAGGAATACGCCGCAAAATTGAGAAAACAGCTGAAAGAGAAAGGCGTCAGAAGTTTTGGACCCAAAAAAGAGGAAAACTACTATTTGAAACGCGCTGGACTTGTTAAGTAGCCGCCTTTTAGACCTGTTCCGGCGGCACTCTTTCTGGAGCATAACCAGTAGAATACCTTAACTTGTAATGGCGCAGCCTTTTGACGACATGCGGGTAGAGTATTAACTCTTCAATTTCGATTTCTTCAGCCAATTTTGGGCTAATCCGACCAATTCGCTCCATGAAGAATTGCAAACTCTTTTGGGTTGAGAAGGACGCCATAACTGAAGGGTGGCAGCTCACTTTTGCATTCACCAATTTTTCCAACGCTTTAAGCTGCAAATCGAAACCTTCAGGCTTGGCACCAGTAAGCAGTGCAAATTCTTCTTCACTGCAGCCCTTAAGCGAGACCCTAACGTGTACAAAATTGTATTTCGCAAGGCTTTCCGCATAGTCCTCATCATAGGCTATGGGTATGCCGTTGGTTTCAAGGATGAAACGGCACCCCTTGCCATTTAGGTTTTCGAGGAGTTCAAGCAAGTGCTGCTTTCCAATACTTGGTTCCCCTCCACTTAGTCTAAGCAGGTCAAGGTTACATCGTTTGGCAAGGGAGATGAGGCTGTCGGCAACCCTCTTTGGAGTGTAAAAGGCGCCGACATCTGTGGGGCGGTTCATAACAGCGTCTGAAACCCAGCAAAAGCGGCAAAGCAAACCACACCCAACACAGTCAGCTGTAACTATGCCGCCATACCACCTTGCAGGTCTTATGCGGTAATATTTTCTTTCAAGCCCCTCTGGACCAGTACGCGTAACCAGCTTTTCAATGGCTAGATGCCTCTTGACAGGGTCATAGAATGTTGCCAAACATAAACCAGCCTTCAACAAATGATTAAGACGAGGGCTAGTCTTAAATTGTTATCTCGCCTACATGATTTAATGATGCTCCTTAAACGTGGCGATGTCCTCAGCAATCGTGAAATTTCAAGGATTTTCGCCGTTTGCGCCCAGCGGGGAATAAGGTATCGTGGAAGTCTACATAATGGAATTAACCATGCGGTTATAATAACGGTTTTACAAAAGATGCCAGAGGAAAACGTGCATAACCCATACAATGACCGTTTGGAAGGCGACATCCTCCTCTACACTGGTGAAGGGCGAGTTGGAAACCAGAAGATGGCTAGGGGAAACCTCGTGTTAGAAAGGCAGATGGTGGAAGGCTATCCAGTCTTTGTTTTTGAGAAGAAAACGCCTGGAAGATATATGTTTCTGGGACAGTACAGTGTGTTATCTGTGGATACGGAAATTCAGCCGGACATAAAGGGGCAGAGAAGAGAAGTGTTCATCTATAAACTCAAAAGAATATCCACAACAGTCTCGTTGAATGCTGTTGGAAAGCCGGGCGTTTCTAAAAGTAAATAAATAGGTCTTTTGATATTAGAAAGCCAGACTTCAAGGTTTAAGCGGTGGAGGAAAAGGCTTGAAGAATAAAGCCATGACATTTGCAGTATTGACGGCCACGCTGTTAATTCTCATTTTAAACATGGTTTATGTCGGAAATGTTAAGGCAGACTCCCCATCATATGCTGTGGAATGGGTTAACCATCAGGTGAAGATTCTTTATAATGGCTACATACTTGTAAACGACACGATAAAAATAAATGGGACGGCGCAAAACGGTTTTCTTATTGGTTTTCCATACAAGTATGCACCTTATGTTCTCCGCTGCATAGCCTATAACACCGCCAACGCCAGCCAAAGACACAATGTCATCACGGGTGTGCCATTAGACAATCGCATCGGCTTTTATGGCGTTAACGTCACCTTAAAGCAGCAGCCAGAAAATGGAGTTTTCAGCGTCGTTTTTGTGCTTTCAAACAGCCTCCTTACGCAAAACAAGCAGAACACAACTCTTTACACCCTAGATTTTCCAGCTTATCCTAGCCTCACAGTAGATGTCCCTTCATGTAATGCTTCTGTTGTTCTACCTTCAACCGCAAAATATGTAACTGGCACCATCAGCACATTGAACTACTCAACAAATGAAAAGTTGCCGCCATTCACTTATGAGCCGGCATGCGCAAATTTAACCTTCCAATTAACCTCTGACGATATACAACTCTTAACCGTGGAAGAGTTTAAACGCGAAATTATTGTTGGCAGCATGAGTGAAATAGAGGTTTTGGATAGTTACTATGTTAAGAATTTATCTCCTCAAGAATTTGACTCTGTTAAGGTGACTCTCCCAAAAAACGCCTCAAATGTAAAGGCTGAGGATGAATTTGGAAGGAAAAATGTAATAACATTCGATTTTAAAACAAGCATGTATAAAGTGAGTCTATCGCTGCCTGTTGAGAGCGGCAAATCAACAAGGTTCATTGTAAGGTATAATTTGCCGAGAAGCCCGGAGCTGAATTTTACATTCTTCCAAGAAATAAACTACTACATTGAGAAGGCGTGGATAACCATCACATTGCCTGAAGGCGCCAAAATTTTGGACATAAGCCATAAGAGCGCTTCAGCTGGCGATACCTATGGCGTGTCAAGGGATGTTTTCCAAGAGAAAATCACCATAAGCAGGCAGGGAGTTCTATCCTTAGATAGCCTTACAATAAGGGTTGCATACGATTATAATCTTCTGTGGCTGGCTTTTCGCCCTACATTGTGGGTTTGGGCTTTAGCAGTTTTCGGATGTGCCATTATCGCTGCCTGGAGGGGGAGACCGAAAGCACCAGAGGCTGTTGTTGTGCCCACAATTGCTGTTAGGTTAAGCCCTGAAATCCTCAGAAAGTTTGTAGATTCCTATGAGGAGAAAAGGAAGATAGCTTCGGAGATTAAGTCCCTTGAAACCGCGGTTAGCAAGGGAAGAATTCCAAGGCAGAGGTATAAAGTGCAGAGGAAAACCCTTGAAACACGGCTTGCAGCTTTATCCAGAAGCTTGGATGATTTGAAGTTGAAGCTTAGGTCTGCTGGCGGGCGCTACGCGGATTTGATGCGGCAACTTGAAATTGTGGAAACTGAGCTTAACGAAGTTGAATCCAACATCAAGAGTATAGAGGCGCGTCACCGTAGGGGCGAACTAACACTTGGGGCTTACCGCAAACTTTTAGCAGACTACGAGAGCAGAAGGGAAAAGGCTGAAACCACGATTAGTGGAATTCTGTTAAGGATACGTGAAGAAATCCACTAGCAAACCTAAAGGCTTTTATTCCACTCCTTAAAATTGAACCAAATCTGGTTGAAGGGGGAATATGATGGTAAAAATAGTGGTTGATAACCACAAGTGCACTGGATGTGGCACATGCGTCGACACATGTCCCGTTGGCGTTTATGAAATAAAGGATGGAAAATCCGTTCCAGTGAAGGTTGAAGAATGCCTTGTTTGTAGAGCATGTGAAGCCCAGTGTCCAGAAAACGCCATCCAAGTAATTGAATAACGATGCCACCCATCCCTTTCTTTTAAGGCATTCTAAAACTTCCCGAAAGCCTCAAAGAACAACTTCTGCAAAAACTGCTTAACTGTCAACTTCTCCCTTTTAGCCAGCTGCCTAACCGCCTTAGCAACACCAGTTGCATATTGCACAGCCTTCTTTGGTCTGCTAACTATTTGAGGAGGCAGCCCAACTTTTTCTGCGGCTTTTCTCAGCACAGCTTTTCTGAGGAAGTCGTTTGGCGACTCTATCTTCATCCATAATGGCAGGTTAAGGGCAAATTCCGCGATGGGGTACGAGGCAAAGGGCAAGCGTAGTTCCACGTTGTTGAAGGCGCAGATTTTGCTGTCCCTTTCAAAGTTGTTTTCATGCATTGTTAGGATATCGTGGGTGAGTGACTTTTCAGCGGCATCCATGCCAAAATGTTTGTAAAGGTTTATGTAACGCCTATACCCTCCAAAATACTCGTCTGCCCCCTGTCCGGTGAACAGGGCTTTAAAACCAAGTTCAGCCGCCTTTTCAGCAGCCCAAAACATTGGCACACCAATACACGCCATAACGGGGTTGTAGTCTTCTATTGCCAACAGTACTTTAGGAAGCGTCTGCTCCACGTCCCCCTCAGTGTATAAGTATTTGTAAAAGGGCATGTCAAGTAGTCTGGCAGCCTGTTCTGCCTGTTTTGTTTCATGCTGGTTTTCAAGGCTTACATGGATTAGGTGGACTTTGACTCTAGCCTTTTTCGTAAGCCACGCAATTAGGCTGCTGTCCAAGCCTCCTGAAAAAGCCACTGCAACCTCGCTTAAGCCATGTACTCTCTCTTTGGTTGACTGTCCCAAAAGCGACTGAAGCCTTTTAGCCGCTTCTTCCATGGATGCTGGCGCAGTGGCGGAACGCTTTAAAACCTTAACTGTTCTTATTTTGAATCCCCTTTTGTCTGCAATTGCCAAGTGTCCCGGCGGGAAAGACTTTGCCTCTTTTATGCCTATTCTCCATAATGCCTTGCGTTCCGAGGCGAACGCGAATACATTGCCGTTTTCACCGTGATAGAGCGGATACAAACCTAAAGCGTCTCTTCCGACAAGGAGTTTTTCGTCTTTGGCTATGGCGAAAGCGAAGCAGCCGTCAAACTCCCTTATCAATACCTCAGCGCCAGCCTCGCCGTCAGCCTGAAGTTTTTTGGCGACAAAATCCATTTCTGAAGGCTCGACGGGCGGGTTGTAAATTCTCCCATCGAAGACGAATGCCGCCTTCCCAATTTGTGTTGGTTGGGGCTTGTCTTGGGCTAGAATCCTTAGGAAAACATGTCCAATGGCTGTTGAAGACTTAAATTCTTCGGTTTGCAGCCCCTCCAAAGATTTTTCCGTTATGGCATGGTTTTGTGTTGCTATGCCAAAGGCATCTGCGCCTTCACGCCCCAGAACTTTGAGCATTGAAGCTGCCATTTGAACAGCGTTTTCTTCTTTCCTGGCAAGGACTGCTACAATCGTCTTCATGCTACAAACCTTTGTCACGTTCCAAGCTATATTTTGAGTGCTAAACCATTTAAATTAGGCTGCATGTTAAAAGGGAATGTTTAAAACCCACATAGACATGTATCAGAGGGAGGCTCTTGTCAAGCGTTAAGCTTGTAAGCTTTGATGTTTGGGACACCTTGCTATCTGTAAGGTCTTATTATCAGAGCATTGCCTTGGAGTTGGCAAAATACATGAAGTTGGCGCCGGAAACCATCGCGGACAAGCTTATTGAGGGTTATAGGAGGGTTAGAGCCATTAGGAGGGCCGGAGGTTTCCGCGATTCTGAAATTGTTCCATCAGCTCTTGAGGCTATAGCTAAATTTTTAGGCGTAGACTCTGAAACTGTTTCTAGGGTTATTCTCACCGCGACAGAAAACTATCCTTCGGAACAACACCTCATAGAAGATGCAAAAGAAACAGTGCGCCGCGTCAAAGAGTTGGGGCTTAAGGTTGCGGTTGTGGGTAATGTGGTTTTTTGGCCTGGAAGTTACAATAGAATTTTGCTTGAGAAGGCTGGTTTGACCGAGTTTATTGATGGGCAGTTTTATGCTGACGAGTTTGGAGTTTCAAAGCCTAAACCCGAGATTTTTGCGAGGATGCTTTCAAGGTTTGATGTTCAGCCGCAGGAGGCTTTGCATGTTGGTGACAGCGTTTTTGAGGATCTGGCTGGCGCTGTGCTTTCCTACATGAATGCGGTTTTAATCGACAATAATGTTGATGGCGTTATAAGGCTTTCAAGTTGGAAGGTTTACATAATTCCCAGAATAGGCTTGCTTGAGCAAGTTGTTAGAGAACTGGAAAAGCATTAATCCTTAAGTATGCTATCTTTTCAGAGGGATAAAGAATTGCCAATCCTTCCAATCGACACTGGACGTTACGGGATGCCTGAAATGCGGCGGATTTTTGAGGAGGAAAATCGTGTTCAGAAGATGCTGGATGTTGAGGCTGCTTTGGCTTTGGCGCACGCTGAAGTGGGCAATATTCCCCGCAAGGACGCTGAAAGGATTGTGGCTGCGGCTTCGCTTAAGCATGTCAAGCTTGAACGCATCAAAGAGATTGAGCGGGAAATTAAGCATGATGTTATGGCTCTTGTTAGGGCTTTAGCAGAGGCTTGTGGTCCAAGCGGGGCTTATGTGCATTTTGGGGCGACGAGCTACGACATTGTTGACACAGCAACAGCCCTTCAAGTGAAAGAAGCATTAGAGCTTATTGAAAGGCGGCTGAATGATTTTGAAAAGGTTTTGATGGAGAAGGCTTTATGCTATAAGGAGACGTTGATGATGGGGCGCACCCACGGGCAGCATGCGCTTCCAATAACTTTGGGTTTTAAGTTTGCTGTTTGGATGAGAGAAATTTCAAGGCATATTGAGAGGCTTAGGCAGTGCCGCGAACGCGTCGTCGTTGGCAAGATGAGCGGGGCTGTTGGCACCCAGGCGGGTTTGGGCGAAAACGCCATGCGGGTTCAAGAGCTTGTGATGAAGAGACTTGGCATTAAGGCGGCTGACATTTCCACTCAGATTGTGCAGAGGGACCGCCACGCAGAACTCATATGCCTATTAGCCCTAATTGCTTCGAGCCTCGAAAACTTCGCCACTGAAATTCGTGAACTGCAGAGACCAGAAATTGGCGAGTTGGCGGAGCCCTTTGAAGCTGAAAGGCAAGTGGGCAGCTCAACAATGCCCCATAAGCGGAATCCTGAAACATGCGAACGCATATGTGGATTAGCCCGCATAATCAGAAGCCTTACAATACCAGCTTTGGAGGATGTTGTGACTTGGCATGAACGTGACTTGACGCAGTCTTCTGCAGAGCGCTTCATAATCCCAGAAGCGTGCATACTGGTGGACTACATGCTTTATCTAATAACAAACATTGTGGCTAAATTATATGTGAATAAGGAACGCATGCGCCAAAACATTGAGCTCACACATGGACGCGCCATGTCCGAAGCCGTAATGATAACCCTAACAAAGAAGGGCATGAGTCGACAAGAAGCCCACGAACTGCTACGAAAGCTGACAATAAAGAGCGAGGTGGAGAAGCGCCCCTTTGAGGAGGTTCTCTTAGAGGATAAGTTTGTCGGCAAGAAGCTGAGCAAAAAGGAGATTGATGAAGCTTTAAACCCGCGAAACTATCTTGGTACAGCCTTGAAGCAAGTTGAACTTATGGTGGAGAAAACCAGAAAAGAGCGTAGGGAAAGAGGCTTAGTGGACTAGTATTCTGTTAGGGCTTTTTGTTTCCACTCTTCCCCTTTTTCGAGTTTTTCCCACGCCTCTTTTTTCATAAAGCCACCCACCTGCTCTTTAATCTTTTTTGCTAGTTTTGGTCCTATTAGCGGCAAGTTCATTAGTTCTTCCATTTTTGCATGTTTTATGTCTTCTATTGTTTTGTATCCAGCGTTGTATAATATGCGTCCGCGGACTCTGCCCACGCCTTCTAGGCGGACTATTGGTAGGAGTTCTTTTTTGACCCCTTTTTCTACGCGTTCCATTAGCTCCAGCGTTAGGGGTTGGGCTTCCTTATTGTTAAATAAAACGGCTAATTCATGTGTAGCGTATAGTAGCCATTTTGCGTTTTCAACTGTTCTGTATAGGTCGCCTGGCTGAACGCGGAACTTTTCTATTATTTCGTCTTCGCTTGCTTCTTCTATCCAAGCCTTTAAAACCATGGCTGTTTTCACTTCTGCCAAGAATTCTTCGTAGTTTATGCGGTCTTCCCACTCGTTTGGCACTGGTGTTAGGAATTCTTCACGGTGTTCCTCCATGTAGACGGCTACTTTGTCAATTTCGCTTGATGTTGGCCTAAATAGTGGGCGCATGTCTGGAGTATGCGCAATCATGTGGAGGAGGCTTAAATCCGTTAAGAGTGGTGGTTTTTGGCGGAGGGCGTCGCGGATTATTACGGCGGAAACTGGGTCTATGTAGAGTTCGCTGACGCGTTTGCCGAATTGGGTGGCGTAAATGTTTGTTCCGCTTACGTCAATCATTTCCTCGTCGTATAGGAAACGCAATATTTTGGCGATGACGTTTTTTATTGCGCCTATGTCATATTGGTAAGCGTAGAACGTCCTGCCAAAGAACTCGTATATCCCAGCTTCTGTGTGCGCATAGTCTGCGGCTATTGTTGCAAGCACGTGCCCGCGTAGGATGCGTTCTACGGCGAGTCTTGACCATATGCGTTCCGGCTTTGCTAGCACATAGCTTTCCATTAGGTAGTCGGCTTCGTCGTCTGTTCTTGCGGTTAGTAGGGCTTCGCCTATTCTGTCGTATTTTGGGCGTCCGGCTCTCCCGCTCATCTGCTTGTATTCCAAGACGCTTATGGGATAATAGCCATAACCGGGCTCGTAACGCCTATAATCGTATATTATGACGGTTCTTGCTGGGAGGTTTACGCCGAAAGCCAGTGTGGGCGTGGCTGTCAAAACCTTAATTTTGCCTTCGCGGAAAGCGTCTTCAATTATTCTTCTGTGGGCTCCGCCCAGCCCGGCATGGTGGAAAGCCACTCCGCACTTGACTAGTTCGGCTAGGAGTTCGCTTATCCTTGTTTTTTCTCCAACCGTTAGGATGTGTTCTGCTTCACGTTCCAGCGCCCTTCTCACTGGTTTTGATAGGATTTCTCCGATTTTTGTTGCTGTTTTCTTTGCTAGTGCCACGGAGCTTTTTCTCGTAGATGCGAAGATTAGGGCTTGTCCGCCGGTTTTAACAGTGTGCAGTGCCAGGTTTATGGCTGGGTTTTTTGCTTCTTTTTCTATTTTTCTTGATTCTCCGTCTTTGAACTGGATTTCGTTGTGGAGTAATACGCCTTCTTTTAGGGTTATGGGGCGCCACTCTGTTGTTATATATTCGGCTTTCAGCCATTCAGCGATTTCTTGGACGTTGTTTATTGTGGCGCTCAAAGCCAAGATTTGTATGTCTGGGTTTGTCTGCATTAGCCTAGCTAAAACAACTTCAAGGGTTGGTCCGCGTTCCGCCTCATTTAAAAGGTGCACTTCATCCGCTACCACGAGGCTTATTTCGTCCATCCATTTTGCCTTGTGCCTTAGAAGCGAGTCCACCTTTTCGTTTGTAGCCACTATTATGTCGTAGTGTTCCAGCCATGGGTCCGAACTATCATAGTCGCCCGTAGAAATGCCTACGCTTACCCGTTTTCCGTCTGGCTTTGTTATGACTGAGTACTTCTTAAATTCCTCGTATTTTTCGCTGGCTAAAGCCCTTAAAGGCGTTAGATAGAGGACTTTGCCGTCGCCTTCCAGAATATGCTTTAAGGCGCATAGTTCTGCGATTAGCGTTTTTCCAGAGGCTGTTGGGCTAGCCAAAACAAGGTTTCGTCCTTCCAGGGCGCCAGCTTTTATGGCTTCCTCTTGGGGTGGGTAAAGCTCAACAATTCCAGACTTGATTAGAACTTCTTTTACTGGCTCGGGTATTGGCAGTTCTGTTATCTTCACTTGGACACGCCTTTTGGCTTTCTTCTAATGCACACTAGAAGAGGAACGCGGTTTAAAACATTACCGAAAAGCGAGAGCTCTACGAAAATAGCGAAAAGGATTGTGTGGGACGGCTTTTTGGCTATTTCCTCAATGTCATGTAGAAGTCCGTCGCCTTTGTAGGGTCGTTTATGGAGAAGAACTTCCACTTGATTTCTGGCGAATAGAAGTTTGCAATGTTTTTTAGCGTCTCTGGGTTGTCTGTCTCAAACATCGTGAAGCCCTTGCTCTCGCCAGTGAACTGGAAAGGTCCAAAAATCAGTTTTGCAAAATCCACGTTTCCCTTCTCCATCTCGGCTGTCATTTTCCTAAACTTTTCAATGACACCCATAACGTCGCCTCCAACAACCTTCCAAAAACCTATATACTTCATACACATTTCACCTCCAACATTACGCCTTTTATTCTAAACTTTACCAACAAGAAAGGAAGCAGTCTTCCCACCGCTTACTTCACAAGCCAGCAAAGCCCAAATAACAATACAAAAACAACCTAATAAATCCTCCCCCTTGTATTGTTTACTGTTATGGAGCCAAGAATATCTAAAATAAAAAGGGTCGGAAAGAACAAAATAAAACCATAAATTTCTTTAGAACTTAATCGAAACTATGAGATGGTATTTGAAATTATGTTTGGGGTGAAGTTAAATGAGCGCGACCACAATAGTGCCTTTTGCTAAAGCTCTAATAGTATTCGGGATAGTTCTCATCATAGGTGCAATATTCGCTTTCCAATATAACTTGCATGGAATTTACCTTTTCCGCGAACAGGCCTATCCATTAGGCGTGATAGGCGTCGGAGCCTTCCTCGCAGGACTAGTAATGCTAAAGTCCGAAAGCGAATACCTAAAAATCTAGACCGGCAAGTTAAGCGTTCCCTAGAGCTTCCCAGTATTCTTCAGGTTAGTAGGTAAAATTATGAGAAAAACATAGCAAAGCGAGCCACATTAAGTACTGTTTCATCAAAATGCGTGCTTGTTTTCTAGAGGGGGTATCCAATTTAGGTGTTTTTCTTTTGTTAAATTTGACGTTTGGGAGCTTTTGAGTTGTGGAAATCTATAGGGGGAGGGGTGCCATTGGCTGTTTTTCAAGCCAAAAAATGTATAGAGAGGGGGTGGCGTATTTGTTGTTTGGAACCAGCCACAAATATGACTTTTGGCGTTTGAGGGCATTTAACAGCGTCAAATAGCTTTTTGTATAAGCTCAAACCATTTAGGGAGTAGTGTAAGCTTAAACGCTAAATGGGACTTGAAAGGTTATGGTGGAAAACGTCCGTGAACTGTTAAAGGCTCATGAAGGATTAAGGCGTGAGGTTTACCTAGACATAGAAAACTCAAGCTTCGTCCCTGCCGAAGTCGTTGAGGCAATGCTTCCATACTTTAACCAACGCGCCTATGGAAATCCAACATTAACCCACAAGCCTGGATGGGAAGCCTACGAAGCCATAATGGAATCAGCCCAAAAAATAGCAGTCTTCCTAGGATGCAAAAACCTTGAAAAGGTTAATTTTACGCCGGGCGAAACAGAAGCCAACAACCTAGCCCTTTTAGGCGCCACCCTCCAAATGCGGGGGAAAGGCAAGAAGATTGTGATTTCAGAGGTTGAGCCCCTAAGCATCATACACGTGACTGAAATGCTGACCAAATACGGCTTTACGGTGACAAAGATTCCAGTGGATGCTGAAGGCTTCATAAACCTAGAAAAACTGAAAGAAGCCATAGACAACAACACCGTCCTCGTTAGCCTTTCAGCCGTAAACCACGAAATAGGAACAATAGAACCAATAAAAGAAGCTTTGAAAACCGTCAAGGACAAAAACTCAAACACAATATTCCACACAGACGCCTCAGACGCCTATGGAAAAACACCCTTAAACGTGCATGAATTAGGCGTTGACATGGCAACAATAAGCAGCTACAAAATACTGGGACCCCGCGGAATAGGAGCCCTCTACGTGCGAGAAGGCATAAACATAGAAAGAATATTGGAAGGGCAAATAGGCACACAGAAGCTTTGGCCAGGAGTTGAAAACACACCCTTGATAGTTGGCTTTGCAAAAGCCTCAGAACTAGCCTTCAAAAACTTCGAAGAAAACGTTAGGCACATGCAGAGGCTAAGGGACAAACTCATAAACGGAATCTTCGAAAAAATAACGGACGTGCGCCTAAATGGACCGAAAGACGAGAAGAGGGCGCCAGACAACGCCAACATAAGCTTCCTCCGCTGCGAAGGAGAAGCCCTAACAATAGAGCTAAGCCTAAACGGCGTTTATGTATCAAGCGGAAGCGCATGCACAAGACGCCTACTACAGCCAAGCCACGTCCTAACCGCCATAGGAAGAAAATTCGAAGAAGCCCACGGAAGCATCCTCATGAAAGTCACACGCTATCACGCAGAAGAGGATATAGACTATGTTCTGGAAGTTTTGCCAAAAGCCGTTGAAAGGCTTAGGGGAATAACAGGAACAACGGTGGTGGAATAAATGTCACGTGCACCTTTACCCTACAGCCAAAAAATCCTCGAGCTCTTCAGAAACCCCAAAAACCTTGGAAAAATGGAGGACGCCACAGTGTCGGCAGTTGCTGGAAACCCCCAATGTGGAGACATGATAACCTTCTACCTAAAAATAAACGAGCAGGACATAATCGAAAAGGCAACTTTCGAAAGCTACGGATGCGCCGCAAACATAGCCACATCAAGCATAGTAACTGAAAAAGTGAAGGGAATGAAGCTTGAAGACTCTTGGAAAATCACATGGAAAAGCGTAGCGGAAGAAGTAGGCGGACTCCCAGCGGTAAAATTCCACTGCGGAATCCTAGCCGTAGGAGCCCTAAGACGAGCCATAAGAACCTACTACAAAAACAAACAAACAACACCAGAATGGCTCCCTAAAGACTTGACTTTCGAAGAAAAACAAGCCCTAGAAGAGGAGGAACTGGCAAGAATCCTGGAGAAAAAGATGAAGATGGCAGAGGAAAAATAATGTTCGACCCATACAAAATCCGAGAAGACTTCCCAATCCTAAAACGGAAAATAAACAACCATCCGCTCATCTACTTTGACAATGCGGCAACATCCCAAAAACCAAAACAAGTCATAGAAGCCATAAAAGAATACTATGAGCAGCATAATGCCAACGTCCACAGAGCCGTACACACGCTCTCGCTGGAAGCCACAGAGCTTTACGAAAAAGCCCACGAAGAAGTAGCCAAATTCATAGGTGCCGAAAGCATAGAGGAAATAATCTTCACAAGGGGAACAACAGAAGCCATAAACACAGTCGCCTATTCATGGGGGCTGCGAAACCTCAAACAAGGAGATGAGGTCCTCGTAACCCTCATGGAGCACCACAGCAATATAGTCCCATGGGAAATCCTATCAAAAATAAAGGGCTTCAAAGTGCGATACATAGACGTCAACGAAGACGGAACCCTAAAAAGGCAAGCCCTAGAAAAGGCCATCACACCAAAAGTGAAAATAATCTGCATGACACACGTCTCGAACGTCACAGGCGTAATAAATGATGTGCGTTATGCTGCAAAACTAGCCCACGAAAACAACGCCCTAATCCTCGTAGACGGAGCCCAATCCGTCCCTCACATACCAATAAACGTTAAAGAACTAGGCGGCGACTTCCTAGCCTTTTCTGGACATAAAATGCTTGGACCCACAGGCATAGGCGTCTTATACGGCAAGCGGGAAATCCTAAAAGAAATGGAACCCTTCCACGGAGGAGGCGAAATGATACGCGAAGTCTCCTACAACCCAAAAACCCAAAGCTGCAAAATAACATGGAACGACCTCCCATGGAAATTCGAGGCTGGAACACCAAACATATGCGGCGGAGTAGGGTTAACGGCAGCCATAAAATACCTAAAAAACCTCGGAATGGAAAACGTAAAAGCCCACGAATGCGCCCTAACTGAATATGCCATAAAACGCCTACAAGAATGCGAAAAAGTTAGGGTTTACGGACCAAAAGACGTGAAAGCCAAATGTGGCATAGTGCCCTTCACCCTAGAAGGCTTCGACTCCCACGATTTGGCTTTGCTCTTAGACACTTATGGCATAATGATTAGAAGCGGCTTCCACTGCGCCCAACCCCTACACCAAAGATTCGGATTAAAATCATCGGCAAGGGCAAGCTTCTACATATACAATACCCGCGAAGAAATCGACCAGCTAGTGGAAGCCCTAAAGGAGATTGAAAAATCCCTATGAGCACAGCCATCATAGACGCTTACATATCAAGAATCGAAGAGGCGTGTGGAGCGGAAAAAGACTACATAATCCACTTCAAATACGACAAAAGAGAAGAGGCAATAGCCAAGATACTGAAAAAAGCCACAATGCAAAAAACCGTAACCAAAATAATCTTCGATCTAACCTACAAAGAAACCCAGATACACCTATACGCAACAGGAAAAGCCATCTTCAAAAAGGTAAAAGACAAAAACCAGCTAAACCGAATCCTAACAGAACTCCTCTCCTAAACTTCTTCAATTTTCCACGTTTTAAACGGCAAAGTTTATAAGTAATACTTTTCAAATAGAAAGTAATACCGAGGTAATAAAATGCACATACCAGACGGCTACATAAGCCCAGAAATCGCAGCCACAATGGCAGTAATATCCGCCATATTCCTCATTCTATCATGGAAAAGGGCAAAAGCCACATACCCAAAATCACTAGCCCCACTACTGGCGGTTTCAAGCGCCTTCGTCTTCGCAGCCCAAATGATTAACTTCCCAATAACATACGGAACAAGCGGACACTTGGTAGGCGGAACATTCCTCTCAATAGTTTTAGGCCCTTATGCGGCGGTCCTAAGCATGACAATAGTCCTACTAATGCAGGCACTGTTCTTTGCAGACGGCGGAATAATAGCCCTAGGAGCAAACATCTTTAACATGGCAGTAATAGGCGGACTAAGCTTCTTCATAGTAAAACTCATAGCTGGAAACTCAACCAAAGGCAAACGCTTCTTCACAGGCGTATTCACGGCATCATGGCTATCAGTAGTGCTAGGGGCATTGGCATGCGGCTTACAGATTGGCTTTTCTCCAGTCTTCTCAGAAGCTGGCGGAATAACCGTAACAGTTCCAGCCATGCTCTTTTGGCATGTTCTAATAGGGCTTGGCGAAGCGGCAATAACAACAACAGCCATAACCCAACTGTACCGAGTGCAGCCCGCAATATTGAACGGTTTAGCTTTACTAAAGAGGGAAGCAGTTTGAAAGGCTACATTAAGGCACTAATCCTAATAGCAGTTGGGCTTGCAATCCTAATACCCTTCGCCTCATCCTACCCAGACGGCTTAGAAACGGTAGCTGAAACCCTAAATGTAGAAGAAGCAGAACCAATCTGGAAGGGGCTAATGCCAGACTACACCCTACCAGCAATTGAAAACCCATACCTATCAACATTAGCAGCAGGCTTCTGCGGCCTAATCATAGTTTCAGCCGCAGCATATGCCCTAGGCGAGCTAATATCAAAGCAAGACAGAACAAAATAGATAATGGCTGGCTTTTAGCTATTCTCTGCTTGCCAATATAACAATATAATCTGCAGTGTCAGCACACATGTCCGCGGCATGCTCAATAAACTCCACAAGATCATCGAAAATAACCATCGAGCCACTATCCATCTGCCCCCCATACTTAATGAACAAGGCTTTGGTTTTAAGATAGTCATCGTCAATTTTCCTCTCAATCTCCTCAACCTTCCTCGCCCCATCTATAGCCCCAGAAGAGTCCACAGCAATCTTCTCAATGCTACCCCTCAAGGCGTGGGCGCAATCCACCAGAAACGATGTCGTGTGGGCAGTGTTCTCCCAAAGCTCTTTTGGAATCTTAGCCCCCTCAAGCATTTTTATGCACCTTGCCGCATCCTTCACATGGTCAGCAAGCGTATCAAGTCTCTTCACAAGATGCATAAGGTCTTCACGGTAATCTGCAAAAAGAGCCACACCCTTCGAAAGCTCTTTGAAGACCTCTGTTCGAAGTCTGTCAACTTCCTTCTCAACCTTGAAGATGTTTTCAATGTGCTGCATGGCTTCCTTCCTATTCCCTTCAGCCATCTTCTGCGTAGCCTGATGAAGAAGCGTCACAGTGTCCAAAGCCTTTGTAATCTGCTCCTGCGCCAAATCAAGAGCCTTTGTTCTCCTCCGCCTCTCAAACCAGGCATAGCTCTTCTTCTCCAAGCCAGCTCATCTCCTTAACAATAAGCTATTCTGAAATGCTTAATAACACTTTGCAAAACCAAAGGCTATTATTCTTTAGCTTCTGCAACCCAATAAGACTTCTCCACACCCTCTTTTGTGACAACATATTCCTTCTTGAAAATAGGGGCTTCCTTCTTGTACCTCTCAACAGCCTCCCTCAAAACTGGAAAAACATCATCCCTATGAGAACTGGCAACCAGAACATAAACAAGGTCTTCGCCGACGCTAAACTCGCCGAGAAAATGATGTATCTGAACGTCAACAATGCCCTTCCTCTTTTTCAGCTCTTGACATATGCTTGATAACGTTTCGTTAGCTTTCTCCTCATAAGCCTCTATCTCAAGCTTTTTAACAGTCTCACCTTTTAATGTTTCACCGCGAACAACTCCAACAAAAATCGCAATGGCTCCCGCTTTACGAAATTCAGCACAGCTTTTTACTTCCTTGATTAGGTCTTCTAATTGGAAAGCTCCTTTTCTATGTGTAAATTTGCGGGACATAAACCATCACAAACAACATGCTTATAATTAAATGTACTTTCTCATATCCTCGGTTGCAGCTGACGGAACTGGTAAGTCCTTCATGGTAAGTAAGCCGGCAGGCGCCTTTAGCACCTTCGGAATAGAATTTATGATTATTGCCACTGTTCCAGCGTCTCCGTGGACACATGGCTGAATTTTCTGCTTGATTGTTGGAACGCCGGTGATTGTTATTGCGTCGTATTCTTCTTTTGCCCCGATATAGGCTTGAAAGTCTAGGACTATGACTTCTTTGCTTTTCATGATGCCTCTTGCCGTCTGCCTCAAACCTGCAACTTTTCCGGCATCAACTTTTATGAACTCGCTTTTTACTGGTTTTTTGGCTATAACTGGTTCAACTGGGTTAACTCTTATTTCATCGAGTTTCCATGCTAGGGCGGCTGCAATCATCGCAATGGACTGTTCCAGCCCCACATGTCCAGTTATTTCTCCCTTTTCAATTTTTTGTCTGAACTCCTCAACCGTTAAGCCTGCGCCTATCTTTCTCTGGAAGGGTAGGCGTCTTGTAGCGGCGTTCATAATCCTAACAGCTTCGATCTTCTCTATTTTTTGGCACGCCGCTGTCAGTGTTATCACAAGGGTGTCCATCAAAAAGCCCGGATTTATCCCTGTGCCCAAAACTCTCACGTCATGCTTTTTAGCTAGCTTGTCAAGTTCCTCTGCAATTTTTGGTTCTGAATAGTATGGATACGAGAGTTCTTCGCATGTAGATATCACATTTACGCCATGCTTAACAATGGAGGCTATCTGTGGATACGTGTCCCTAAGATAGGATGATGTGGCGTGGATGGCTATGTCTGGCTTAGTCTTTGCAAGTACAGTGTCAGCGTCGCCTGAAACTGTTACGCCGATTTTCTTGTTTAAGCCTAAAAATTCGCCTAAATCCTTGCCAACCTTGTCCTTTGCAACATCAATTGCACCAACTATCTCTACTCCTCTCTTTTCAAGAAGTGCCCTTGCTATGAGGCTTCCAACCGCGCCAACTCCATGTAAGACAACTTTGACTTTATCCATTTGCTGTTCCCCGCGTTTATGGTTTAATTGTTTTTGTGGTCTATAAAAGGGGTTTGGCTTATGATTTAAAACTTTACATTTGTAAAGTTTATATCCCTGAGCATTCCCAATAATAGGAAGGCGAATTGGATTGAACGCGGCAAAAACTGTAACCTACAAGGAGGTTCTCGCCGGATATCCAGACGCCGAGAAACTCAAGTTCTGTTTTGAATGTGGGATATGCACGGCAAGCTGCCCTATGGCGGAGCTCCTAAAAGGAGAGTATAATCCAAGAATTGTCCTCGAAAAGATCTTCCTAAACATTGAAGCTGCTTTAGCTTCTGATGAAATTTGGCTTTGCGCTTGGTGTTACCGTTGTTATAGGCATTGCCCACAAGCCTTGAAACCACCAGAAATATTTTTCCACGCCAGAAAGTTTGCGATTACATCCGGATATAAGCGAGCATTTGAAAATGCCATAAGAAAAATTGTTAAAGTTTCCCCCCTCCCCCTAGTTACAATTCTTACATGCTTCCACCCGGAGCGCGCAGGTTTAAATTTGAAAGAAGTTATAAGCGAGACGGAAAGACTGAGGAAGGAATTTTCGGACAAGAAAAAAGAGGAGATTGGAGCTGAGTCTGCCGGAAGAAAAGTTGCAATCATAGGCTCTGGACCAGCGGGGCTTACTGTTGCACATGAATTAGCTTTGAAAAACTATGAAGTTACAGTTTTTGAAGCCCTTTCAGAGCCTGGAGGAATGTTAAGGAAGTGCTTACCGACCTACCGACTTCCAAGGGAATTTTTGGATATGGATATACAAGCGTTAAAGGATTTGGGTGTTGAAATAAAGACTGATGTTGCGGTCGGTAAAGATATTAGCTTCAGTAGTTTGCGGGAGCAAGGATATTACCCTATTTTTGTTGGCGTGGGTGCTCATAAGAGGCAAGAATTGAAGGTTGAAGGTGTTAACTTAAATGGGGTGACGCATGCTTTAGACTTTCTCCGGATGGTTAATTCTGGAAAGGCGCCGGATGTTAGGGGCAAACGTGTAATTGTTATCGGTGGTGGAAACGTTGCAGTTGACTCTGCAAGAACAGCCCTAAAATGTGGCGCTGGAGAGGCAACAATATTTTATAGAAGATCCGTGGAGGAGATGCCTGCAAACCCATGGGAAGTCAAAGAGGCTCAAAATGAGGGCGTAAAAATCGAGTTTTTGGTTTCTCCGAAGAAGTTTCTGGGCGATGGCGAAAAAGTTTCTGCTGTTGAATTTGTCAGAATGCAGTTAGGCAAGTTAGATGAAACTGGAAGAAGAAAACCGATTCCCATAGATGGTTCCGAATTTGTCAGAGAGGCGGATATGGTGATTTTAGCGATAGGTGAGGTCCCAGACCTATCTTTTCTGCCAAAAGAAGTTGAGCTAAACGAGGATGGCACTATTTGGGTTAACCCATTAACCATGGAGACAACCCTTAAAGGCGTATTTGCCGGCGGAGACACCGTAACTGGTCCAGCCTCAATTATTGAGGCTATATGTGCTGGAAAAACTGCTGCGGCTTCGATCGATTGTTACTTAAAGTCTTTAGATTTAAGGTGAATGGAAAATGGCAAGAGAAGAAATCCGCATTGGAGTTTATGTTTGCCATTGCGGTTTGAACATCGCTGGCTCTGTTGACTGTAAAGAGGTTGCAGAGTTTGCGGCGACGCTTCCCCATGTTGTTTTGGCAAGGGATTACCGCTACACATGTTCTGATCAGGGACAAGCGCTTATAAAGAATGATATTAGGGAGTATAGGCTCAACCGTGTGGTTGTTGCTTCGTGTTCTCCGCGTCTTCACGAACCAACATTTCGGAAAGTGTGTGAAGAGGCTGGGTTAAACAAGTACCTTTTTGAAATGGCTAACATACGTGAGCAGTGCAGTTGGGTTCACCTCTACTATAGGAAGGCGGCAACCGAAAAGGCTAAAGACCTTGTTAAAATGGCTGTGGCAAAGGCAGCCCTACTCAAACCAGCAAGCGAAATTGAAGTGCCAACTATAAGGAAAGCATTAATCATTGGTGGCGGCGTTGCAGGCATTCAAGCAGCTTTGGACCTTGCGGATACTGGTTATAAGGTTTATTTGGTAGAGAGGGAGCCGAGCATCGGCGGGATGATGGCAAGGATAGACAAGACTTTCCCAACAATGGACTGTTCCATATGCATACTTGCGCCCAAAATGTCCGATGTAGGGCGTCATCCAAACATTGAACTATTAACCAACAGTGAAGTTATCGATGTAAAAGGATACATAGGCAACTTCCGAGTCAAAGTCTTAAAGAAACCGCGATATGTGAAGGAAGACTGTTCAGCGTGTGGCGAATGCTCGAAAGTTTGTCCCATGACAGCGCCAAACGAGTTTGACGCTGGCCTAGCCCTAAGACACGCCATTTACACGCCGTTTGCGCAAGCAGTTCCATCAACCTACATAATCGACATGAACCTATGCCTCAACAAAGACGGCGTGATGGTGTGCGACAAATGCGTTAAGGCTTGCGAAAGACAAGCCATAGACTTCACGATGAAACCTGAAACCGTAGAACTAGAAGTGGGAACAATAATAGTGGCGACGGGCGCAGACGTTTTTGACCCTTCAGCGCTTCCACAGTATGGTTACGGCAAATATCTAAACGTGATTACATCCCTTGAATTTGAAAGGCTGATTAATGCTGGCGGTCCATCTGGTGGGAGGCTGATAAGGCCTAGTGATATGAAGGTTCCGAAGCGTGTAGCCTTTATACAATGTGTTGGCTCCCGCTCTAATAGGACTGGACGAACTTACTGCAGTAATGTTTGCTGCATGAACACAATAAAGGACAGTCTCCTCATTAAGGAGCATTGGCCTGAAACTGAAATCTACGTCTTTTATGTTGACATCCGCGCGTATGGGAAGGGTTTCGAAGACCTCTACAAGAGGGCGAAAAAGGAAGGCGTAATATTCATCCGGGGGCTTCCGGCAGAAATAATTGAGGATAAGAGGACCCGCAACCTTTGGCTTATAGGCGAAAACACGCTTCTGAAAGAACCATACAAAATGAACTTCGGCATGGTTATTCTATCTGTTGGGCTGGAGCCGCGGAAAGACAGCGAAGTAATACAGCGATTGCTGACACTTTCCAGAACGCATGACGGATTCTTCATGGAAGCCCATCCAAAACTCCGACCAGTGGACGCTGCAACCGGAGGCATATTCTTCGCTGGATGTGCTGAAGCCCCAAAGGACATAAAAGACAGCGTAACACAGGCGAGCGCAGCCGCAGCCAGAGCTGGCATTCTTATGGCTAAGGGCAAGGTTACGGTTGAGGCCATCACGCCGATTTTGGATGTGGAAAAGTGTAAGGCTTGCGGGCTTTGCACAAAGGTTTGCCCCTATAATGCGATAACTCTAAACAAGGAGCTTAAACGCATCGAAATCGTTGAGGCTGCTTGCGGAGGATGCGGAACATGCGCTGCTGAGTGCCCTTCCGACGCGTTGACGCAGAATCATTTTACAGACGAGCAAATAATAGCCCAAATAGACGCTGTTACGGAGCACGATGCTAATAAGAAAATTGTTGCTTTCTGCTGCAACTGGTGTGCTTATGCCGGTGCAGACTTCGCTGGAGTCAGCAGAATGCAATACCCACCAAACGTGCGGATAATTAGAACAATGTGCTCTGGAAGGGTGGCTCCAAAATTTGTTGAAAGGGCCTTCGCGAGGGGTGCCGCTGCAGTCCTTGTGGCGGGCTGCCACCCTGGAGACTGCCATTATATTAATGCTAACTATCACGCGCAGAGGCGTGTGGAACGTTTATGGAAAAAGATGGAACAGAATAGGTTAAACAAGGAGAGACTTCAATTGTTATGGGTTTCAGCGGCTGAAGGAGAAAGGTTTGCCTCCAAAATTTACGAAATGCAGAAGATCGTGGAAAGCGTAACCCCAGATGAGATAGAACTCGCCAAAAAAGTTTTCCAAAAAGCCGGGGGGACCTAAAATGCCGGAAAGATTTTGGAGAACACCGTTAGACATTGAGAAGGTTTCGAGGCCTAAGGCTGAAATCCACATATTAAAAGACCAGTGTAAGGGTTGCGGCTTCTGCATCCAATACTGTCCCAAAAAAGTTTTGGAGGAATCTGATGAAATTAATGCGAGAGGGGTTCATCCCCCAAGAGTTGTTGATGAAAAAAGCTGTATTCTATGCAGTTTCTGCACTGCTGTTTGCCCAGACTTTGCAATTTTCGTTAAGGAGAAACAATGTAAGGATGGATGCTAAATGGCTGATGAAAAAGCTATTTTGACCGGTGTGCACTTCATGAGCGGCGACATTGCATGCGCAGAAGGCGCCATAGCAGCCGGATGCCGATTCTTTGCTGGATACCCAATAACACCTGCAACAGAGATAGCCGAGCATATAGCTGCCAGAATGCCGAAAGTTGGAGGAATCTACATTCAGATGGAAGATGAAATAGCCTCAATAGCCGCAGTTATAGGCGCATCCTACGCTGGCTTAAAGGCTATGACAGCCACCTCCGGACCTGGTTTCAGCCTAATGCAGGAGAACATTGGCTTGGCTGCCATGACAGAGGCCCCATGCGTAATCGTTGACGTAATGCGTGGAGGACCAAGCACTGGACAGCCGACCCTTCCGGGACAACAGGACGTTATGCAAGCCAAGTGGGGTTCCCATGGTGACTATGAAATTATCGCTTTGGCGCCTTCCTCTGTTCAGGAAATGTTTGACTTAACAATAGAAGCCTTCAACTTGGCTGAAACCTACCGTGTTCCAACACTTGTGATGGCTGACGAGGTTGTCGCCCACATGTGGGAAAGAGTGGTTATACCACCAGCTGATAAGATAAGGATTGTTAACCGCAAAAAACCTAATACATCGCCAGACAAGTATGCACCCTTCATACCTGACGACGATTTGGTTCCGCCCATGGCCTGTTTTGGAGAAGGCTTCCGTTTTCATGCAACAGGCTTAACCCACGACGAGTATGGTTATCCACGCACACAAAGCTCAGAGGTGCAAACAAGGCTTGTGCAAAGACTCTGCGACAAAATAAGGAAGAACGCTGACAAAATAATCCGCGTTGAAGAGCAAATGCTAGACGATGCGGAAATAGTGGTTTTTGCCTATGGAATAGTTGCAAGAGCAGCCCTAAGCGCTGTAAGAAAAGCAAGACAGCAAGGCATAAAAGCCGGGCTTCTCCGCCCAATCACCCTATGGCCTTTCCCAGGAAAGCACTTAGCAAAGGCTGCTGAAAGAGCCAAGGCAATGATTGTCCCGGAAATGAATTGTGGACAGATGGTGAGAGAAGTTGAAAGGGCTGCAAAGGGGACACCAGTTTTTCACTTACCAAAATTGGGTGAGGAGCCTCATACGCCGATGGAAATTCTCGAATTTATAGGGAGGCACAACAGATGACAGAAGCCGTTGAACAGCATCCCCTTTCAAAATATTTGAGAGCCGCCATGATGCCCCACATATGGTGTTCCGGATGCGGAAACGGCATAATACTTAACGCCTTTGTGCATGCGATTGACGAGTTGCAGATAAACATGGACAAGCTTGTTGTTGTTTCAGGGATAGGCTGTATTGGAAGGGCTGCAGGCTACACGAATGTGGATTCCTTCCACACGACCCATGGACGCCCCATAGCCTTTGCAACAGGCGTTAAACTTGCAAACCCAGAGTTGGAAGTTGTCGTTATAAGTGGCGATGGCGACCTTTTCGCAATAGGAGGAAACCACTTCATACATGCTGCAAGGAGAAACATTGGAGTTAAAGTGATATGCGCCAACAACTTCAACTATGGGATGACCGGCGGGCAGGTTGGACCGACAACACCATTAGATGCATTGACAACAACAACCCCCTACGGAAACATAGAGCACCCATTCAATCTAGTTCATTTGGCAGCGGCAGCAGGCGCAACTTATGTGGCAAGGTGGACAACCCTTCATGTGCGGATGCTGACAATGTCTATTAAGAAGCTTCTGCAAAGGAAGGGCTTCTCCTTCATAGAGGTTATATCGCCATGCCCAGAAATCTACGGACGCCACAACAAAATGCGAACAGGTCTTGAAATGATGGAATGGTTCAAGAAGGCGGCGATAATCGCCAACTTCTCGAACCCGGCAAAGGCAGAAATAACCCTTGAAAAGATAATTGTTGGAGAATTTGTGGATATCGAGAAGCCAACTTATGAGGAGTTACTGCACAATAAAATGGCGCAAATAATGAAGGAGGGCGGGGAGTAGGTGAGCCATTATGCGTGTTGAAATTAGATTTGCAGGTTTCGGTGGACAGGGAATAATTAAGTCTGGGATTATGGTGGCTGCAGCCGCATGTATATATGGTGGAAAGCAAGCTGTGCAAACACAGTCTTATGGTCCAGAGTCGCGGGGTGGGGCATGCCGCTCCGAAGTTGTAATAGCTGATGACGAAATTGACTTTCCAAAGGTTACCGAGCCGGACATTTTAGTGGTGATGTCCCAACACGCCTACAACGAATATGCGGAAACTGTGAAAAAGGGCGGGATAATAATACTTGACCCAGACATGATTCCCAACGAGAAGAAATTTGAAGGCGCGAAAGTTTTTCGCGTTCCAGCCACGAGAATGGCTGAAGAACTTGGAAGAAGAATAGTTGCAAACGTTGTCATGTTGGGAGCATTCACAGCAATAACACAAATAGTGGACAAGGAAGCCCTAAAAGAGTCTATTAAGGCTAATGTTCCAAAAGGAACTGAGACGCTGAACTTAAAAGCCTTTGAAATAGGCTACGAATACGGCAAAAAAGTTGCCGAAGGCTAACTTTGCTGCTCAGCACTTTGCAGTGGCACTTGCAGCTGGGTTACTTGCGTTAGAAGCTTCGACTTTCGGATGCCAACATGACGAAGTGGCACAATTTTTCTTGCTTCGTTATAAATGTCCGATGCGATTTTTCCCAGAACCATTTCTTGGACGAATTGGTCCATTGTTAGGACGGCGCTTTTCTCCTCAACTATTTTCGCCATAATTTTGCGTATGGCATGTTCCTGCGAAGTCTTAATCCTTGAAAGAGTGAAGGCGCAGACCGCTATCCTGAATCTGTATCCGTCTTTTGTTGAAACATTGAAAATTCCATCAACCTTTGTCGTTCTTCGTCTCACAAGGCTTCTAAGATAATCCCTTGAATATTCGTGTCCTTTAAACATGGTGCGGGCTGTTTTTCCCTCTATTTGTGCAACTTGGAAGTATAGTTTCAAGTACTGGTGGGAAAAGTCACCAGTGACGTCGTAAAGTGTTGCTTCAATAACTCTTCCAATGAGTTTTTCTGGTTCGTCTGCTGGGATTGCGCCTAGCTCAACGTTTCCGAAGTATGGTGGGGCAACAATCGTGTACCATGATTTACTACGCCACTTATCCCTTACCTTCTTCGTGGACAACGCATTATCCATCCTTAATAGCGGAGAAAAGTCACATCACGAGAGTATTAAACTTTACCTTTTCACCTCTATTTTTTCCAATCCACCCATATATTTTCTCAAAACCTCTGGAATAACCACTGAACCGTCCGCCTGCTGATAGTTTTCCAGTATTGCCACGATGGTTCTTCCAGTGGCTAGTGCTGTGGAGTTAAGCGTATGCACAAAACCCTTCGGCGGTTCCCCATCTCTTTCCCTATACCGTATATTTAACCTCCGAGCTTGATAATCAGTACAGTTGCTACATGAAATTATCTCCCTATACGCGTTTTGCGCTGGCATCCAAACCTCAACATCATATTTTTTAGCAGCAACAGTTCCAATATCGCCAGTGCAGACATTCACGACACGATATGGCAGGTCAAGCTTTTGAATAAGCTCCTCTGCGTTTCTGATAAGTTCCTCATGGAATTTCCAAGACTCTTCTGGTTTACAGAATATGAACTGTTCAACCTTGTTAAACTGGTGGGTGCGGAAAATCCCACGTGTGTCTTTGCCGTGGGCGCCCGCTTCCTTTCTGAAGTTGGGGCTTATGCCAACGAATCTTATTGGCAAGTCTTCAGCCTTTAAAACTTCGTCCATGAACATTGCCGCCATAGGATGCTCCGAAGTCGCAATAAGGTAAAGGTCTTCATCCTCAATTTTGTAGAGGCTATCCTCAAAGTCGCTGAGGGCTGTGACTCCCTCGTAAGGTTTACGCCTCATCATGAAGGGCGGTTCTATGGGCGTGTAACCCTTCTTAACCATTTCCTCTAACGCAAAATTTAACAGGGCAACGTCGAGCAAGACTCCTTCCCTTTTAAGGTAAAAGAATCTTGCTCCGGCAATTTTTCCAGCCCTTTCAATGTCCATTATGTCTAGGCTTAGTCCAAGCTCTATGTGGTCCTTAACTGGAAAATTGAATAGCGGTATTTCTCCCCAAGTCCTTACAGTGACATTGTCATGCTCATCCTTACCTACTGGAACAGAATCATGTAGAAGGTTTGGAAGCCTCACAAGGTAATAGTACACCTTCTCCTCATACTCGCCAACCAACCGCTCCAAGCTCGATATTTCTTTGTCTATTTCCTTAGCCCTAGAAACTATTACAGTGGCATCTACACCCTTCTTTTTTGAAGTTGCTATTTCCGTTGTTATGCGGTTTCTCTCCCGCCGCAGGTCGTTAAGCCTTGTCAAGTGCCGGCGCCAGAGCATGTCGCATTCTATTAGCTCATCTAACATCTTCAAAAATTCTGGTTCTCCCCTTCTCTTTAAGTTCTCCCTCACAAGCTCAGGGTTTTCACGAATTAACTTAATGTCCAACATGTTGAAACCAACTATTCAAGTTTCCGCGCAGTTTTTAGAGTTTTCTCCGCCAACGATACGGCGAAAAGTAAATCGTCGACAGTCGCAATACAAGTTTGAAGCTTCCTTCCACATTTTACACGTGTCACAACATTGCTGCCTTCCCTTTCAGTTTTTATGGACAAGCCAGGTGGCACTTTAAAGTTATCAGGCGAAACAGCCTCTGCAACCGCCTTGGCACTTTCCACATTGTCATAGCTTATTATGATTTCAGCTTCCAATCTTCTCCCCAGCCAACTGTTTCCCAACAAGCTCATTTACAAGCTTTATGAAAGTTTCCACATTTTCCATTGGGACTTGGGCGCCAGCAGCCACATTGTGACCTCCACCCTTTCCCAAGCATTTTTCGGCTGCAACTTGCATTACTTCTCCGAGATTCACGCCCTTAGAGGTTGTGGCGTCTATGGTTCTTGCTGAAACCTTCACAAGTCCCTCCTCCTTGACGTCTGCATAAGCGATGAGGGGTTTTTCGGGGTTTGGAAGGCTTGTTGTGAGAATCGACGAGATTGCCCCAACAATCTTGTCGTCTATAAAGTCTTCGCCATAAACAACGTAAATGTTCTCCATCTCCCTTATTCTCTCAGGCTTCTCCATAATCCAGCCTAAATACCTATTAATTGTACGCCTATACTCCTCAAGGATTTTGTTGGCTTCTTCGAGGGCTGGTCCTCTGTCGCCCATGCAAATCGCCACGCCGACACCAGGCTTGTCCATACGCCCAACAGCATTAAGTAAGACTGCGAACTCCCTTCCATCTCTTAAGGGTGTCCAAGGCTCTTCTTTGCTGAAAGTGTAAACATGCCCTATGAGATTTGATATTTCGTAGTGCAGCCCCTTCGAGAGCAAGTACTCAGCCAGTGCCGAGCAGAGCCTCCTTTTTTCATCTTCCGAAAGGTCTCTTAATGCCCGCCACTTATCGCCGTATTTTGGCTTTATATCAATGCTCGCAAGAAAAGCCAAGCTTTTGTCTTCTTCTCCACTTATGCCAGGAATAAACGGGTTTGTTGCGGACGCCAATGTTTTATGGATTGGGCGGGTTTCCCTACCGAAGAATATTAGATCCTTCTCAACCGTCAAAAGTCCTTGGCTTTTGGCATCTTCCACTATTTTCTCGTTAAGTCCTCCGAGCATTCGCTGGTCATACTTGTCCTGCAAGTCCCCGAGTGCCCCAACAACGGCTATTGGAGCCAAATCCATGTTAACCTTGTCAATTGCTTTAGCCACAAAAAAGGTTACACCAGCGCTGCTAATGTCTCGCGCTCCATCGATGCCGAACAAGTGAGGATTAACGCATGGAAAATCGTTACTTGGTTCTCCGCTGAGCTGATGATGGTCTAAAACAACAACTTTTACGTCTTGAGTTTTCTGCCTAAGTAGGCTTGCGTAGTCGCTTCCAAGATCTGTGAAAATTACCATTTGAGGCTTTTCTTGAAGTATCTCAGCTACCAGTTTTTCGTCAACCCACTGAGTTATCCTAATGCGGAACCTCGCATCATGCCTGTAAAGGGCTTTCCCAATGATGCCAGCAGCTGCGACCCCATCAGCATCTAAATGCGAAAAAACATGGATAAAACCATCCTCTTTAACCACTTCTAAAATTGTTTTAGCGGCATCTGAAACGCGGTCGAAGAATTTTGCGATTTGTTTTTCTTCCAACACCATTTCCATCACAGTATAACGTGAGGATAGATAATTAAAGGAAAGTGGGATAGGCTAGATGCTGAATTCTAGGCTATTGATGCTATTTTCGGCTCGTACTTCCAGTTTGGAGGCAAAACACCCTCCCGCTTATAATATCTTGCAAGCTTGTAAATTTTCGCCTCTACAAGCTGCAAAGCCCTTTTGTTGTGTAAGTCCTTCCTATGCTTTTCAAGATGAGCTGAAAGCCTCGCCGCCTTCTTTAGCAGATTCCCAAGGTCTTCAGGTATCGATGGTACAAGTCCAGCCTCCTTAAGTATTTGGGTTATAGTCTTGCCGGCTAATTGTTTAACTAAGGGAATGGCGTATTGGTCCCTTAGAATTGTCCCTATGCGGCTTGGAGGATGCCCCTCCCTTGCCAGCTTGATGACGAGGGCTTCCACCTCTTCCGGCTGGTATTTGCACCAGCTTGGAGGGCGTTTGCTGACGGGTCTTGTTGAATGGGATTTGCCCTTTTCCTGTTTCGGCATACCGTTATCCCTTTTAAGTTCTGTAAAAGCGAGGTTAGACGGATATTTAAGACCTTCGATGTCTCTTTTCCACTTAAACTTATTGGTGAAAAGACAACTTAAACTGTTCGCCTAAACCTTTAGGTTTTGTACCATTTTGCAAACCTTTGAAAGGCTCTTGCCCTATGGGAATACTTGTTCTTTTCAGAGATGCTCATCTCAGCGAAGGTTTTTGAACTGTTAGTTGGCTTAAATATTGGGTCAAAACCAAAGCCGAAATGGCCTTCTCTCCGCAACTCTTCAGTTATCTCACCCGCAACCTCCCCCTTAAAGCATATTGGAGCGTCCAGTTCCTCGGAGAAGTATGCCACCACCGACTGAAATTTCGCCTTTCTATTAGCACTTTTCTCCAAAAGTCTCAACAAGCCCTCATTGCCTATGGTCTTGTAAACATAGGAGGAGTAGGGTCCTGGAAAGCCGTTTAAGGCTTCAACGAAAAGTCCGGCATCCTCAACTATTAGGGGGAGACCACACTGTTTGAAGGCGTAGATGGCGCTTGTTTTCGCGATTTCTTCGAGGTTTTCACTTTGGATTTCAAGGGTTTTGACTCTTATCATGCCTACAGCTATCTTGTAGCGGCTTAAGACCTCGCGGGCTTCATTGAACTTGTTAACGTTGTTTGTTGCGAAGAATATGACCTTGCCTTTTAACTGAAAACTCATTCTGGCTCACGTTTCTTTTTAGCTCCTTCAGCCGGCACACTAAAGTATTTTTCCCAATTGATCTGCACAATTTCTAAAATGTTTCCATCAGGGTCTGTAAATGTGGCTTGTTTTCCACCCCAAGGCTCTTCATGCAATTCCTTAACAAACCTTACATTCTTGCGCTTTAATTCGTTGTAGAATTTTTCAACATCATCCACCAAAAATTCCACGGACAGCGAAAGTGGAGCAACACGTTCTCCTTCCTTAAGTTTTGGAATTAACCCTATTTCGACCCCATTACACTCAAAACCAACATAGCTTGAAAACTCGTATTTCTTTTCCAAGCCAAGAACTTCCTCATAGAACTTTGCCGCCTTTTTCAAGTCTGAAACATAAAAGGTTACGCACCAAACTCTTTTTATCATGTCTTATTCACCTCTTCTTTCAGCTATGTAACGTCCTCTCCTCTCTATTTCCCTTATTTTATCTAAAACATTTTTCACCTCATTAGCCTCAAAAACACCTGCATAACCCTCAATTACGGCGCTGAAGCACTTTTCTGCAAACTGGAGATGGGTGCTTTGCAATGCCCTTTTCATCAAATGTAAATCTACGCCTCTTGCTTCAAGCTCCTTTGTTTTCTCGCCAAGCCCAAAATCTACAAAGAAAATTTTGCCTTCAGGAGTTTGAATCATATTTGAAGTTGTTAAGTCGCCGTGAACGATCCCGCTTTTGTGCAGCCTACCAATTAATTCGCCTATTTTACGACACAAAATATGCCTTTCGCTTTCAGAAACCTTAGCCAACAACAGTTTTACTTGTTCGCCTTCTACGAACCCCATTACTATTGTGGCGTTTTTCGCGTCAATCAAATAAATTGTTGGTGTGGGCACACCAGCCTTTTTGGCTTCATGCATTAGTTGAGGCTCGTGAATCGTTCTATAGGCTCTTATTTGCTCGTCTAGTGTTGAAACCCTATACTTTTTGGGCAGCCTCTTTTTCATCACCACTTTTCTGCCATGCCAATCCGCAAGGTATATACACGCTTCAGCTCCCCTTTTAATCAGCCTAGGCTGGCTTATTTCACCCAAGGAACTTCAACCTCTTCAAGCCGCCACCTCAACTTTACGAAGCTTTCATGGATTGGCGTTACAATGCCGTGTGTGAAGGCTAAAACGCCGGTCCAAGCTATCATGGCGCCATTGTCTATGGCAAAATGGCTTGGCACAACACAGAATTTGGCGTTATGCTCTTTGGCTATCGACCTGATCATTTCTTGAAGCCTCTTATTTGCGGCTACACCGCCCGTCAACAGCACCTCCTTCTTTTCTGTATGGGCTAGGGCTCTTTCCGTAACCTCCGTAACCATGGAGAAGGCTGTTTCTTGGAGGCTGTAGCACAAGTCCTCCAGTCTACTCTCACCCCTTTTTAGTATGTTAACCGCCGCTGTGAGCAAGCCGCTGAAGGACATGTCCATGCCCTTCACAGTATATGGCAGCGAAATAAGCTTCCGCCCGTCCTTGGCAAGCTTTTCCACAACAGCTCCAAAGGGTTCGCCGGGCTTTTGTCTTAAGCCAGCTTCTCTTGCGAACACGTCTAGGCAGTTTCCAAGGGCTATGTCCAATGTTTCACCGAAAACCCTGTAGCGCCCAGAATCAAAGGCAGCCACTATAGTGTTTCCGCCAGAAACATAAAGCGTTACGGGGTCCACAGCGCCAGTTTTTAATTTGCCCACTTCTATGTGCGCCACACAGTGGTTAACGCCAACAAGAGGAATACCTAGATAAGAGGCTAGGGCTCTTGCAACTGTGGCGCCAGTTCTAAGGCATGGACCTAATCCCGGTCCTTGCGAAAAGGCTACGACTTTTACGTCTTTGGGCTTTACTCCAGATTTTTGGAACGCCTCTTCAAGAACTTTGTCTGCAACTTCAGCGTGATGCCGCGCGGCTTCTCTTGGGTGTATTCCGCCTTCTGGGGGCATGTAAGCGCTTATCACGTTTGCCAAAATTTCTCCTTTAAAAGTGGCTATTCCAACGCTGAAGTCGTCTGCCGTGCTTTCAATGCCAAGACAGTAACCCTCTCTTGTTCTCGCCGGCACTGCTGGTTCGCCCTCTTTCCACCTAAATTATTTTATCTTTGGACATACATAATTTATTTGAGAACACCTATATATCTGCGTGGAAATGGAGAAAAAGATGCCAAAACACAATGATTTAGAACAGAAGGCTTTACAGATAATAATGAGCTCTGGAAACGAGGGGTTGCTCCAGTCTGAACTATGGAGAAAACTCGGAGCCAGCAGCAGAGAGGGCTCAAGAATAGCCTTAAAACTTGAAAGCAAGGGCTTAATACGCAGAGAAAGAGAACTCCGAAACGGAAGATGGACTTACAGGCTTTACCCAAAAAGGCTTCCAGCATCAATAAACTCAATAGCTGATTGCCCATGCATTATGTGCCCAGACACGCCAAGATGCGGACCAACAGGCACAATAACGCCGCAAAACTGCGAAAAACTGACAGATTGGCTTATACGCTTGGCTGAAGGTGAGTACAAAATATTAGGTGACAGCTAGTTTTGCCTAAAGCATGGATACAAGAACGCAAAAGGGACTACTATTATAGAAAAGCAAAAGAAGAGAAATACCGTTCAAGAGCAGCCTACAAGCTTTTACAAGCAGTAGAAAAATACCACTTTATCAAAGAAGGCGACGTTGTCGTCGACTTAGGCGCCGCCCCGGGCGGATGGATACAAGCTGCAAGAAAAATTGTTGGAGCCGAGGGCTTTGTTTTGGGAGTAGATATAAAACCAATAGAATCATTCCCGGAGAAAAACGTCAGAACAATAATAGGCGACATAACAGAACTAGACATTGCAAAACAAATTTTAGAGTTGCTGCCCAGAAAAGCGGACGCTGTTATTTCAGATGTCTCGCCAAACATTTCCGGGATATGGGAGCTTGACCACGCCCGCCAAATAGACCTTGCACAAAAGGCGCTTGAAATAGCCTTGGAAACTTTAAAACCCCGCGGAAACTTTTTCGTGAAAGTCTTTCAAGGAGACATGCTAAGCGATTTTGTAGGCGTTGTTAGGCGGTGCTTTGAGGATGTGAAGGTAATAAAGCCTAAGGCGAGCAGGGCAAAAAGTTCTGAAATTTTCATTTTGGGAATGCGCTTAAAAGGATGATGGGCGGTAGAGCTAAATCATTTAAAACCACTATTAAGGATAGGTGAAAAATTTGAATATAGTTGCTGCTGATTCCTCAGCTGCCATTTTAAATGAAAAGTTTGAACCCATATATATTGTGGCTACTGCTGCTGTCTTGGTTAAACCGCCTTATAGAGAACCAAGCGAGTGCCTAGCTAAACCAGTCTTTGCAGACGCTGGAGACAGCCACGAAGTTATAGTGCATGAGGCAGAACTATGCAAACAACTAGTCGCAAGAATGGGAGCAGACGTTGTACATCTTGACATATCACTTGGAGCCATCCCGCTTGAGCAGCTTTCGCCTATACAATTTTCAAACTTGAAAATTTCCAGCAAGGCTAAAAGCAACTTAATAAAAATTCTTCCAAGGCTTAGAAAAATCGCAGGTGAAATAACACAAAAATACGGCGTTGAAACCCTAGCAATAGGCAAGGATAGCATACCAGTAAGAGTGGCGGAACTAACTGCCGGAGCCTATGCCATAATATACGCGTCTGAAAAAGCTGTGAAAGAAAACAGCCCGTTAATGCTTGGTCTACCTTTAAAATGCCAGCCAAGGTTCAAAGAAAACAAGGTTTACGTCTATTCTTTAATGGCTGCTGAACATGATGTAAGAGGATACGCATTCGACAACACAAACGTCCTAAAGAAGGTTAATATTGCGGAGATTTTAAATCCGGTTACAAGGGGCTTTCGGACACTGAAGATAACTCCAGAAAGGATTTAAGATGACGGGTGAAGCTAATGAAAGCCCAAAAATACCAGTCAGTGAAGCCTTATTAGCGGTGATTGCAAGCCTCTTACTGTCAATGTTTTTGGCAGGGTCGATCGCCAGCTTAAATTACGGCGTTGCAATGGTTGCTAGAGAACTGCTCCTTGCCGTTGTTCCCTTGGGATATATGCTTTCAAAGGGAATAGACATTAAAAAATACATAGGGCTTGAGCTTAATCCCCGGAACCTATTGTTAGGTGTAACCATAGGGTCGCTTCTTGTCTATTTTGACTTAGCTATAATGATCGCGTTAACCTCGCTATTTGGTCCAAGTAAGGCTGTTGAAGAAAGCAACAGAAGGATATCTGAAATGATAGGTTCCGCTGATGGACTATTTTTTGTTGCCGCCACCTTGATTTCGGCGGGAATATTTGAAGAATTCACTTTTAGGGGCTTTTTACAAACAGCCATAGGCAGCAAATACTCGCCGTGGACGGCTTTGGTTGCATCCGCCTTCGCTTTCGGTCTTCTTCTCCACTTTGATCCTCAAGGAGTTTATACGATTGCCGCATTTCTTATAGGGCTTGTTTTAGGCTTTGTTTATTACCGGTGGCGCTCCTATACTGTTTGTGCATCTGCTCATGCAACGCTAAACATCATAATTCTGATATTGTCAGTTCTTGAACGATAGTTCTACGCCTTTATTTTTGTGATTTCGAGGCTTATGTCCAATGCTTTTGGGCTGTCTGTTATTTCGCCGAGACTTACAATGTCCACTCCGGTTGATGCGAATGCTACAACGTTTTCGGCTGTTATCCCTCCGCTTGCCTCTAACAGGACTTTTCCTAAAAAGCCAGCCTTTCTCAACCTTTCAACAGCCCTTTTAATCTGTTTTGGCGAAAAATTATCAAGCATTATTATGTCTGCTCCGGCTTTCGCCGCTGCTAAAGCCTCCTCTATGCCAGACGCTTCAACCTCAACTTTTTTGCTGAAGGAAGCCTTTTCCTTGGCAGTTCTGACAGCCTTTTCAATACTTCCAGCAATTCTGATATGGTTGTCTTTTATTAGAATCATATCATCCAAGTGAAGCCTATGGGTGTCGCCTCCGCCTAGCGAAACCGCCTTCTTATCAAAGTATAGTAGTCCTGGCGCCGTTTTTCGTGTACATGCAATTATGGTCTTGTATCCCGCCTTTCTGACTTTCTCAACGAGCCTTCGAGTGGTTGTGGCTATGCCGCTCATTCTCGAAACAATGTTTAATAATGTTCGCTCCACAGCCAATAATGTTCTGGCGTCGCCGTAAATTTTCATCAACACTTGTTTTGGCTTTATTTCATCTCCATCCTTGACCAAAGCCTCAAATTTCAAGCCTAGGCTTTCGAGAAGAACCCCAGCCTCTTCTATTCCAGCGGCTACACCACGTTCTTTAGCAATAATCTCCGCTTCCACACTGCATCCTTCTGGAACTATTAGGGTTGAGGTTACGTCTCCCTGTCCAACGTCTTCAGTCAGTATTTGTCTAAGTTTTTCCTCCAAAATTTCTCTTGGCAAGAACATACTTCCAATTTAGTGCAAAAGCCTAAAAAGTATTTACCTTTATAAGCTTATTCTAGCTTTTGTTGGCCATTTCTATTATCGTGCTAACGGCATTTTCCAATCCATCATATTTTAAAACTTCGGCTTGAACCTGTTCAAGTTTCTCAACGTTTTCTGCTGTGAGGGTTTGCTTGACAGTTTTGAGCAGCTTGTTTAGGCTCAAGTTTTCTTGCTGAATCACTTTTGCAACACCAATTTTCTTGGCTTGAGCAGCGTTGTTTATCTGTTCTGTATGGTTTGGCGTGGGTACTAGAATCATGGGTTTGCCATAACACATACACTGGGTTATTGTGCCGTGCCCGGCTCGGCTTATAACTAGGTCGCATGCCTTCAAGTATTCGAAACGATTTGGAATCCACTTATAAATTGTTAGGTTACCATAACGCACGGGATTAGCATCCACATTTGGGTAGCCCATTGACAAAACAATTTCGTAATCTTTTGGAAAAAGCATCAAGATTTTCCTTAAAATTCCAATTAGAAACGCCTTCTCCTTTACGCTTCCGCTAATGGGCGCAAAAATGACGGGCATATTTTGAGGCAGATTTAGCATTTTTCGGATCTTATTCTTATCAGGTAATTTTTCTGGGCGAACTGGTAAAATAGGCCCTATTAGGCAGACCTTCTTCTGGTAAGCTTTCGGGATGTTCAGGTTGCCAGCGCAAATCGTGTATGGCTGGGGAAAATCTGGTATTAAAACTGTGTCTCCGCTGGTCCATATTTTTCCGATAAGGGTTAGGGCAATTGAGTCTGCAAGTCTTGCCAACCTTAGGAAGCGTTTTCTACGCGGTATTATTGGCTGAAACTGGTTTAGAATGCAAATTCTTGGTTTTCTGAGGATCTTTGCGGCTAGCAATGGGGAGGCACGGGAATCTGAAACAACAACATCTGGATCAAAACTTTCAATTGCATATAATTCAGCGTCAACTTGCTTCATAAGGGTGAAGGAGGCTAGGAATGGCCCTGGATTAACAGCTGTCTGTTTAAAGTCTATTGTTCCGTCTGGTCTTACTTGGAAGCCTATTGGTGGTGCCTTAAAGAGGGGAAGTTTCTCATGCTTGACGTAGGGGATTCCTTCACGGTATGTTGAAAATACTACTCGAATGTTTTGTTCTTGAAGTCTTCTGGCAATTGGTACACATCTTCCTACATGTCCAAGTCCTATGCCGCATGGGGCGAAGTAAACCCGCATGAGCCTATTTCCCGCCGAGGGTTTTCCGCCTAACTTCACCTCGTGGCTTTTCTTCCTCAAAAATTATGGCTTGGAACTTGTAAACCTTTGTGCCTTTCATAAGCCAGCAGTCTGGGGGCAGTCCGGCCTTTACACAGCATTGACATAAAAACTCTTCTTCATTCCAGTTCCACTCCACCGGCACTTGCGGTAGAAGGAGCCCTTTATAAATTCCCATTTCAACAATCAACCCGTCTACGCCGACTTTAATTTTTGATGGATACTCATTTGGCTTTTCAACCTCAACAAGTTGCGGCGGGGTTAGCACACTTACCTCGAAAACGACCTTTTCCAACTCGTTTAGGGAGAGGGGATAAAATCTTGGGTCTTGTGTTGCTGAGCTTATGGCGGATTCTATAACTGCTTGGGCTAGCGGGGTTGTTGGGTAAGGAAGCCCTATGCATCCCCGCAGCTCCTTTTCTCCACTTTCAATGCTGTTTATTGTCACAAACACGCCGCATGGCCGCATCAATTTTTCAGATATGCCCTCTGGGACGTGTATGCGTCTTCTCGTTTTTAGATATCCTTCCACCGCGTTGCGCGCAAGTTTGACGAGAATTTCCCCCTCTTCTAGGCTTAAGTTGAAAGACAAGTCGTTTATCCCCGGTTTTAATAGGCTATTTTACTTTTAGAATTTTATTGATTCCTCACGGGTTCCATCTTTTGTTATGAATAGGAAGTCTATGCCATCGCCGCTCATTATGTCTCTGCTAATAGCAGATTTTATCGCCCTTACGACGAGTTCTCTGCCCTCCTCCATGCTCAAGCCTTCCCTATAACTTTCTTCAAGAACGCCCATAGCTATTTCTGTTCCTGAACCCACAACGGCGAGCTTATCTGGAATAACTGAGCCTAAAACATCCAACACGTAAAGCGAGGCTCCTTCGTCGTCTATTCCTCCAACAATTGTTTGGGTTATGAGTGGCGCCAGCCTATTAGCAAAAAGCAGGTTTGACATGAGTTTGGCGGCTGACCTAACTGATATCGGTCTTCCAACATCCATACTGTACAAGTTTGCGTAAGCCTCAACTTCCCGCACCAAAATTTGCATGTCTGAGACCAGTCCAGCGCATGCCGCGCCAATGTGGTCTGTTATTTTGAAGACCTTTTTGCCGCCTCTGCTAACAACCAAATATCCATATGAAACTCGCTTTTCAGAGGCAAGGATAACGCTGTCTTTGCAAACTATGCCCACGGTGGTCGCGCCTGGAACCCATAAGTATTGGGGCATTTGCCCTTCCTTTTCCACGCTGTCTTCACCTTTCCACGTGATATGCGAGCCAACTATTAAACTTAATGTCTTCCCAGCTGTGAGTAATAGCTTTCCAGATCGCCCTTCCAATTTTCATACTTAAACTCTGGGAGTGTTTTAACGCGGCACAGTGGTTTGGCTATAATTTCCCTAACTTCGAAATTTTTAAAGAAGTTCATACTGTAGGCGGTTTTAACAACAATGGCTGTGTCCAAGCCTTTGTACGTGCCTGCACATGATATTATCTCTTCACCCTCCTCCGCTTCCCCCGCGTCTGTCGCCATAATTGCTGCTTCTATAGCTATTTTTGTACCGGCTCCAAAAATTTCGAGGGTTTTATCAATTACTCCCTCTGGTGTTGGGTGCTCCCAAAATATGGAGCGTGATGGTGGAGCAAAGGGTCTTGTGCCTTGAACTATTTTACAGCCCTTCTCAACAAGCTTTTTCAAGTTTTGGACGTACTCCTCGCGTTTTAATCCTATAGGTATGTTCCCTTTAGGTCCCCACGTTTCAGCTGGATAGTGGGTTACAACAATTAATTGAATGCTTGTCCCGTTAAATATGTTAAGTGCTTTTATAGCGCTTCTCCCAGTTTCAGAGGCAATCACAACTTTTCCTATACCTATTTCTAAGCATCGTGTCTTTGCAGCTTCAAGAACTTTTTTAGTGTTTATCTCGCCGCAATACCTGAAATAGGTGGTTTTTCTTTCAACATACTCCAAAACCGCTTCCTCCATAGAGCTAAAATAGACGCAGCTTTATAACTTTTCAAGAGGCGGCACGATGATTACGCTTAGCACAAAAAACATTGGTGGCGTCTGGTTTGGGGTGGCATGCAATGATGAAAGTGTTTTTGCCACCGCATTTGCACCGAGCCAGGAACTGGTTCTGCGCAGTTTATTGAGAAACATCCCCTTTAATGTCCCATTTCAGTACTCAAGAGAAGACACATTTCTCGCCGAGCATGTTGTTGCCACATTGAGGGACATTTACCGTGGCAAGGATGCATACAACAAGTTTTCCTTAAATATTGAATCTTTATCAAGCTATATGCAAAGGGTTCTGAGAGCCTCTGCTCAAATTCCAGTTGGCTATGTGACTTCTTATGGAGCTGTTGCTAGGGCTGTTGGTGGAAGCCCAAGGGCTGTTGGGCGGGTTATGGCTTCAAATCCATTTCCACTCATTATTCCTTGCCATAGAGTTGTGGCTTCAGACTTTTCTTTAGGCGGGTATGGTGGAGGCTTAAAGGTTAAGCTGGAAATATTGAGCCGTGAAAAGAGAGGCTACAGCAAAGAACGTGAAATACCCGTAGATGGAGGTAAGTTGAAAATTTTTCCCGTGGAGTTTGTCTTGGGAAAGGCTTCAAAGGAAGCGTTAAAGTTTTAAACGTAAATAATAAAAGCGAATGGCTGAATTTAGAGAAAAGAGTGGTTTCATGGTTAGGCGTGGTCTTTTTGTCGGAAGGTTTCAGCCCTTTCATAAGGGGCACCTTAGCGTTATAGAGAACATTTTGAAGGAAGTTGACGAGCTTGTTATTGTTGTTGGCAGTGCACAGTACAGCCACCGCATCGATAACCCTTTCACAACCGGCGAAAGAATCGTCATGATTCGAAACGCTTTGGAGGAAGCTGGAATAGATTTAAGCCGCATATGGATCGTGCCAGTTCCAGATGTCCACATCCATATGGTTTGGGTTTCAGCTGTTGAGGGCTACACACCACAGTTCGATGTTGTTTACTCTAATGAACCTTTAACACGGAGGCTTTTCATGGAAGCTGGTTACGAGGTTAAATTAATACGCTTTCATAAGCGAAAGGTTTACTCTGCAACGGAGATAAGGGAAAGGATGCTGAAAGACGGAAACTGGGAAGAACTTGTCCCAAAGAGTGTGGCTGAATTTATAAAGGAAATTGGCGGTGTTGAGAGGCTGAAGGACCTAACTAAAAGCGATAAAGTATAACTTTGTCGCCAGCCTTAGCCTTAAACATTTCAGCAGCGCTTCCTCGGTTTACGGATATCTCCAGAAAGTCGTGGCTACCAATTATTGCCAGTGGCTTTTTGGCTTTCACTTCAGCATAAGCCCTACAAAGCTTCAGCCTCAACGCTGTCTCTCCAATTTTTACGTTCAAGCTTTCTTTTATCCCAAGCGATTCTAGTTCCTTCGCTGTGAGGTTTGTGATTATGTTTCCGAAGCCGTCCACGTGAATAATCTCGCCCACAAGCATAGCACCTTTCCTAATGATTTTTGCGGATGGTGGTTTCACAATTTGGCGGACTTCGGGTCCAAACTCTGATGGCGGCACCCCTTTTGATAGGTGCGCGGCTGCTGGAGCGAAAATGTCTCTTCCATGGAAGGTTGCTGAAATTTTTGGGAGCATATACTTTGGATTTGCTATTTCATAGACATTTTTTATGCCTTGTTTCTCGGCTGCCAAGGCTAGTACGCCATTGTCTGGCCCAATGAAAAAGCTGTTTTTCGTCTCTATGAGGATTGGTTTGCGTTTTGTTCCCACACATGGATCTATGACGGCTAAATGTATTGTGCCTTTTGGAAAGTGTGGCGCCGCGCTTGCCAAGACATATGCGCCCATTCTTGTGTTGAACTTTTCTATTTGGTGGCTTATGTCAACTATTTCCACGTTTGGGTTTATGCCTAGAATGACTGCCTTAATTTCGGCAACATATGGGTCTGCAAGTCCAAAATCTGTTGTTAACGTTATAAGCCGAGCTGTTGGCTGCTCCACAGTGTTCAGCTCTGTTAATGGTTGTTAAATCTTGGGCGTTTTTGTTCAGCGTTTACAGCGTTCTTTAGATAAGCGTTTGTCACGTTTTCCAGTTCTCTCTTCTTTTTGTTTTTTCTTCTCGTTTGGAGGTCGATTGCAAGCATTATTATGTAGGGCATTGAGAGATAGGCCAACGCCGCAAACGGATTCTCCAGCAAAGTGGAAAAGCTTAACATGTAGTTGATTACATGTCCTCCATAAGCCTTTAAGGAATCAAGGGCTATGAAAGCCAAAAATGTCAATGAAAGGCAGACAAAGAACTGGACTAAAACGCTTCTCTCTCTGCCCAAAATGACTGATGGTATTACGGATGAAAGCACAAAGACCCATGCAAAGGCGGAGACAAAAACTAGCATACCCATCCTAGAAAACAGCCATTCTCCAACAAAAGGCCAAAAAACATTGATAAAATTGATGAGTGACTTGACAGCCGTTTCTGTGAACATTTGGTAACCAACCATTAAAACCCAAGTAACTGAAACATACAATGGGACTTGCCAAGCCGCCTTGCCCACAAACGTCACCATAAGGATTATTTGACTTTTAATATCTTAAATTTTGCGATACTGTACAATTTATTTATAAGCAAGTTGCAAGCCAGCATAATGCTTTAAATGAATTAAAAAGAAGACCGGATTTACATGCGAAGCTTTGAGAACATAAAAAGGCGAAGATTTATAGCGATGGATACGCGAAATTTGGCTCTGGTTATCAGCTTTTCGGCATTATACGCTGTTTTCTGCATATTTCCAATATTCCAAATAATTGGTTTGCCCAGTAACGCCATAACAGCGGCAGCCATCATGGCACCAGTCATAGGCGTAATTCTCGGACCATATCTCGGAGCATTTTCAACAATCGTAGGCGGAGCGATTGGACTACTAACAGGATTTTTCTCCCATGTAAGCCTTGTCGCAGGCGTTGCCGCCGCCTTTTTCGCTGGTTCCATCCAGGCTGGAAGACGGGATTTATGCACCTTAACTTATTTCTCACTTCTATTGCTTTTCGGCTTCTGTCCCTTTGTTGGGCCAGTATGGCTTTATCCACCGCTAATGTGGTTTCAGATATTTGGATTTATAGTTCTAATTTCTCCAATGCAGTCTTGGGCTATCAATAACATGAAAAATGCAAAAGGCAACCGTATGCATATTCTCGGCTTTTTCACGACGTTTCTCGTCTCCACATTAGCCGGGCAAATCGCCGGTTCATTTACGTTTGAGTTGACTTTGTGGCCATTATTCACGGCTAACGTTAACGTTATAGAGGCATACTGGCAACTTGTTGCGTTTACTTATCCAATTGAAAGGGTGATTATAGCATTAGCTTCAACTTTTATCGGCATGGCACTGCATAAAGCTCTAAAATCAATGAGCATTGAGAAAGGCTTTGTCAACACTTGACTTTCTGTTTTGACTTGAAACTGTTCATGAAAATGCAATGTTCTGGCGGTAATGTCATTCCTTCTGAGCCGTACACTCCGTCATCAAAATCAGCAGGTGCTCCTTTAATTAGAACGGCTGGAATCTTTTCCGAAGATTCACCCATCAAAAGATGAGCTATCGACGCTAAATCGTCTGCCACCCCATGCAACGTAATAGTCAATTTCTTCCCAAAAATATCCCTTTCACCTCTGCAATCCCTTGTTGGCTTAAAACCGGCAGTGGCCAAGGCTAAGCCTGTTGTGCCAAGCCTTAACGGCCTCAAGCCACTGTCCACAATTAGAACTGCAACTTTTTTCCCTGTTCTACGCATTATTTCTTCTCTAATGCTTTTCGCCCATTTTTCTGGGTTTTTCGGCCATAAAACAACAGCGCCTTCTGGAGCGTTTTTGTTGTCTATCCCAGCGTTTGATGTTAAAACTCCATTCTTCAGCGTTAAGACAGCCTTTTCCACCCCTCCATAGATTTCTTCTGCTTCTCGCATAATCAGTTCGGCTAGTTGTGACGTTATGGCAAATTTGCGGGCAAGTTTCTCTGCATCTTCAGACGGCTTAACCTCGTCTAGCTTCACAATGCGGTTTTCCGCATAGGCTATGATTTTCGACGTTAATGCTAATATGTCCCCATTATCGAAAATCAGCCCTTGTTTTTCCATAGCTCTTAAAATTGTGTCGACTATGTTGTCTCCTAGCTTTATGACGTCTGTTCTAATTGGGAAAATTCTCAAGACTCATCCTCCATGGGAAACTGGGATGAAAACCACTTCATCTCCATCTTTAAGAACCGTCTCTAAACCCTTCAAGACGCTGATTTCCCGCCCATTCACAATTATCAAAGTGTTCGGTCTTGGGTCGCCTAACTCCGGGTCAATTAATGCGCTCTCAATTTTCGGAAACTCCTCAACAATTCGCCTTATGGCTTCCTTGAGTTGTGCACCCTTACCCAGCTCCAGTGTTACCGTGCTCTTGTTTGTTATGTTGCGAAAACTTCCAAAAAATCTAACGTTTACCTTCATCTTCCAACCCTTCTCAAGGATGGCTATAAAACTATGATTAGTGAGACATCGTTAACATTTGTGCCTGTTGAACCAGTAAAGATTAGGTCGCCAAGCCTGGAGAAGAAGCCATAAGAGTTGTTGTCGGCTAGAAATTCCTCAGCCCTAAGCCCCAAAGCCTCCGCTCTAGCTATGGTTTTTCCGTCGGCTATTGCCCCTGCAGCGTCTGTTGGTCCATCCACGCCGTCCGTGCTTAACGAGGCTATGACAACTCCATCTAAGCCTCTAATTTTCAGCGAAGCTGCTAGGGCTATTTCTTGATTCCTTCCGCCCCTGCCTTTTCCAGTGACCGTGACTGTTGTTTCGCCGCCAGCAACTATGCCTGCTGGCTTTTGGACAGGGTTTCCAGAGGCTAAAACTTCGCGGGCTAGTGAGGCTAGCACTGTTCCAACGTGTCTTGCCTCCCCCTCGAGGAGCGACGTAAGCAGAAGCGTGTTTAGCCCCTCAGATTTTAGGGTTTCGCATGCTGCCAGGCTTGCCGCTCGATTGTTTCCAATAACAACATTGAAAACCCTCTTGAAGGCTTCATCATCTGCTTTCGGTGTTTCTGGAATGAAGCCCTTCTCGCCGTCCGTTAAAACCTTCTTTATTGATTCAGGCGCCTTATCCCACAAGCCATATTTCTTTAAGACTTTTATGGCGTCGCTGAAGGTTGTCGAGTCTGGAACTGTGGGGCCAGAGGCGATAAAGTCTAAAGGGTCGCCTAAAACATCTGATAAGATGAGGTTTAGAATTGTTGCCGGATACGCCTTCTTTGCAAGCCAGCCGCCCTTAAACTCTGAAATATGCTTTCTAACAGTGTTTATCTCATTTATTGTGGCGCCACATTTCAGCAGGTCTTCTGTTATTTGCCTCTTGTCTGCTATTGTTATCTCGCCTCTTGGCATTGGCATTAGGCTGGAGCCTCCTCCTGAAATTAGGCAGATTATCAGTTCGTCTCCGCTGGCTTTTTCGGCTATTTCAAGCATTTTTCTCGTTCCTTCGACCCCCGACTCATCTGGAATTGGGTGACTTGCCTTATGAAACTTGATTATGCTTGTCTGATGCTTGTTCTCTTTTGGGACGTTGACAAGCCCACTTGTGATTTTATCGCCCAAAACTTCCTCCAGAGTTTCAGCCATTGAACCGCTTGCTTTTCCTCCGCCTACCACATATATGTTCTTGAACCTTCTAAGGTCAAAGGTGTGTCCATCAACATGGAGAATAGAACCTTTAAGCCTAAGTTTTGATTTGATTATCGATTTTGGATTTACGGCCTTTATGGCAGCTTCAAGGCTTTTTAGAGCTAGTTCCCTTGCCCTTTTTTCAAGATTTGTCTCGCCATTCTTGATTAATTGCTCCGAGTTCTTGACAATTACCATCTTTGGCACCGACGTTGCTTTTAAAGAGGGGAAATCGTAAATGTAATAAGTTGAGCGCTAATAAAGTGTTTTGCACCACGTAGGTGAACATTATGGCAAAGCCTAAAGTTTACGTAACCCGAGAGCTCCCAGAAAGAGGCATGAAAATAATAAGGGAACGTTTTGAGGCTGAAGTCTGGCTGGAATATGGCCCGCCGCCGAAGGCGGAGATAATACGAAAAGCAAGGGATGTTGACGCCCTAGCCACACTCCTATCAGATAAAATCGATGCTGAAGTCTTTGACGCCGCGCCAAAACTGAAAATTATGGCTCAAATGGCTGTTGGCTTTGACAACATAGATGTTGCTGAAGCCACAAAAAGAGGAATATACGTGACAAACACTCCGGGCGTTTTAACCGAAACTACAGCGGACTTTGCTTGGGCCTTGTTGATGGCTATTGCAAGGCGCATTGTTGAAGCGGATAGGTATGTGCGCACTGGACAGTGGAAGGTTGGCTGGCACCCAAGCATGTTGCTTGGCAGAGACGTTTACGACGCAACATTAGGCATTGTGGGGGCTGGCAGAATAGGAACCGCAGTCGCGAGAAGGGCAAAGGGATTCGACATGAAAATCCTCTACTATGATGTTGTTCCAATGCCGCCGGAAATAGAGAAAGAGCTGGGTGCCAAACGTGTGGACCTAGACACGCTTTTAAGGGAATCTGACTTCGTGAGCATCCACGTCCCATTGATGAAAGAAACACATCATCTAATCAACGAGGAGAAGCTTAGGCTGATGAAGAAAACGGCATACCTAATTAACAATTCCCGAGGACCAGTTGTCGATGAAAAGGCTTTATACAAGGCGTTGAAGGAAGGGTGGATTGCGGGTGCAGCCTTAGACGTTTTTGAGCAGGAGCCAACACCGATGGATAATCCTCTGCTTAAGCTTGACAATGTTGTTGTGGCGCCCCACATTTCAAGTGCAAGCTATGAAACCCGCTCAAGGATGGCTGAGATGGTGGCTGAAAATTTAGTTGCATTCTTCGAGGGAAAAACTCCGCCAAACCTGGTTAACCCCGATGTTGTAAAGGTGCGCCCCTTATCAAAGCTCTTTTAACATTGCTATTTCAGCCTTCCAACTGTAATGGTTAAATACTCTATCCATGTTACTTTCATTTTCAATCTTCGTCTTTCAAATGTTGGTGGTTGCTGATGGTTTCCATATTTGCAGACAGAATGGCGTCTCTTGGAACTGAAACAGCTTTTGAAGTGCTTGCCCGCGCAAAAGCCCTTGAGAAGCAAGGCAAAGACATAGTCCACTTGGAAATAGGTGAACCGGATTTTGATACACCTAAAAACATTAAGGAGGCTGCTGTGAAGGCCCTTTACGCTGGTTACACTCGCTATGTGCCAGCTGCGGGTATTCCAGAACTTCGGGAAGCCATAGCTGAGTACATTTCAAAAACCAGAAAGATTCAAGTTGACCCAGAAGAAGTTGTTGTTACGCCTGGCGCAAAGCCCATCATGTTTTTTGCCATATTGGCATGTGTAGACCGTGGCGAGGAGGTCTTATATCCAAATCCCGGGTTCCCGATTTACGAGTCTATGATAAACTTTGTTGGAGCTAAACCGGTGCCAATCCCGCTTATGGAGGAGAACGATTTCAGGCTGGACCACGAATATGTTAAGGAGAAGATAACCAAGAAGACCAAAATGATTATTCTGAACTCGCCTGAAAATCCAACTGGCGGCGTTCTGACGAAGGATGATTTAAAGGTTATTGCTGACTGCATAGCTAACAGAGATGATGTCATAGTTCTTTCAGATGAGATTTACAGCAGAATAATCTATGGAGGAACTCATGAAAGTATTGCCTCGCTTCCTGGAATGAAGGAGAAGACGATAGTGTTGGACGGCTTTTCGAAAACCTACGCCATGACAGGTTGGAGGCTTGGATACGGGGTCATGCGAAAAGACTTTGCGGCAAAAATCACACAGCTTATGATTAATTCAAACTCTTGCACATGCGCCTTCGTCCAGATGGCTGGTGTTGAAGCCCTAAAGGGCCCGCAGGACTCTGTTGACAAAATGGTTGCAGAGTTTAGAAAACGAAGAGAAGTCATTGTTTCAGGCTTGAACAACATTAAGGGCATAACATGTAAAAAGCCTAAGGGCGCCTTCTATGTTTTCCCAAACATAAAGGGCACAGGGAAGAAAGCAAAAGAGTTTTCGGACTACTTGCTCAGCGAGGTCGGCGTGGCGGTTTTGCCCGGCACATCCTTTGGAAAATACGGCGAGGGACATTTGCGCATATCCTTTGCAAACTCAGTTGAGAACATTAAGAAGGCTTTAGACCGGATAAGCAAAGCTGTTGAAAAGCTGAAAGGTTAAGCACCTTTAAGTCCTTAATCTTCCACTTTTTCTCCTACAAGTGTTTCGACGATTTCTGAGGCTAGTTGTATTAAGTTGTCCGCTTGTTTCACAGCTTTTTCTTCGTTTACCTCTTCCATTTGTGCTAGTTGCTGCACCATTCCCTCGATTTCCACTAAGCACCTCAAAACCGGGTCGTTTCTGAACTGCATTTTTTCAACAGCTTCTCTTACCACGTTTTCTATGAAGGCTGGTTCCCCTAGGCTGTAGTATATGGCGTTTCTAGCTTTCCTTATGGCTTCCAGAATGAGACTTGGGGCCATGTAAGGCATTTTTCTCGCGGCTTCCAGTTCCGCTTTTGCCTCGCGTAAGTATCTTAAAGCCCACCCACGCCTGTACTGGTCCATCATAGCCCAAAGCCTCGCCTGCCCTTTCTAAAACTAAAAGCCATCTAATAAAGTTACTCGCCTTCCTCAGAGCTTTCAGTAGACGCTGGCGTTTCAATGCCGGAATAGATATGGGTTATGTAACCAGCAATCTGGTTTCGCACCCGCGTCGTTGTTCCCTGTAAAAGCATGGTGACAGCCCGCTTATTCTCTTCAAAGTCGCTGGAAAACCTGTTGGGAAAACGTTTGATTAGTTCTTTGGCTATGCGTTTAATGTGCTCTGTGCGAACCTTTCCCAAGCTTCATTGTCCCCCAAGCAGCCATCATCCTTAGCGTTCACCAGCGTGCCCGATTTAAAGTGAACACTCATAAACAAAAAAGGAGTAATTTAAATTTACGCGTTCTCAATTCTATGAATTTATCATCACCCCGAAAAAATCCTCAAAATTTCGAATTATCTGGTCTGCAGCTTCCTCAATGCTTACCCCTTTAATTTCAGCTACTGCACCAACAACTGTTGGAATAAAAGCCGGAGTCGTCATCTTCCCGTTAAAGGGACTTTTAAAGTATCGAACCGGACCATCAGTCTCAGTTAAAAGATTTGTTAATGGTACTTTTTTAACGACTTCACGGATGCCGTTTGAGTAGGCTGTTGGTGGCCCCTCGCTGATATAGTACCCCATTTCAATGGCTTTTGGCAACACGCTTATCGGGTTGCTAAACCAGTGTAGAAGAACTTTTTCCAAATTGTAGGATGGGAGCATCTCCACAATTTTCGCGGTTGTTCCACGAGAATGAATTATGACTGGCAAGTTTAGCTTTTCGGCTAAACGCAGCATTTCATCAAAAACCATCAACTGTTTGTCCCACACTTTCTCATATTTGTAGTCTAAGCCAACCTCGCCTATGGCTATTAGGGCTTTATTCTGCCTCTGTTCCATTATAAGCTCCGAGGTTTTTTGCAGTTCCTCCTCTGTTAATGTGTTTACGTTCCATGGGTGAATCCCCAAAGCTACATGAACCATTCCGTTGTAGCGTTCGGCAAGCTCGAGGCTTTTTATGCTTGTCTTAAGGTTCATGGAGTTGGAAACCAATGCCATGACATTGGAATTTTTCGCATCCAAAATAATTTCGTCAATCCTTCCAGCGTACTCCTCGTCTGATAGATGTATGTGAGCATCTACAAACTTTAGAGACTTCATATGGCGTCACTTTGAGCATAAAACTACAAGTCTAGGCATTTTTATAATTTCCTTTCTTAAATAAAGAAAACTGGGTTTTGATGCCCAATTTTGGAAGATAGGATGCAATAAACGTTAAATATTGCTTTAAATACAGAAAGAGGCTACGGAGGAGTATTTATGGCAGATTTAGAGTTGGCAATTGCTCCCATGCACAGGTTGTGTAAGAAGGCTGGGGCTGACCGTGTAAGCGAGGCAGCCGCAAGGGAGCTTGCAAAAGCCTTGGAAGAGATAGGGATAAAGATAGCGAAGGAAGCCCTAGACTTTGCGATGCACACTGGGAGAAAGACTATAAAGGCTGAAGACATCGAGATTGCCGCCAGAAAAGTGATGGGCAGATAACAGCTGCTTCCCCTTCTTTCTTTTTAAAACGCAATGTTGCGAGCTAGCAACGTATATAAGAAGCGAAACTGGAATCTATCCATAGCTTAAACGATTTAAGGAGATGCTTGTTAATGGGTGGAAAGAAGAAGCTCAGCTTGAAACAGATGGAGCGCATGCAGACGCGGAAGGCTGAAGAGGAGAAAAAGAAAAAGGAAAAAGAGAAGGCAGCCAAAGAGAAAAAGCTGGCTGGGATATTTGTTCCCGACGTAAAAGGCGAGAAGATCCTTGAAGAGTTGAAGAAGATGCGGGTTTTAACGCCCTATGCAGTGGCAACCCGCTTCAACATAAGGATAAGCGCGGCGAAGGACTTTCTTGAACAACTTGAAGAAAATGGTTTGGTTCAGCTAGTTTCCGGAAACCACGACATTAAAATATACAAGGCTGTTGACTAAACCATTACATGTATGATGCAACCCGCCCAAATTTTACGGTTGGAGTTGACGGTTTGGCTTATCCGAAAAGAGTATACACCACCAACGAAGTTAAAAAAGCTGGAAAACTTGTTAGGAAAGGCTATAAACACCGCTTAACAGTTAAGGGAAGCCCAGATTTCAAGCAGAAGGTTAAAACCGCACTGGAGCTTGTCAAAACCGCTGGATACTATGACTTTTTGAGGTCATACATCAAAAGCATAGTGAAAATAGATGGCTTCACCCAGCTTCGGGAGTCTGAAGCCTCCATTTGGGCAAATAAATATGCAGTGGCAAATCCAGTTGACGCTGCAAGCCTTTTTGTGCAAAAGGCACATCACATGAAGGAGTACCTCGAAGGAAAAATGTATTATGGCGGGGAAGCCGAAAGACGCTCGGTGGAAAAGCGCATAGAATTCCTAGAAACGTTGAAGAAGAAAACACGCAAAAAAGATGTTAAAGAAGAGTGTGAAAGGCTTTTGAAAAGTTGGAGTGAAAGCGTATACCTATAACTTTTCAACCTTAATGGTTGTTCCGCTCTTCACCTTGCCGAAGAGTTCCAGGTTTTTGGTGACCTTGCCCAAAACGTTTACAGGACTGTAGGGCTGGGACTCGCCATAAAATATGCATAGGGCACTCCCCATGGGCCAGAAGGCTATTGTCCCCTTTTCAACGGTAGCCTTTGCCTTTTCCTCCCCCATTTTCACTGGGATTTCGAAGTAGACTTCCTCCTTCCAGATGGCTGCTCTTCCTTCTATTGGGAGTTTTCGGACGATCATGTCCACTGTTCTCGGGGCTAGGTGGCGGACAAGCTCCCCTTCAGCTTCGCCTAAACCCTCAATTACAAACTTTATTTTTACCCGTGAAATTTCGTCCGTTTCAGCCATATTTGTGCACTTTTCCTAGAAAGTCTTCTAAAATCTGTTCTAGGGACAACGGCCCCAAAACTTTGAGTTCGTATTTCACCCTTACTGTTGGCTTGTTGATTTCCATGACTCTCCTTAGGTCTACTGGTGTTCCTATGACAACGACGTCGCATGGCGTTTTGGCAATTGTCTCTTTCAACTCTTCGATTTGCTTTTCTCCATAGCCTAAGGCTGGCAGAACCGCCCCAAGATGGGGGTACTCCTCATAAGCCTCCTTTATTGAGCCTACAGCGTATGGTCTTGGATCTGCTAATTCGCTGGCTCCAAGCTGCTTCGCCAATATTGTTGCTGCACCATAGGGCATGTTTCCATGGGTTAATGTTGGTCCATCTTCAATAACAAGAACACGCCTACCCTTAATCAGCTCTGGCTTGTCAGCGGTTATTGGCGACGACGCCTCAATAATGGTGGCGTTTGGGTTAACCTTCCTTATATTCTCCTTAACTAGGTTAACGTTTTTCGGGTCCGCCGTATCCACCTTATTTATTATCACAACATTCGCCATTCTGAGGTTGGCTTCTCCCGGGTGATATGTAATTTCATGTCCTGCCCTATGAGGGTCTGCCACAACTATGTGGAGGTCCGGTTTATAGAAGGGTATATCGTTGTTTCCTCCATCCCAAACTATTATGTCTGCCTCTTTTTCGGCTTCTCTCAAAATTTTCTCGTAGTCAACCCCAGCATATACGACTACTCCATTGTCTATGTGGGGTTCGTACTCCTCCCTTTCCTCAATAGTGCACTCGTATTTGTCAAGGTCTTCATATGCGGCGAAGCGTTGGCAAATCTGTTTTCTCAAATCGCCATAGGGCATTGGATGCCTAATCACCACCACTTTTAAGCCTTTGCCCTTCAAGATTTTGGCTACTTGCCGTGAAGTTTGGCTTTTTCCGGAACCAGTTCTCACGGCGCCTACAGAGATTACTGGCACCTTAGCCTTAAGCATGGTTGTCTTCGGTCCCATTAGTTTGAAGTCTGCGCCGTTTGCTAGCGCTATTGACGCCTTATGCATTACGTACTCATAGGAGACGTCGCTGTAGGCGAAAACCACTTGGTCAACGTCAAAATCCCTTATCAGCCTTGCAAGTTCCTCTTCCGGATAAATTGGTATCCCCTTTGGATATTTTTTGCCCGCCAGCTCCAGCGGGTATATGCGTCCCTCAATGCCGGGAATCTGGGTGGCTGTGAAGGCCACAACCTCGTAGGCGTCGTTATCCCTAAAATAGACGTTAAAATTGTGGAAGTCCCTTCCAGCTGCGCCCATTATAATAACCCTAGTTTTTGCCATAAGGCGGGTGCCCCCGCAAAACCACCAAATTCGGTGAGGGCACTATACTAGCAGCATAAACTATAAAAACCTAGCTGTTTTAACCCCCGCCCCACCAGACGAGAAACAGCCTCACCTATGAAGTTTACTTGCTCAGCCGTGACGCCTGGATGAACTGGTAGGGAAAACACTTGCTCTGAGGCTTTTTCTGTTTCTGGAAGCCGCCCCCCTCCAAATTTGCGGTAGTAGGGCATTAGGTGGATAGGCCACGGATAATACACTTCGGCGCCTATACCCTCTTTCCTCAACTTTTCCACAACGGCGTCCCTCTTCGCCCTATCCGCGTCTTTAATTCTTACCGTGTAGAGGTACCAGCTGTTCTTACAGCCTTTAGGCTCAAGTGGCAGCTGGAGGTTTTTCAAATGGCAGAGTTTTGCTGTTAGTCTTTCCGCGTTTTCCCTTCTCCTTGCCAAGAATCGGGGCAGTTTTTCCAGTTGCACAATGCCTATTGCTGCTTCCATTTCTGGCATTCGGTAGTTGTGCCCCAAAAGAATCGACTTGTACTTCTCTTTCTCTCCATGGCTTCTTATAAGCCTCAATTTTTCGGCAATCTCGTCGTCGTTTGTGGTTATCATTCCGCCTTCGCCTGTTGTCATGTTTTTGCTTGCATAGAAGCTCCAGCACGCAACATCCGCATAGGCGCCTACCGGCTTGCCGTTATAGGTTGTGCCGTGGGCTTGGGCTGCATCCTCAATAACCTTCAGCCCATGTTCGTCGGCTATCTCCCTTATCGGCTTTAGGTCTGCTGGTGTGCCGTAAAGGTCTACAGCAACTATCGCCCTAGTCTTTTTAGTAACAGCCTTCTTTGCCGCCTCTGGAGAGATGTTATAGGTTTCTGGGTCTATGTCCACAAAAACTGGTTTGGCTCCAGCCAGTACGACGGTTTCGGCTGTCGCCACAAAAGTGAAACTTGGCAAAACTACTTCGTCGCCCCGTTTTACGCCAACAGCTGCAACAGCCATGTGTAAGGCTGCTGTTCCACTGTTCACCGCTATCGCATGCCTTACCCCAACAAAGCTTGCAAAATACTCCTCAAACCTTTTAACCATTGGTCCGGCGCCAAGAGCGTGAGTGAGGATGCCACTTTTCAAAACCTTTACAACAGCCTCAACTTCTTCTTCTCCTATTTGTGGAGCATTTATCGGAATCATAGCTTAAGCCTCTGCTACTATGCGGGTTCCAGAAAATATAAAAATTAGGATAACGCTATGAACACAAAAGATGGAAGTAATCTTCAGTTCAGAAACTTGCTCATTATGATTATGTCTTTCTCTCCCCTTCGTCTTGTATGAAGTTAAGGCGGGTATAAAATTCAATTGCACTATTGTTGTCTGCAAAGACTTCAAGTCTTGCCTTGTGGCGCCCTCTTTTCCTGAAACTGCTTAATGTTTTATTTATGAGATTCTTTCCAATACCCTTTTTACGGTAACATGGTTTTACATATATTCCTAAGATGTAACCTACGCCTCTTCTCACGCGAGAATCAACATAACCTACAATTTCATCTCCAACCTGACAAATCAGGAGCAGATAACCCTCTGGTGGATTTTCAAATCAAAATTTCTAAACTCTCTCCTTTGCTCCTCAACTGAGAGAGCTATAGGATGGAAAACTCCCTCATCGACAGCTGATCTTATCATGTCAACAATGGAAGGCACGTCTTCAATGCAAGCTTCTTTAATCACATTACAAGCCATTTAAATCAGCCTTTAAGTAAACGCCAACAATTTATTTCATTAACATTAAACGATTATTAAAAGGATATCGCATGACTCACCTTACAAAGTCTAGGTCATATTTGCGGTAGGGAAAATTTGCAAATACGATACCCCTCTATAGTTTTCAGCACCAATTATGGAAAAGTATTGGCGGGATGAACAAAGGGTTAGTGGCTTAAGGGTTATGGTTGTTTGAGTTTAGGTTTTTAACTCTGTTTATGAATTCCTCCTTTTCCTTTTCCACTTCCTCCATTCTCTGTCTTAAGAATTCCAACTCTTCGGAGATTTCTTCAAGCCAGCCTTTTATGGCTTTTCGGCTTTCTTCCGGCGTCATTTCTGCGAGGTATTTGGAAACGTCTTGTGGTTTGCGCCTTTCCGATGAGTTTAGTGGATAGTTGATTTTCGGAGGTTTTAGGAATGAGAAGAAGTGCCTTGTGGTTCTTGGTTCCATAAGTTTTCCGCTTAGAGCTGCGGTAACCACGTGTTCGGCGGTTATTGGCGGGTTTGAGTTGCCAATGTATCTGTGGATTCGTCTTCTACCAATGCGGATTTGAGGGTTTTGGAAAATGTTGACTTGCAGAACCGGTATCTGCGTATAGCCCAAGCTTTTGAGGGCAAGCCACCGATGCATCCCATCGAGTATAACGTTCGTCTTTTCATCAGCGATTATTGGATATTTTAAAACGCCATCCCTTAGAATCTCCTTCTTCAGCATCTCCAAATACAACTGGGAACCCTTCTCATGGGGCTTTAACATATCAATTGGCAAAAGAACAACTTTGAACTCTGCTGTCCTTTCAGTTTGGGTTGTAGTTGCCAATTGTCCACCGCCCGTTTGGAGGAGGGTTACATAACAATTGTCGGAATCTCAATTTTTTCCGGCTCATAATTCACGAGTTTGCCAGTCAAGAACTGCTCGTAGGCGCCCAAATCCAGCAGTCCATGTCCACTGTAGTTCATGGCGATAACCCTCTTTTCACCCGTTTTTCGGCATCGCAATGCTTCGTCTATGACGAATTTTAGGCTGTGAGCTGTTTCAGGTGCAATTATGAGGCCTTCCGCTTGAGCCAGTATTTGTGCTGCTTGGAAAACTTCTATCTGGTGGTAGGCTATTGAACGCATATACCTTTTATGGATTAGGTATGATATTGATGGCGCCATGCCATGATATCTTAAACCTCCAGCGTGTATTGGTGGACATGCATAGCCATGCCCTATCGTAAGCATTTTGAGCAGCGGTGTCAATTGGGCTGTGTCTCCGAAGTCGTATGTGTAAGCCCCTTTTGTTGTGTGAGGGACAGCCTTAGACTCGCAAGCTACAAACTCCGTTTCTGCTTTGCCTTTAAGCTTGTCCATCATAAATGGATAGCAGAAACCGGCATAGTTGGAGCCTCCGCCTACGCATCCGCAGACAACATCTGGATACTCGCCAATAATCTCAAACTGCTTTTTAGCCTCCAAGCCAATTATGGTTTGGTGCATCAACACATGGTTTAGAACAGAACCCAAAGAATACCTTGTATCTTCATGCATGACTGTGTCTTCTATGGCTTCGCTTATGGCTATGCCCAAAGTTCCAGGATGGTTTGGATTCTCCTTCAGAAGTTTTCTTCCAAAGTTTGTCTGGTCGCTTGGTGATGGAAACATTTCAGCGCCATACAATTGCGCTATTGTTCTCCTTCCGGGTTTCTGCTGGTAGCTAACGCGGACCATGTATATGCGGCACTTCAAACCGAAAATTGTGCATGCGAAGGCTAGGGCTGTGCCCCACTGTCCAGCGCCAGTTTCCGTAACAAGCCTCTTTATCCCCTGCTCCTTGTTGTAGTAGGCTTGGGCTATGGCGGTATTTGTCTTGTGGCTTCCAGTTGGACTGAAATTCTCACATTTAAAGTAGATTTTCGCCGGGGTTCTCAGAAACCTTTCGAGTCTTCTAGCTCTGTAAAGCGGCGTTGGCCGTGGCAGCCTCAAATAGGCTTCTAAAATCTCTTCTGGAATTTTTATGAAGCGTTCTGTGGAAACCTCTTGCCTTATCAGCTCTTTTGCGAATATTCTCTCCAGAAGTTTTGGGTCTATGGGCTTTAAGGTTGTGGGGTCTAGTGGTGGTGGAAGTGGTTCTGGCAGGTCTGCTTGGATGTTGTACCATGCTGTGGGCATTTCATCAGCATCTAGTGCTGTGAAGTATTCGCTTTTCTGAACTTTGCCGCTCATTATAATTCACCTATGCATACTTTAGTACGTTTAAGCCCATAATAAAACACTGAACATATTTATACTTTATTGCACAAAAAAGTACATTAGACAAACAGAAACATGTGGAACACAATAAAAAAGCACTTTGAAAACTACCCTGAACGCCTAAAAGTAGCCAGAATCCTAGTAGAAAACGGGCTAAGCGTGAAAAATGGGAAAATATACCTTAACGAGATAGAGATTCCGCCAACCCGCATAGCGAGAGCAGCCGGAGTAGACAGAAGAACTGTAAATGAAACGATAAAAACGATAAGGGCAAACCGGGAGCTCCGCCTAATATTCGAAGGCTTAAGGTCTGCGGGGCACTCGCTAAAGGAAATTGCAAAACACATGGAACTGGGCGTGGTGGAAATAACGCCGGTAGACGCCAGAATACCGGGCATATTGGCAAACTCAGCCATGATTCTAGCAAAAAACGGCTTAAGCATCAGACAGGCTATTGTCGACGACCCAGAACTATCACCGGAACCAAAGCTCACGTTAATAGCGGAGAAAAAGATTCCCGGAGAATTAATTCCTGAATTTTTGAAGGTTAAAGGCGTTGCAAAAGTATCAGTCTATTAATTATAAAGGGTTAATTAATAATAAAGAAGGTATACATTTGAACTAATTAAATCATATATGTTTGAAATTTCTGTTGGGGGTCTTATTCATGTCCTTTGAAGCATTACATAAGCTTTTTAAACCAAGGTCAATCGCACTAGTCGGGGCTTCTAGAGACCCTAAAAAGTTGGGAAACATTATTCTACGAAACATAATAGGTGGTGGTTTCAAGGGGAAAATTTTTCCAATAAATCCAGAAGCAGAAGAGATTTATGGGTTAAAAGTTTATTCAAGTGTTTTGAAGATACCTGAAGATATCGACTTGGTCATTATAGCGGTTCCAGCTGTAATTGTTCCACGAATTTTAGAAGAATGTGGTGAAAAAGGTATTAAAATCGCCGTTATTATATCTGCAGGGTTCAAGGAAGCAGGACCAGAAGGTGAAGTCTTAGAACATAAAATTGTAGAAATTGGAAAAAAACTGGAATCAGGATTTTAGGTCCAAACTGTCTTGGTATTGTTAACGCGTCCGAGCGTCTTGATGCAACAATATCGAGGGTTATTGACCCGGCTCAATTAAAGAATGGTGCTATAGCCTTTGTGTCTCAGAGTGGCGCCTTCGGGGCTTCTTTGTATTCTTGGGCGCAAGGGAGGGGTATAGGCTTCGATAAATTGGTTAGTTTCGGAAACATGTGCGACATTGATGAATCAGATATTCTTTCTTATTTGGCAACGGATGAAAAAACCAAAGTTATTGTTATGTACCTTGAGGGTGTAAAAAACGGTAGAAAATTTTTAGAAACTGCAAAAAAGTCTCCCTCGTAAAGCCTGTAGTTGTCATGAAAATAGGAAGGAGCGATAGGGGCTCACGGGCTGCCAAGTCACATACAGGAGCTTTAACTGGCGCGAGCGCCATTTACGATGCAGCTTTTAAGCAGGCAGGAATTATTAAAGCGGAGAACACGACTGAAACGTTTGACTTCGCGAAAGCCTTCGCGACGCAACCATTACCCTTAGGTAATAAAATGGTTATAATCACGAACGCTGGGGGGCCTGAAGTAGCTGCTACAGATGTTAGTCAAGATGTTGGATTAGATCTTGTCGACATCGACGAAAATGCGAGGAAGACTTTGAAAAAATTTTACCGCCTTTTGCGGGTACGCTTTCCCAATTGACACAACCCCTCAAGTTAGTCCAAGAGTCATGGAGAGATCCTAAAAACAATGTTATCTTTCGAGAATGTTCACGGCGCCATATCTATAGTTGTTGGTTCCAAACCTAGACAATATGCTGAAGAGGTTGTCAGCGCACACCTAAATCTTGCAAAGGAGTTTAACAAACATGTGATGCTTTCGTGGACAACCGATAGGTCCGCAGAAGATTTAATAACGAAGTAGAGGAGAATGGGGTTCCAGTTTACGAAACTCTGAGAGGGCTGTTTTAAATCTATGGCTGCCCTCTGGCGTTACGCTGTTTTCCTTAAAAAGCGAGCCTCAACTGTAAATGAGGGTATGTGTTTAGCTCGCTGAGAAGAAGCCTTTATATAAACCTTTAATACCTCATCAAAGTTGTGATGTAAGAGATTAGGTGGAATGACGACATTGGCAACTTTTAAAGTACTTCTAACCGACAAAATTGATAAAGCTGGAATGGAAATTCTTCAAAAATTCGCAGATATAAAACTTGCTTCAAGCGTTTCTGAAGATGTACTTGCAAAAGAGGCGATGGATGTACATGCGATTATAGTTCGAGTACCGGCTAAAATAACTAGAAGAATTATAGAAAACGCAAAGAAATTAAAGGTTATTGGGCGTTTCGGCGTTGGGTATGATAATATTGACGTTGAAGCAGCCACAGAACACGGGGTTGTGGTGACTTATACCCCTGGTGCAAACACGTTGTCGGTAGCAGAATATACTTTGGCTTTGATTTTCGCTCTAGCAAAATATCTTTTTGTTGCGGACAAGGCTCTTAGAGAACATCGGTGGGCTATGAGACTTGACTATCCTGGAATAGAACTTACTGGTAAAACTTTGGGCATTATAGGCCTAGGCAATATAGGCGTTGAGGTTGCGAGACTGTCCAAGGCTATCGGAATGAATGCCATTTACTGGTCACGAACAAGGAAGGTTGAAAAAGAGGTGCAGTTAGGGATAACCTATATGCCCCTTACCAAAGAGGATTTGGAGAAAGGATTAAGAGTTCCCGAAAGACTTTTGAAGGAAGCTGATTTTATCTCTCTTCATTTGGTACTTAACGAGCAGACGAAAGGTATCATCGGAGAGAAAGAGATAGCAGCCATGAAAACCGGAGCTTTCTTCATAAACACTGCTAGGGGGGAACTGGTGAACGAACAAGCCCTATATAACGCCCTTAAGAGTGGAAAGCTTGCAGGCGCCGGTTTGGACGTTTTCCAGAAAGAGCCGCCATATGAAAGCCCCTTACTTACTCTAGATAATGTTATTGTCAGTCCTCATGTGGCGTCTCTTGCCAGAGACGCCATGCGTAGAGTTAGCGTGTGGGTTGCTGAAGATGTAAGAAGAGTTCTGCATGGAGAACCTCCACTATATCCAGTTAATCCACAAATCTTAAAGAAAAAGTAACAATACCAAATGTGACGCAATTCATACCAAGTGCTTTGCAATTGGTCTTATGGCGCTTGGAGGGATGTACAGATAAACGTGAGTTTGCTCGCCTAATTCCGCTAAGCTACAGAATTTATGCGTTGTAACAATTATTTGGCTGTTCCCTACCTTAACCTTGTGGTCAGTGATAGCTCCTCTGTATCCTCGAGTAATTACCTCGCCTTCAACAATGTTTTCGCGGAATCTCGGTCTATCCGAATATATGCCTATTTCGCTATGGCGTATTACAATGAAATAGCAATCTTTCGGAAATTCATCCAATTCGTATTCACATAAAAGTTCGGTTTTCATGTCTGGAACTTTAATTAAAGCCCTTTTTCTGACCTCATCTACACTTTTAAGTTCAGCCTTGAGCAAATTAGCTCTCTCGATGAACTCAGCGACAAATAAGTTAGCGGGAGCTTCGTAGATTTCATAAAGTTTTCCCTTCTGCATTAGCGCGATGGCATGAGAAGGGATTTATGTGAGAGGCGCTCAAGCCATGTTATGAGCGCCTATATAGGTTTGGATGTGCACTCCGAGCGTACTTTCGCTACTGTCCTCGACCAGGATGGTCGAGTTGTGGCTCAGAGAAGAATGATGAATGAGCATGTTCCAAATTTCCTGAAACTTTTTAACGTTGAAAAGGTTGGTTTGGAAGCCTCAACCTACGTAGCTCCCTTGTATAGGGCTTTGGTTAAGGAAGGCTTTCAGGTGTTGGTTTCGCATCCTAAGAAGACGCGTTATATTGCTGAGGCGAAGATTAAAAGCGATCGCGTTGATAGCAAAGCCATTGCTGAGCTTGTGAGGCTTGATGCTTTGCCTCAGAGCTACATGCCCCCAGCTGAGATTGCTGAGCTTCATGAGAAGGTTAGGCGTAGAGCCTTCTTAGTGCGTGAGAGAGCCAAGCTGATGACTAAGATACGGGGCGTGTTGGCCTATGAAGGTTTGAAGCCTCCTAAGGAATATGGCTTATTCACCAAGAAAGGGGTGGAGTGGCTTCAAAGCTTAAACCTTGAGCCTATCGAATGCTACGTGAGAATTATAGAGGTTTTGGATGGGGAGATCCGTTGCCTGTCTCGTCAGCTTCGGCGTTTAGCTAGGGATGATGAGGACGTCCGCCTTCTAATGACTATTCCTGGAATCGGCTATTACTTGGCTTTGCTTATTAAGGCTGAGATTGGTGACGTTAACCGTTTTAGGAGCGGTGATTATCTTTGCAGTTATGCTGGTATTGTTCCTTCAACCCATAGTAGTGGCGGTGTGGCTAGGCATGGAGGGATTACTCGTGAAGGTAGCCGCTGGCTTAGGTAACTAAGGCAAAGGCAACGGCAAAGGCAAAGGCAAAGATAAGACAGCTAAATGTAAAATAAGAGAAAGAGAGAAAAATTTAAATACGGTCATCCAAAATTGAAGGAAACGATAAATCATGAAAACTAGGTTGGAAGGTTAGATGAAACTTCTAGACAAAGTTTCTGTTGTAACTGGTGCTAGCAGGGGGATAGGGAGGGCAATAGCACTAGAATTTGCGAAAGAGGGAGCAGATATTGTTGTAGTAGTAGATAGAGACATAGATGGTGCCCAGAAAGTTGTTGATGAGATTAGATCTATGGGAAGAGAAGGACTCATCGTAAAGGCTGATGTTTCCAAGAGAAGCGAAGTTGACAAGGTTGTCCAGAAAGCTTTGGAAAAATTTGGCAAAATTGACGTTTTGGTTAACAATGCAGGCGTTTCTCAAGTTTCACCTTCAGTTGAACTTTCAGAGGACGAATGGTCACATGTGATAGGGGTAAATTTATCTGGAGTCTTCTTTTGCTGTCAAGCAGTCGGAAAAGAGATGATTAAACAAAGAAGAGGAAAAATCATAAACATATCGTCAATTTCAGGAGTAGCAGCGTATCCTATGAGAGCGGCTTATTGCTCCACAAAGGCAGCGGTAATCATGTTAACTAAAGTTTTAGCTATTGAATGGGCAAAATATAATATTCAGGTCAACGCTATCGCACCAGGTTATGTTGAAACTTCACTCGTCTTGAACTTGATCTCGAAAGGTCTCCTTGACTTAAAAGCTCTTGAAAGAAGAATACCTATGGGAAGGCTCGCTAAACCGGATGAAATAGCGAAAGTCGCTATTTTTCTGGCTTCAGATGATTGCAGTTACATAACTGGTGAGACTATATTCATTGATGGCGGATGGACCGCGTATGGCTATCTCTAAACCATTTTCTTAACTTTATAATATAAAAAAATAGTAAAATAGTGAATAGTGTTTTGGTTATTTTAGTAAAAGAATATTGAGGTCCTTTTCCGTATGCTTTCAAGTTTATTTCTACCGTTTTTCTGGGAGCTTTCTTTGACGACTTTTTTATTTATTCTAGTTATTTTCGTTAAGTTCCAAGCATAACCATATTTGCGTAAATGCTCTCGCCGTATTCCTTTTTGAGATTTCGGTTGCCAGTATTTGAACACTTGCGCTTTTGCTTCGGGAATTTTTTTCCCACGATACTAATATTCAATTATTAGATTTCGTTCTCTTTTAAAGATTTCAAATCTTTATAACCCCTGGGAAGATATTTTGTCGTCTGAATTATAACTTCGCTTTTTGCTAAGCTTCCCCTGGCCTCAGCACCGTAAGTTTGTGTTTGCAAAACGTTTTTATCCATTATAGGCTGCTGCTCTGCCTAAGATTTGACCAGCTAAAACTACACATTGTTCACCGTGGCCTCCTATTCTTATTTCAATCCTTTCAGGCACTTGCCTTCACCCCTCAAGCATTTTATAGACTGTTTCAGTCTGGGCGAAAGAGTTTAATGCTTGTGGCAACAGGTATGTTCCTCCCATGAAAAGTATTAATGGAGTTGGCTAAATAGTAGGGCGATGGAATCCAAGAAGATCCGATTGAGACCTCTCACATATTTGTGAGCTGGAAATTTTTCAGTCATTTCCTTTACCCTCCAAAATTTTAGCCAAAATCTCCTCCGGTGTTATTAATTCCCCTCTCACCAATTTTATTTAACGGAATAACTTCGCTCTAACGTGAGGCAACTCTTTCAACTTCATTAACTATCTTTTCCAAGGTTCATTTCTGGCACGATTATTCTCTCAGCGGATTTCACCATACTTTGTATGGGCTTTTCGGGAGAAAGACAAAGCCAACTTTAGCTCTTTTTCTTTGCTACCTCAACAGCCTCATACATAGCCCTTGATGTCACCCCATAAGAAACGCGCGCGCCTCGAGAAGGCTTGGCAGAAGCCTTGGAATAAACAATATTCCAGCAAAAACATGCTCGTATTCTTGCGTTTACTGCCAAATCGGTAGACAGAAAAGGCTTCTATGAGCCAGAAAAGGTTTTGGAAGAGGCTACAAAAAGGGTGCGCAAACTATCTTTAGATGGAGAGAAAATAGATTACATAACCTTTGTACCGGATGGAGAACCACCTTAGACGTCAGCCTTGGAAAAGAAATAACATCCCTAAAAGTACAGGAATACCTGTGGCAGTAATAACGAATGCATCACTTCTATGGATGGAGGAGGCTAGAAAAGATTTGCTTAACGCAGACTATGTTTCTCTAAAAATTGATGCCGTTGAAGAAAAACTTTGGAAAAGAGTTAACAGGCCGCATCCAAGTCTAAAGCTTGACAACATTCTAGATGGAGTTCAAGAATTTATTGAAAACTTTAGAGGAAAAATTGTTATTGAAACGATGCTGATAGATGGTGTCCACTATGGGCTAGAATTAGAAGATGTTGGAGGATACTTGAAGAGTTTGAAAAGAATTGATAAGGCTTACATAAGTGTACCGACAAGAGGCCTCCTGCAGAAAAATGGGTTAAACCACCTAGCGAAGAAACAATAAATTTAGTATTCCAAACCTTCTCTAAAAAGGTTGGTGTGGAAAAGGTTGAATTACTGGTAGGTTAGGAGGGAGACAGTTTCACCATTTCAGACAATATTGAAAGAGACCTTTTCAGTATAATGGCCGTGCATCCGATGAGAAGGGATGCAGTTGAAAGCCTACCGAAAAGAATGGGACGAAAATGGTGCATTATTGAGAAACTTTTGAAGGAGAAAAAGATAATAGAGCTTGATTATGAGGGGAAAGAATATTATGTGATAAATTTGTAGGATAAATTTGTAGGTGTAAAATGTATTAGATGATAATAATAAAGGTTAATAATATTGTTTTGATAAGATTTTTGCGGTGGCATTTTTGTCTGAAGATTTGGTTGAAGAATTTAGGAAATTTGCGAATATTGAAAGGCCTCCAAAGAATATTCTAGAAGGCTTCATGGGTCTTGACGTGTCCATAGTTTATGATACACTCTGGAACAGGTTTGGAATAACACCCATCTTGTTGGCATAAGACCGATGTTCGAATTCATGAAGGATAAAGTCTATGTTGGTACAGCAGTTACCGTGAAAGAGGTTTCGACAACACATGAGCCTATTAATGTTGTACAGAAGAGGTTTGAGGAGACAGGAAGGACTAAGATAGACCATGCTCTGGTAGCAATAGATTTTAATAAACCCGGAGACATTATTGTTATCGACGGCGAGGAAAGAGATAATGTTGCTATATAGGGTGATAATATGGCTATGCTTGCTAAAAACGTGTCTGTGCAGTGGTCTTATACGTTGCTGTTAGAGATGTTTCCTGTCTTCGCTAAAGGTGTTAGTCCTAAGGGTTCAATATATTATCTTGAATCCATAGGGTTCAATATTCCACTAACCTGTGGCGGTGTACAGGTTAGCCTGGAGACATAATTGTAGGAGACGAGGACGGTGTATTTCTGTGCCAAGAGAGTATAGGGAAAAGGTTCTCGAGTATTCTTTAGAAACTTTGGAGAGGGAGAAGGTTATAAAGGAGGCGATAGCCGGTGCAAGATATGCTCTTGAATCGTATCCAGCAGGTAGACCGAACATTTTGAGAAGGCTTAAAGAGAAGGGTAAATTGCAGTAAGGTGAGCTATTTTTGAACAGTGAAGTGAAAATAGGTTTAGCAATAAAGTCTGTTGACAATGTTGCCACAGTACTTGATAATGTTTCATGTGGTGATAGGATTTTGGTAAAGTTTACAGATAGTGCAAGCATCCTCACTATTGAGTCTAGAGAAAATATTCCCTTCGGCTTTAAGGTGGCTTTAAAGAATATTCAAAGAGGAGAATATGTTATAAAATATGGTGAGGTTATTGGCAGGGCTACAGAATTTATTGGAGAGGGGCATCTTGTTCACGTTCATAATGTTGAAGGCTTAAGAGGTAGAGGAGACTTGGTTGGAAGTGAGAAGGTTTGACTTTTCTAGGATATGAGAGGCCAGACGGTTCTATTGGAGTAAGAAACTATGTTCTCATAATACCTGGTGGAATAATTTCTAATTCAATCTGCAATTTTGTTAACGGATGCAAGACTATCGTTACAGCTGACAGTGGAAGTGGTAGGAGTAAAAGGGATAGGGAGACGATTGCTAGAACCCTAGTAGGTTTGGGAATGAACCCGAACGTTGCATCAGTTATCGTGCATGGTAGAGGTCTTGGCTCAGGATATCCTGAGCTAAACGTGAACAGGTTAGCGGATGAGATAGCGAAAACAGGTAAGCGTGTGGAGGTGCTTGATGGCTCAAATACTTCAACTCTAGAGTTGATTGTCAAGGGAATAAATTTGGCGAGGGAAATGGTTCAGGAGGCTTCAAGGTTAAGGAGAAGAGAGTTTGACGATGGTAATCTATGTATTGGCGTAAAATGCGGTGCTTCAGACACAACATCTGGAATTGTCGGGAACCCTGTTGCAGGATATGTTTTCGACAAGCTTGTAAGCAAAGGTGGGACAGCATTATTTGGAGAGAATACGGAAATAATTGGTGCAGAACATATTCTAGCAAAAAGGGCTGTCAACAAGGAAGTTGCCAAGGCAATATTAGAGGTTGCGAGAGAAACTGAGAAAAGGGCTAAGGCTATCGGCGAAGACATTCGAACAATAAATCCTGTTCCATCAAATATTGCGGGAGGAATAACCACATTAGAAGAAAAGTCTCTTGGAGCGATAGCGAAATCAGGTTCCATGCCCATTCAAGGAGTGCTAAAATATGGTGAAAGGCCAAAGGGTAGGGGACTATATTTTGTAGACAACTGGATGAGCATGCTTTCAATATTCCTCGGATACGCTGCAGCTGGAGCACAGATAGTCCTTTTCCAGCTGGGTGGAGGTGGATTAGTTGGCGACACAATATTATACAGTTCAGGTGGAGTTGTAGCCCCACTCTTGTGGCTTACAGCAAACCCTATAACGTACAGAAGATTCGGTGACAAAATAGACTTCTATTCTGGAACAGTTATAGAGGGAAAGGAAACAATACAGGAGGCTGGTGAAAGACTGTATCATCTGATACTGGATATAGCATCTGGTACCATGAGTAAGACAGAAACGTTAACCTTCGTCGAACCTAATCAAATATATACAGTAGACCCTATGCTTTAAAATGGAAGCTTATACTGTCAGCACCATCACACGTTCAAGTTAAAAAAGGTTTCAAAAACATAATGTTTCATAAAATGGCCTTTAAGTCTGTCTATAATAGAATTGAAACGCTGCTTTAGTTGGTAGTGGTGCTGCCATGTATGTGCTTTAAGTCGTTCAATAGTTTACAACTTCTATTTCGTTAGCATTTAAATGTCTTAGAGATTCTTCAAAAACGGTCTTCTAGGAATATTATTTTGACGTCAAATGGTTTCTTTGCCATTTCCTCTATAAGTTCTTCCTCTTTTTTAGCGAAAATTGCTGGTGCATCGATTTTCTTTGCAAGGGCTAGCGTGAAACGTCCGTTATTGAAATTCTTCTTTCACTCTTGTAGGCTGCTGCGTAATCGACAAGTTTTGTATCCTTGTGCAAGATTATATAGCCTGATGCCATGAGGTTTTCACTCGATGGCATTTGCAACTTCCTTGTTGACAACCCCCTCGTGCTGCTAAACTTCCTGAAAGCTCTTTCCTCATCTTTTCTCCTCTCCTCTTTTAATTCCTTGTAGGCTTCTCCGAATCCTCCTATTGGCTTGCAGGCTTTATCTAGTAGTTCTGGCCTTTTAACGCTTCTACTTATCAGGTATCTTATTGCCTTATTTAAGTTAACTCTTCTCCCCCACCTTATTTGTAGCTCTAAAGCTATTTCAAGAAGCGCCTCTTTAACGTCTTCTGTAACTGATATGGTGCTCATATTTTCGCTATAACCTTTATAAAAGTTATATAAGGTTTTTCTATTAAAACTTGGATACTGTCCAAATAAGCTCTCCTCCCGGAATAGTCTTCACTCCTTGATGTCACTTCAGATGATTATAATATAGCATAAAGGGTTCAGGAATGCAGTTAATGGGTGGACCCTCTTCGCTCTGGCATTGATGTTATTACAGAACCTCTTCATCCTCTCCTTCAATGTTCTGAAGTATCTCTCTATCGAATTCCTTTCACCGAATGTGATGTGAAGCCA
>CAZNKF010000006.1:0-64635 GCA_964573785.1 uncultured Candidatus Bathyarchaeia archaeon
CGGCTATAGCACACTACAAAATCCAATACTACCTAACAGTGAAAACAGACCCAGCTGGCATCACAACAATTCCGGGGGAAGGCTGGTACGATAACTCCACAAACGTTTCATTAAACGCCCCAACTGTCTTAAACTACCAATTCAGCTACTGGGACATAGACGGCGCATCCCAGGGAAGCGGAGTAAACCCAATAACAGTGAACATGAATGCTACCCACACAGCCACAGCCCATTACACAAAAATAACCTACACGCTTACAATTGAAACAACAACGGGCGGAACTACAAACCCCACGCCTGGAACATACACATACGTTGCAGGCTCAACCGTTCAGGTTACAGCCAATCCAAGCTCCGGCTACGTTTTCGACCATTGGGAGCTTAACGGCACAAACGTTGGCACAGCCACAACATACACAGTAACCATGAACGCCAACTATATCCTAAAAGCCCTCTTTAAAACGGCTCCACCACCATTAACAGTTTCAATAAGCCCCATGACTGCCTCGATACTTGTAGGTCAACAGGTAACTTTCACCTCAACGGTTAGCGGCGGGACATTACCATACACATACCAATGGTACCTAAACAACCAACCAGTAACAGGAGCCACATCCAGTAGTTGGACATTTACACCAACAGCAACAGGCATATACTACGTGGTGCTAAAAGTCACAGACTCGGCGGGCAACACAGCCCAGTCAGACCCGGCAAGAGTAACAGTTTCCTTAGTACCAGTAGGCGGATATCAGTCTCATTGGCTAAAGATGCTCCAAAAACGCCCATAGTTGCCTACACAATGCTAATAGTCTTGTTAGGCTCGGTTCTAAGTCTAACAAAACGCAAGTGGAAATAAAGTAGGTTTCGTCCTATTTTGGGCAAATTTTATATTTGTGGGTTAAAACATTTTTGCGGGATGAAGACAATGGCGATGGTCACAGTTGATGATAGGGGAAGAATGACCATCCCAAAGGAATTTGGAATTAAAAAGACAAGGGCGATAGTAATCCCAGCAGGTTCATTTTTCATAACGATCCCGCTGCCCACCAAACCACATGAGCATGCTCGCTCATGGCTTCCATCCAAACAGCAAAGGAAAGAGCTGAAGGCTTTAGCTGAAAAGTCTGCATTGGAAAACGCGGTGAAACGGGCGGAAAGGAGAAAACAAATTTGATGATTGAAACAGACATACTTTATGCTTATGTTAAGAAGGAAGATATGCTTAAGCCGATCGCAGACAACGTTATAACAAAGAGTTAACGGAGAATTAGGTCTAGTATATGTTTCAAGGGAAACCCTCCACCATAATTACCCTTTGAAAAAGCTGGAGGACCACCCCACTCATGCCTGAAAAAACTCGCAAAATTAAGAAAGTTCAAGAAAAAGAGGCAAAAAAGTCGCCACTTAATAGGAAATTGTTGGTGTTTTCAATAACCTTGGCAACAATAATAATTTTAGGGGTGGTACTATATCAACTCCTTTGGCAAACTCCGGGGAGCGAAGTTAAGTTCTCGCTTAAAGCCGCAATAATAGACCAGCTAAGCGAAGATGAAAATCTTCGAAATCAAACCTTTGTTAATGAGATAACTGCGATTTTGTCAAAAAACTTTACGGTTACCTACTATGACTATACCAAAACCAATGTGACATTTTTTAAGGAACTTGCAAAAGCCAACTACGGCATAATCATTTTAAGGCTTCACTCAGCGCTGCGCAAAAATGGCTCAACAGTTGATTTTTTCACCTCTGAACCCTACAATTTAAACAAGTATGTAAAAGAACAAGAAGCAGGGCTTCTGGTTAATGGCACAATAATCGCCACTGGTAAGCAATATTTCGCCTTTACTGCAAAATTTGTGGAAAAGCTGGATGGCGCTTTTCCTAAAAGCATAGTTATTGCAATGGGCTGCCAAACCCTAAATCAAACGGCTGGGCTGCCTATGGCAAGGGCATTTTGCGACGTGAAAAAGGCAACAGTGTATATCGGCTGGTCTAGCTGGGTTTCAGTGCAACACTCAGACGCGCAAACAATAAAACTGGTAAAAGGGCTTCTATGTGAAAACAAAACTATTGAAGAGGCTGTTAAAAACACAGCTTCAGACCGGGAATTCGGGGCTTTTTTCAGGTTTTATCCAGAATCTGCTGGAAGCTTAAAAATATCAGATTTAATTAAGGAGGCGGAAACTTCAGGCTCCCCTATAAAATTAGCAATATCAAAAGGTTCTTATATCGTTAAAATGGAGCTTGTTAATCGCTTTAACTCTCTAGCCACAGTCGAGCATAGTTGGTTTCGGAGGCTTTCCCCGGTCAAGTTTGCTGTTTTCAATTTTCTTATTTCTTCGGCAAGCACAGCGTCTTCTAGGACTTCGTTTATCCATTTTTCGAAGTCTCCGCGGTAAAGGTGAAATTCTAAAGATTTTACGTTAACCTCGTTTATTTTTTCCATAAACTCCTTCAATGATGAAGCATTTTCTCCAGTATAATTCCCTATTGAAGTGAAGAAGTAGAAGGCTTTCTCTCTCGGAACAGTTTTTAAAGCTTTCATTTCTATTTCATTTTTCACTTTTGTTTCCCTTCATGTTGCCTATTTTGTTTTCGGGTGGTGTTAACTTTTTAGGGTCATTTGTTATTAAAGGTTGGGTTTCCTTAAACTTTTTCGTAACTATTGATGTGCGTATCCTCAGAACTCCCGGGAGCGGCGCAACTGTGGTGGCTATGAATTCGTGTAGGCTTTCCTGGTTTTCAGCTATGACTTTTGCTATTATTTGAAGTTCTTCTGATAGGGATGTGTAGACTTCTGTTACTTGCGGGGCTCTGCAAAGTTTTTCAGCCACTTTCTCGCTTTCTTTCGGGTCTGTGATTATTGTCACGATGGCTGTTATGTTTTTGGCTCCAGCCCTTTCTGCGTCTATAAGCGCCGTGTACTTCTTTATTATGCCGTGCTGCTCCATCCTCTTTATTCTGTCGTAGACTGTTGAGTGGGCTATTCCGAGGCGCTTGCCAATGGTTGTGTAGGTTTGCCTCGCGTCTTCATGCAGCATCTCCAGTATTTTAATGTCTGTCGGGTCTAGGCTTAACATGTTGTTTTTGACGCGCAATCCCCAGCCCTGCTAAACATTTCTAATTTTAGGATATGCCTAGACAATATATCGTTTGTTGTCGGAAAAATGTAGAAAATGATTTAAAAACTCGGAAAATATTCGATTAAATAGCACCGGAAAAAGCAACAAAATTGCAAAGTTAATCTACGCATGCTCCTCCACGTCTTAAAATGTTCTCATAAACTTTCGCTCTTTTATTCTTCGGAAAATTGTCTGAAAAAATATTTTTAACCTACAATTTTTCAATTTTAGAATTTTAAACCTGCATTTTTGCAGATAAACTGATAAATAAGTTTAAATTTGTGGGATAGAATATTTCTTCTAGAAGATTCTAACAGAGAGGTTTGTGTCAGAAGATGAAGACATCAAGGATTTGGGAGATTCTTAAAAAATTTAAAGAAACTTGTAGGTTCCGCGGTTGGAAAACCTCTGAAAGTGAAGATTGGGTTGAGGTTGACCGCAAATATCACAATTTCCTATTAACCCGAAACATTCATCCATCATCGTTCCGGAATATTGCCCTAAACAGGAAATGTGTTGTTCGTGAGGGCTTATCCTATCGGGTTGTGGAAGCCTCTTACATGGCTTGGGTTTTCTCCGAAACGCCGCCGGAAAGCCTCCTAAACTTTTTCCTTGAAAACAGGGACTTTTCAAAAAGGGTTGCCCTCTACGATTTGAGTCCCCTCGCGGAAGGGCGGAACACTTGTGTTAAACTGAATTTTACCGGTAGCCCAGTTTTCCAAGAGTTTGAAAATTTCCTTGAAAAAGAGTTTAGGGTCAAAATCGAAGAGTACACAAATCTAAAGCCAAGCCTTGAGGATTGCACATTAACTGAAGCCATCTGATCCGTCTTCAGAGAATCAAAGGTTTGATAAGCTAAGACGCCGCAATTATTTAGTTGTGAGTGGGGATGTCTGAAGAGGCTGAAGAGGTTAAGAGGCTTCTAGCCTTCAAAAAGAAGCTTGAAAAGAGAGTTGAAAAGCTTGAGTCAGAGCTTAAGGAGTTGAAATCAATTTTGGAGGCTGTGGACTCGCTACTTTTGGCTAAGGGGTTTAAACGGGCAGAAATCGCAAAAGCCCCGGTGCCAATGCCAACTTCGTCAGCGGGGGTTGTGCCAACAGAAGAGGAGATGGCAGTTCAGCCGCCAGCACCTATGCCGGAGTTTAAGGAGGTTATTCCCCTAAAAACTGCTGCTGGCGAACCCCTCGCCAAGCTTTATGTGGGTGATGGTTTTCTAAAAATTGTTTTAGCCCAGGACAAAAACTTCAATGTTAATACGCCGCCCTTCAACCAGTTTTTGGTGGAAAGGGTTTTGGCGAAAATGCAGCAGAAAGACAGCGAACTAGCTAAGGCTGGAAAGCTTAAGCCCGAAGAAATTTTTTCCTACAACATTGTTAGGGAAGGCGACATAATCCGCGAAATCCACATAAAGAACTTTGATGCAGAACGCCTAAGGGAGCTAAAATCCAGTGTCAAGTGGACTTTGGAGAAGATGTATGAGAAAATGAAGGGTCAAAGCTGAAGCTGAAAGGCTTTAAAGGGCTTTAAAGCTTTAGGGCGGCCATTTCCTGTCGAAGTATATGTTTTTGCCCTTGGCTGAAAGTGGTATGCCCGTTGCAACTGTGGCTTCGGACATTAGGTTAAGCTTTAGTGCAGCCGTGCCTATGCGGTACATTATGCGGTTATCAATGTTTAGGAGACTCGCTATTTTTACGGCTGAGCCTAGGGCTATTCCAAGGTCTAAAGCCTTAAAAAGGCATGTTGGACCAATAAAGTCTTGTCCTGCCCGTTTTTGGGCTTCCTCAAATCCGCTACAACTTTTGTAGCCACATGCCCCACAGTTAAATCCTAGGCTTTTGTTGCCTCTAACCCCCATTAGGACTACTGCTTCAGAGTCCCGCACGTTTTTCGCGTCGCGCTTAAATCCGTCAATTTTTCTTTGTTCGGCTATCTCCTCCATTTTCTCGGCTATGGCGTCTTTTTCTTCTCCGTAAACAATCATTGTTAGGATGTCATCTATTCCAGCTGTTTTTGGGGCTGTTCTCGCCGCGGCTAGCATAAGCTTTGCAGCTTCAAGGATTGCCTCTTTTTCGCCTATTTCACTTTCAATTTTTGGGCTCATATACGCACCTCTCATGCTATGATAGAACTACATTTGGCTGTGAAATGTTAAGTGTTTTTCGATTTTCGCTTAAAAGCTAGAAGGAGGTGAAGGCCTTCTTCAAAAGCTCAATTATGGCGTTTAACTGTCCGGTGTACAAGCCTATGGCGAATAGGGATACTCCTAAAAGAAGTAGTAGGGCGCCTATGACTCTGCGCTCGTTCAGATCCATGCCATTTCACTCCAAAAATTTTTTGAGGCGGGCTTCAACTTGGCTTTTTGGGACGAAGCCAACTATTCTGTCAACTTCCGCGCCAGCCTTCATTATTATAAGGGTTGGTATGCTGAAAACTTGGAAGCGGTCGGCTGTTGCCGGGTTTTCATCCACATTAAGCTTTCCAAAAAGAACTTTGCCAGCATACTCCTTCGCCAGTTCCTCTATAACTGGCGCCATCATTCTGCATGGCATGCACCAGTCTGCGAAAAAGTCAATCAATACAAGCTGATTTTTGCTTACAACTTCGTTAAAATTTGAATCTGTGATATGGATTACTTGTCCGCTCAAATTCTTCTTCTCCCTAAACTCTTTCATTAATTCGCGCAGTTTCCTTTCCTTAATACGTTTCAGTTCAACGTCATCTTCGGATATAAACTCTTCGTGCTTTCCCGACACGTGTGCATCCTCAATTCTATGTGCTTTTAAGGCTTTCCAATAGTGCTTTTAACTTTCCATAAGCCTCTTTCGGATTGTCAATTTCCATGGCTGTTTTCTCAAAGGGGCAGACATCCTCTCCGGAAGCGTCCAATATTTTTTCCACAAGCCGCCCCCACTCAAAATAGATGTTGTGGTTTTCGAAGACTTGTTTGGCTTTGGCGCTCATGGTTGATGCGTAAACAGCCAGAACCCCGGCGTAAATGCAGAGCAGCGCGATGGCTTTTCCAACGACTTTGTCTGCAACCGACGTCCCCCTCATTTTGTCCCCGAACTTGTCTAGGGCTTCTATAAAGGCGGAAACTCCGTGGGCTTTACTTTCAAAAAGCACTATAGAATCCTTAACTATCACAAGTGTTAAACCCTTCTCGTGCAATCTCTTTTTGGCTAATTTTAGGTCTTCCCACATCCGCCTTTCATCTCAATGAGTGCCTTAACAAGGTTTTCTCTAGAACACTCGCCTTGACTTACAACCTCCATTTGTAAAACTTTATTGGGCACTTTGTAAAAAAGCTTAGCCCCTCAGGCAAAAAGGCTTCAACACTGATTTTCAACGCAAATATGTTGTCTAAAACTCTCATCAAAGCGGATTTATCCAAACACCATGTCCTCCGTAGGCTTTCTCAAAATCTAAACTCATAACTCTTCTAATCGATTTTATCGTGTCTTCAAGGTTTTCATCCCGCATCAAAATAACCGGTTTAGGATTTGTCACAAAATCTCCAATAAATAGGCAGTCTTCAACTAGAAAGGAAACGCTGTCAAAGCTGTGCCCGGGGGAGTTTCAAAAGTTTTAACGGTTAAGCCACCGAACTCGGCGACCTCTTTGAGAGAGATGTGGCTTTCAATGGTTTGGGCTGACCCCAAACCACCCGCCTATAGGCTGGAATCTCCGGAGGCTTCGCCAGTATTTCCAGCGACTTTTAGGGGCAAAAACTTCAACACCAAATCTTTCCTTGAAAGTTGGGGCTCCGCCACAGTGGTCCTCATGATGATGCGTTAAGAGGGCAGCCTTAACATCTAACTTCACGTCTTCTATGAATTTTGCCGCTTCTTCAGCCGTGCGTGGGCAGCCAGAGTCTATGACAAGCCCCCTATAATAGTAGAAGGTTATCCAATAATACGGTTCTCTGTTGTGTTCTTTGCTGACACTTATGGCTATGAAGTCTTTTGCGATGCGCTCCATCTGAGCATGCCGAACACTAAACTATGGTGCAGAAGATTAGAATTTATCTATTTTCAACTTTGAACAACTGGCTTTCTGGCATGGCGGCTATTTTCCAGGCAAGCTCCTCATTAGGCCTCCCTTTGAAAATTGCTTTTCAAGCATCTCTATCACATGCTTTTTCAACGTAAATTTTATGGCTTTGTCTTGGCCTTTGAGCCTGAAAATTGCCGATATGGCTTCGCTGGAATTTTTCACTTCGAGTTTTCCGTTTCCTATGGTGCATTTAGTAGCTGCTTGAATGCCGTCAAGGACGCATGAAAAAGGGGTGATTAACGGGAGCTCCGCTATAACATGCATGTTCCACAGTTTATCCTTGTCCACGTTTAGTGTTTTCTTCGCCAACCTCGCCATTTTCACACCTATAACTAAGAATGGTCCAAATGTCCATGAAGGTTTTCGGCATTCTTAATTTCAAGCGTTAGGGCTTCCTTCTCATCAAGCACTTTTTACTCCCTTCACTTTCGCCCTTTCGAGTGCTCCAATTACTGGCAAAGCGATTATCAGGCTTATTATTCCGCCTATAAGGTGCCACAAACCCCAGAAAGTCAGTGCCCAATCCAGGGATCTCCCCATAAAGACTGTTCCAATTACTACACCTGCAAAATAGGCGGATATTATCGTTGCCGCCGTTGCCACCAACATGTTGTATGGTTTAAGGCTTACTTTGTGCTTGCAGAGGGTCATTAAAGCGTCAAAGACTATGGCTGAGGCTAGGAAGCCTATCATTTGTGTTGATGCTGGTCTCATTGCCAGCAGTATTATGGCGCCTATTATGCCGACCATTGATGGTATTCCAGCCTTGCCGGAAGCCCAAGTAGCCAGAAGCAGGGTGAAGTAGACTGAGAAGTCGCAAAATATGGGTAGATGAAACAGCGTGAATCCTAGGGGTCCAACTGTTATGTTTAATATTACCCACATGGCTGAGAATATGGCTATTGTGGCTATGTCGAATGGTTTGAGGGGCATTCCTAATCTTCGTAATACTTTTTTCTTTAAACGTAATACCGAATTGCATAAAAACTTTATGGTTAAAAAACAAAAATTAAACTGTGGTTCCCATGGCGAAAAAGGAGAAAATAGTGCGGGTAAGCGTAACCTTTCCGCCGGATTTGCTGAAAGATTTTGACGAGGTTATACGGAAAATGGGCTACGAAAACCGTTCAAAGGCTGTTCAGGAAGCTGTTAGACTTTTTGTTTCTGAGCGTAAGTGGCTTCAGGAGGAGAAGGGTCTCCAAGCAGGGGTTTTAATGCTTCTCTACGATCATGAGGTTAGGGGTTTAGAGGACGCCCTAACAGATGTGCAGCACCATTATGCTGGCATAATCTCTTCAACAATGCATATTCACCTAACTGAGCGGGATTGCCTAGAAGCCATAGCAGTTAAGGGCGAAGCCGCAGAAATTCGAAGGTTAAGCGACGAACTCTCTTCAAAACGGGGCGTCAAACTTCTCAAAGCAATGATTGTCTCTCTTTAAAGGCTCTTCTAATGCGTTATTTCGAACATCTTTTCTAGGGCTTTTCTAGCTTTGCTTGCTATTGGCTCTGGAACCCTAACCACGTTTTTCTCATCTCTTAGGGATAGGTAAATCCTTTCAAGAGTGTTCAACTTCATGTTTGGGCAGACTGCCCCCTCATAAGCCAAAATGAAGCGTTTACCCGTATTGTCTTTCCTCAAACGGTGCAAAAGCCCCTCTTCGGTTGCTACAATAAATGTTTCCGTGTCGCTTTCCCTTGCGTACCGGCACATTTGGGATGTACTCCCAATGAAGTCGGCTATTTTGCGCATTTCGGCAGTGCACTCTGGGTGAACCATGACAATGGCGTCTGGATAATCAGCCTTAAGAACATGCACCTCTTCTGGCTGGAAGAGCAGATGGGTTGGGCAGAAACCGCGTTCAGGAATAGGAATAATTGTTTTCCCAGTTTTTTCTTGAACATATTCCGCCAAGTTGTGGTCTGGTCCAAAAATTACTGTTTCGGCGTCCAATGCGTTTATAACTTCAACGGCGTTTGCTGAAGTGCAGCACACATCGCAATAAGCCTTTGCAGAAGCCAAAGTGTTAACGTATAAAACCAGCGGCACAAGCGGGTAGAGCACACGCCACCTCTTAATCTCATCAACAGTCAACATCTGAGCCATAGGACAGCGGGCACCAGCAGAAGGCAGCAAAACCTTCTTATCCGGGTTTAAAATAGCCGCGGATTCAGCCATAAAATCAACTGCCGCAAAAACAATTATTTCAGCTTCCTTCTCTTCCATAGCTTTTCTGCTGAGCTCAATACTGTCCCCCACATAGTCGGCAATATCCTGAACCTCCGGCCTCTGATAATTATGAGCCAAAATAACCGCTTTCTTCTCCTTCTTCAACCGCAATATTTTGTCAGCAAGAGCCATTTCCATCTTCGCCTTTAAGCATCTTCAAAAGCACATCGCGGGATATATGCCTTTACACATCAATCACGCGGTTTTCCCACAAAACCATAGCAATTGTTAAAGCACCCTTTAGCCATGGAACTGGAGAAGGTAACCTCAAATAGAGAAATTGCTATTATGGAGTTTAAAAACACCTTTCTGAACATGTACATTTTAGAGAAAAGATCCTTAAAAAGAGACTACACTTACATTCTAAAGATTCTTTGTTGTGAGTGGAGGGCATATTTAAAAATTTAATGATTTCAATTTTCACAAGAAATTTTAACAATCTCTTTTCATGCTGACATGCTCAAATACTTCGCGAAAATGGTGCAGGGGGTGGGATTCGAACCCACGAACCCCTATGGGACGGGATCTTGAGTCCCGCGCATTTAGCCCCCTCTTTTGCTGAGTGCGGGTTTGACCATGCTCTGCCACCCCTGCACCCTTAGGAGGCTTTTACCCCCCATTTTTTCTTAACTTCTTTTAGTTTCTATTATCCTTTTCCAGTGCCGATAATGTTGTATATGTGAATCTTTTATTGAGCCTATTTCCTCCATCCGCCTAACCACTTGCCTCTTTTGCGTCGTATAGGCAACATGCAGAGGAGCATTATTCTTCCCTTTAGGTGGAAGATAAGTGTAAGAACGAAAGGAGAAGCCAGCCGACCAGCCAAATAAATGAAGTCATCTCTAAGCTTTTCACTTTTAACCTGAATCTCAACACGGGGGACCCTTGTCAACTTGAAAACTGGAACAACCGTCAGTGCTAAACAAGCCACGCAAGAAGGCTCTGATTATAGCTTCATTGTTGGATTTAAGGATGTGCTTAGGAACTCGAACTATCCCAGCTTTTCTGCCCTGCGGAAAACCATAATCCCTAAAGAATTCTAATGTTTGCCTTTGCCCACTCCTAATCATAATTGCTTTTCTAGCTTTGCATTTACACGGCTTTATCGGTTCAACGCCTAAAACATCTCTAATAAGCTGGGTAACTCTGCAAATCATTAACTTGTCCTTAGGCTCGCATGTGATGCCCCACTTGTCAGAAAGCCATCCATCACCAGCATGAAGACCCAACAAAAGAGCAACATCTTCATCAAGTTCTTTCCTTGGCCTGTGATAAACAATTCCTCTGGGCTTAGCTTTCGTTCGTATACGCCTTTCAGATATAAGCAATAATGTAACCTTTATAACATTTTGACCTGGCTTGGCTACCGCCGCTCATTTTTCAAGAATAGAATGACGGGATTTAAGCTTACCGACTGCCCTTTTGAGGCGTGGGAGCTGAAAACTAGAGGGGGTGGGCTGCTATTGGATTCTTGAAAAGCCAATAAATGTTGGTTTCTTTGCTGGTATGGAGCTGTAACGTGGAGTTTTCTACAAAAAAGTTTATTAGTGAGCTGTGCAGTTTTACGTGTTTAGCTTTAATATATTGGAGACTTTTTAAAACTGGATGACCCAAAAGCGGAGGAAATTAAAAGTTTGAGGAAACCCGCACCATGTGTTCGCCTTTATCGTCAAGTTAAAAGTGGAAGTTGCGGGGCTGGTTCGTAATGGTTAAACCTTCAAAAGAAGATGTGAACACGCTGTTAAAGGCTTTCTTTAAAGAGAAGGGTCTGGTTCGCCAGCACTTAGACTCTTACAACGAGTTCATAGATCACGGTTTACAAGAGGTTATAGACGAGGTTGGAGAAATCCCAATAGAAGTTCCAGAATGCCCCTACTCAGTTAAGCTTGGACAAGTCTGGATAATTGACCCGCAGACGAGGATAAGTGGTCCATACGTGACAGAGGTTGACGGAACAAAACATGAAATCTACCCAATAGAGGCTAGGCTTCGCAATTTGACTTATGCTGCGCCAATAGCCCTTGAAATGACGCCAGTTGTGGATGGCAGAGAGCAGGATACAGAACTCGTTTTTATCGGCAACATCCCAGTAATGCTTAAGTCTAAACTATGCTTTTTGTCGCAGCTCTCCCGCGAAGAACTGATAGCCGCCGGCGAAGACCCCGACGACCCTGGCGGCTACTTCATTGTTAACGGCTCTGAACGCGTCATTGTGGCTATGGAGGATTTGGCTCCAAACCGCGTAATCGTTGACATAGATGAGAAGGGCGCCACGCCAGTTTACCAAGCCAAACTTTTCTCAACAACAGTTGGCTTCAGAGCGAGAATAGAGCTAAAAATGAAGTCTGATGGAGCCCTATACGTCACGATGCCGGGAGTGCCAACAGAAGTCCCCTTCGTCATTGTAATGCGCGCCCTCGGACTTGAATCAGATAAGGAGATTGCCGAAGCTGTTTCTGTTGACGAGGAAATCCAAAGCGAACTGGAACAATCCTTTGAGAAGGCTGTGGGCGTCGACACGATTAGAGACGCAATTCTCTTCATTGGAAATCGTGTAGCCCACGGACAGGTTGAGGAATACAGAATTCAAAAGGCTGAAGCAGCCATAGACAAAAACTTCCTACCCCACTTGGGGAGGACAAACCAAAGCCGCCGCGAAAAAGCCATATTCCTCGGCGAAATGGCTTGCAGAGTCATCGAGCTTAAGCTTGGAAGGCGAAAGCCAGATGACAAAGACCACTTCAAAAACAAACGTTTGAGGCTTGCAGGTCCGCTTCTGGCAGACCTATTCCGTGTAGCTTTCAGAAACCTTGTAAGAGACATAAAATACCAGCTTGAAAGAATAGGCGTGAAAGGACCAATAATTACGGTTTCGGCTGCAGTGCGCCCAGGAATAATAACCGAGAGGCTGCAACATGCCCTTGCCACTGGAAACTGGGGAAGAGGTCGTGTTGGCGTAACCCAACTCCTTGATAGGACAAACTACCTTTCAACCCTAAGCCACTTGAGGAGGCTTCAGTCGCCCCTCAGCAGAAGCCAACCGAACTTTGAGGCTAGAGACTTGCACTCAACCCATTGGGGACGATTATGCCCAAACGAAACTCCTGAAGGCTCAAACTGTGGCTTGGTTAAGAATCTTGCATTGTCAGCCTCCATATCCGTGGGAGTGAATCCGGAGAAGATTAAGCAAATACTGTTCAGCATGGGCGTCACACCAGTTTACGAGGCGAATGAAACACTGAAGCGTTATGGTGCAAAAGTCTTTGTGGATGGGACAATTGTTGGCTACTGCGCCACACCAGAAAAGGTGGTTCAAGAGTTTAGGCAACGCAGGCGCATGGGAGAAATCTCAACAGAAGTTAACATCGCATACTTCTCAAAGGAATATGGCGAAAGAGAAGAAATATACGTTAACTGCGATGAGGGAAGAGTTAGGCGGCCGCTAATAATAGTTGAAAATGGCGCCCCAAAACTTCAACCAGAACATATAGAAAGGATTGTCCATGGCGAGTGGTCCTGGGAAGACCTCGTCAAAAACAGCATAGTCGAATATTTGGATGCTGAGGAGGAGGAAAACGCCTACGTCGCCATAAGCCCCGAAGAAATAACCAAAGAGCACACCCACCTGGAAATTGCAACCCATACGATACTTGGAATTTGCGCTTCAACAATTCCTTATGCAGAGCACAACCAGTCGCCTCGCAACTCTTATCAGGCGGCTATGGCAAAGCAGGCGCTTGGAGTCTTCGCCACGAACTTCCCGTTACGTGTTGATTCTAGGGCGCATATACTGCATTATCCCCAAACACCGCTGGTTGAAACAGCTCTAATGGAGGTTATGGGCTATAAGCTTCGTCCATCAGGGCAGAACTGTATTGTGGCGGTCTTATCCTATGAAGGCTACAACATGGAAGACGCCCTAATATTCAACAAAGCCTCAATTGAAAGGGGATTAGGACGCTCAACCTTCTACCGAATTTATGAAGCTGAATGCCGCCAATACATGGGAGGACTAAAGGACAAATTCGTCATCCCAGAACCGGGAATAAGAGGCTTCAGAGGCGAACAATATTATAGGCTTCTGGAGCCAGACGGAATAATAAGCCTAGAAGCCCAAGTTACCGGCGGAGACGTTCTGATAGGAAGAACAAGCCCGCCAAGATTCCTCGAAGAATACAAGGAGTTTGAGGTTAAAGGTCCATCAATGCGGGACACTTCCGTAGACATGCGTCCGTCGGAAACTGGAATTGTCGATGCCGTCTTCATAACAGAGTCCGGTGAGGGAAGCAAGCTCGTCAAGGTTAGGGTTAGAGACCAGAGAATTCCAGAGCTTGGCGACAAGTTTGCATCCCGCCACGGACAGAAAGGCGTTATCGGGCTTATTGTGCCACAAGAGGATATGCCCTTCACAGAGGACGGCATAGTCCCAGACATTATTATTAATCCTCACGCTATCCCGTCAAGAATGACTATTGGTCAATTTATAGAATCCATTGCTGGCAAAGTTGCAGCCATGAGGGGCAAACCAGTTGATGGGACACCCTTCTCAAACGAGAAGGCAGAAGACTTGAGAAAAGCCCTAATAAAGCTTGGTTTCAGTCACGCTGGAAAAGAGGTTTTCTATAACGGTGTGACGGGCGAAAAGTTTGTTGCAGATGTTTTCGTGGGCATAGTCTACTACCAGAAGCTTCACCACATGGTTGCAGACAAAATCCACGCAAGAGCCAGAGGACAAGTGCAAATGCTGACGAGACAGCCAACGGAAGGAAGAGCCCGCGGTGGTGGACTGCGCTTCGGCGAGATGGAAAGAGACTGCCTAATTGGGCACGGCGCCGCCATGCTTCTCCGCGATAGGCTTTTGGAGGAGTCTGACAAGTATACGCTCTACATTTGTGAAAACTGCGGCTACATAGCCTACTACGACCTAAAACAGAGGAGGTATGTCTGCAGAATATGCGAAGACAAGGCGAAAATCTCGCCTGTAATAGTCTCCTACGCTTTTAAGCTCCTCCTTCAAGAACTGATGAGCCTTTGTGTAGCGCCAAAGTTAAAGCTTAAGGAGAGGGCTTGATATGGCGGTTGAGGAAGTCGCCCATAAAGTTGTTGACGAAATCCGTTTCGGCTTACTCTCACCTCAAGAAATACGCAAACTATCGGTTGTTGAAATCCAGACGCCAGACACCTACGACGAGGATGGAGCCCCGATAACTGCCGGGCTAATGGATGGAAGACTTGGGACTCTAGAGCCGAGACAGAGATGCAAAACATGTGGTAACACGGCTATACGGTGTCCTGGGCATTTCGGACACATAGAGCTAGCTGTCCCAATAATCCACATTGAATTTGCAAAAATAATATACGACCTCCTTAGGGCTACATGTCGAAACTGCGGGCGGATTCTGCTCCCAGAAGATGCCGTTAAAAAGCTGAGGGCGAGAATCGAGAGAACCCGCCAACTTTTAGGAACAGTTCCAGATGAGATGTTTAAGCGAATAACCCAGGAGATAAGGGCTAAGACTTGCCCCCACTGTAACGCTCCTCAGTATAAGGTAACCTTTGAGAAACCGACAAAGTTCAGTGAAGAAATTCCGGAAAGCGGTTCTCAACCATTAACGCCAAGCATGGTTAGGGAGAGGCTTGAACGTATATCAAATGACGATTTGGAGCTTCTGGGCTTTGATCCGAAAACAGCCCGTCCAGAATGGATGATTCTCCAAGTTTTGCCAGTTCCGCCAGTATATGTGCGTCCTTCAATAACTTTGGAGTCTGGCATACGCTCTGAGGACGACTTAACCCACAAACTTGTGGATATAATCCGCATAAATCAGCGCCTAAAAGAGAACATGGAGGCTGGGGCTCCAACCCTCATAATTCAGGACTTGTCAGAGCTTCTCCAATACCATGTCACCACATACTTCAACAATGAGGCTTCTGGCATTCCACCAGCAAGGCATCGTTCAGGAAGAGCCCTCAAGACGCTTTCCCAGAGGCTTAAGGGCAAAGAGGGAAGGTTCAGAAGTAACCTCTCCGGCAAGCGTGTTGACTTTTCGGCGCGAACAGTGATTTCTCCAGACCCAAACCTAGACATAAACGAGGTTGGCGTTCCATTGGATGTTGCCATGAGGCTTTCAGTTCCAGAAAAAGTAACCACATGGAACATTGAGGAAATGCGGAAACTGGTCATAAACGGTCCATTGAAATATCCAGGAGCCCTCTACATTATCCGTCCGGACGGCAAGCGGATAAGGCTTGAGTTTGTCACTGATAGAGAGAAGATTGCCGAGGCACTGGAGTCAGGCTACATCGTTGAGCGTCATCTTAAAAATGGGGACATAGCCATCTTCAATCGCCAACCGTCCCTTCACAGAATGTCTATTATGGCGCATTCTGTGCGGGTCTTACCATACAAGACTTTCCGCCTACATCTATGTGTTTGCCCGCCTTACAATGCAGATTTCGATGGAGACGAGATGAACCTCCACATACCGCAAAGCGAGGAAGCCCAAACAGAAGCCCGTCTCCTCATGCAAGTTCAAGATCAAATCCTCTCCCCAAGGTTCGGCGGTCCAATAATTGGAGCTATCCGAGACTTTATAACTGCTGCATACATCTTCACAAGAAAACCAAACTATCTAACAAAAGATGAGGTGAGCAGACTCTTAGTTGCCGCCGGCTATGATGGGCCGCTTCCAGAACCCCAAATCAAGGAACCTCAGCCCATGTGGAGCGGCAAACAAATTTTCAGTCTGTTCTTGCCAAGGGACTTAAATTATGTTTTGAAGGCAAACACTTGCAGGGGATGTGCCAAATGCCTAAAAGAGGAATGTCCCTACGACGCCTACGTGGTTGTTAAGAACGGGCAGCTCATATGTGGTGTTATTGACAGAAAAGCCATAGGCGCTGAGCAGTCTGAAAGCCTCCTTCACAGAATAATTAAGGATTATGGAACCGCTGCTGGACGCGAGTTTATTAACAAGATTACGAGGTTGTTGAAGCTTTTCATAACAATGAGGGGATTTTCATACTCCTACGACGAGCTTGTGCTTTCTCCGCAAGCTGAAGCAAAAATTAAGAGGATAATGGAGAGGGTTGAAAAGCGCATTGAGGAGCTTATAAAGAGTTACCGCGACGGCACACTGCCAAGGCTTCCGGGACAGACCCTTGAAGACTCTTTTGAGATTTACGTCATGAACGAGTTGGCTAAAGCAAGAGATGAGTCTGGAAAAATCGCTGATGAGGACTTCACCCTTGAGAACTCCGGCATAGTAATGACAAGGACCGGCGCCAGAGGTTCAAGCCTAAACATTGGGCAGATGAGCGCCTGTGTTGGACAGCAGGCTGTTCGTGGAAAACGAATAATGAGGGGGTATTTAGGAAGAACATTGCCCCACTTCAGGTTCGGCGACCCCTCTCCAAAGGCGAGGGGCTTCGTTTACTCTTCATACCAGAAAGGCTTAGACTCCATAGAATTCTTCTTCCACGCCATGGGCGGAAGGGAAGGTCTCGTGGACACGGCTGTAAGGACGCAGCAGAGCGGCTATATGCAGAGACGCCTAATCAACGCTTTGGAGCATCTACGCCTGGAATATGATGGAACTGTTAGAAGCTCGACAGGCGACATAATCCAGTTCAAGTATGGCGAGGACGGCGTTGACCCGGCTAAAAGCGACCATGGAAAGGCTGTAAACGTAAGCCGCCTTGTTGAGCAAATAAGAATTGGGATGGAAAAGGGCAAGCCAGCACCTCCAGAATACATTAAAGAGAAGCTTAAAGCCGTTGAAGACCAGCTCACGCCTTTACTGATAAACGAGCTTAAGCAAAGCCTAACAGAGGTGAAGCTCAGCAGGGAAGGCGTTGACAAAGCCATAGAGCTAACAGTTGAACACTACAAACACGCCCTAATGGAGCCCGGCGAAGCCGTCGGCATAGTCTCAGCCCAGTCCATAGGTGAGCCTGGAACCCAAATGACCCTTAGGACTTTCCATTATGCTGGTGTCAGAGAGCAGAACGTAACCTTGGGCTTGCCTCGGCTTATAGAAATTGTTGACGCAAGGAGGGTTCCATCAACACCTATAATGGTCATTTACTTAGATGAGAAGCATAGGAAGAGCAGAGAAACCGCTGTTAAAATCGCTAGAAACATACTCTACACAACAATTGAAAACATTGCCCAAGCTATATACCAAGACCCGGTGCGCGGAGAAATCATTGTTGAATTGAACAAGACTATGATGGAAGATAGGGGCGTAACAACACAGGAGCTTAAGGAGAAGGTGAAGATTGCAAACTGCACCGTGAAAATAACTGGAAACCGCATTCACGTCAAGCCCAAAAAGCCAGAAGCCCTAAAACGGCTCCTCGACAAGGTTTCATCTTTCAATATTAAGGGTGTTCCGGGCATAAAACGTGTCGTAGTCACAGAGGAGCATGGCGAATGGGTTATACGCACTGACGGCTCGAACCTCCCCAAAGTTTTGGAAGTTTATGGCGTTGACACGACAAGGACGACGACTAACAACGTTCATGAAATAGCCAAAACATTGGGAATAGAAGCTGCAAGAAATGTCCTAATACAGGAGGCTAAAAGCGTTTTGGAGGAGCAGGGCTTAGACGTTGACATCCGCCATGTCATGCTTGTTGCAGACATGATGACCGCAACTGGCGAGGTGCAGCAAATTGGAAGACATGGTGTCAGCGGCAAAAAGGCAAGTGTCTTGGCGAGGGCTGCCTTCGAAATAACTGTTCCAAACATTGTTGAAGCTACCATAAGAGGGGAAAGCGACCCATTGGAAGGCGTAACTGAAAACGTTATTGTTGGGCAGTCCATACCCGTCGGCACAGGACTGGTGGAATTGTTTATGTCCACGTCTGAGCTTAAGAGGGAGAACAAATGATAGACATAGACAAAGCCATTTCAGCAGCCGTTAAAACTGGCAAGGTTTCTTTCGGCTCAAACTCTGCTGTGCAGAGCGCCAAAACTGGAAAGGCAAAAATGATTATTGTGGCTTCTAACTGTCCAGCTGAAATCCGTAGCGACTTAGAGTATTACTGCAAACTTTCCAATATTCCATTAATCGTTTATAGGGGCTCGTCCACGGATTTGGCTGCCATATGTGGAAAACCCTTCCTTGTTTCAGCGTTAACTATAAGAGAGCCCGGTGATTCAGAAATTCTCAGATTAGTGGAGCCAATGGAAGCCGAGGAGTCCGAAGGAGGAAGCGAATGAGTAGCGGCATAAAATTCACCACTACAGAAATGAAGTATATAGCCCTCTTTGAAAGCATAAGCGGCGCCAGCGTCAAAGACTGCATAGTTGACGAGGAACAAGGACGCGTAATTATGGTTGTAAAGGAAGGCGATATAGGAGCAGCCATAGGGAAAGGCGGAAGAAACATTAGACTTTTGGAACGGATGACGGGTAAAAAACACGAGATAATAGAGTATTCCGAAGACCCCGTCCAGTTCATAAAAAACGCATTGAAACCAGCCAATGTTCAAGAAGTTAGAATAACCGAGAGAACGGACGGCAAAACAATAGCTGTTGTTTCTGTCCACCCAAGAGACAAGGGTGTAGCTATAGGAAAGAATGGCAGAAATGCCGAACGCCTCCGCATGCTGGTGAAGCGCTACTTCCAAATACAAAACGTCAGCATAGTCTAAACCGCCAGAGAAAGTGGAAGCGAAAAACATGAAGAAAAATTTAGCCGCAATAGTCTTTTGCGCATTTCTATTGGTGTCCACATTCATCAGTCGTGTTTACGCTGCGGAAGAATTGCCAATAAACCAGTTTTTAGGCAGCCCCCTCTTTGTTCTCACAGCAATAATCGTAATTGACATTATAGCATTCCTCTACAGAAAAATCAGAAAATAGGATTTAGCTATATGAAAAGGGTTTCTTAAACAATAATTATTTAAAGTTTAATTTGGTATTTAATTTCGGGATTGGCGTTGTTCTGGGAGGAGGAAAGAAGACCAACCCCGAGCAAAATTCTGGAGAAAATGGTTTACGAAAGAGATAAGGGCATATGTCAAATTTGTGGAAAAAAGGTTGATCCATTCAACTTTGAAATTGGTCACAACAGAGCTCACGCGAAGGGAGGAAAATTAACCTTAAAAAATGCCATCCTACTTTGTCCCGCATGCAACAAGTCAATGAGAACTCTTTCATTAAAAGAAGTTAGGAAAAAGCTTGGTTTACCCGGAACACCAGAAGAAAAAGCCAGGAAACTTTTGCAAAAATTGAGCTTAAGCGAGCTCAAATACCTTGCGCAAAAGCACAGAATAAAGGTTAAAGGGAGAGTTTCTGAGGGCTTGTTCAGTGAAACAAAATTGCCTCCAACTAAGCGTCAATATGTTAATGCTCTAGCTAAAGAACTAACAATAGAACAAATCAACCGAGAAATAAAAAATGCCTAAACCAAAGCCAAGAAAGAAACGACGAAAAAGCAGTAGTTGGCTCTTCTGACAACCATTTTAAATTTTGATTCTCAAACCAAACCCAAAATAAAATTTTTATCCTACGTAGGCAGTGATGTTCGCGTGAAGCTTCTCAATTTTATAGAAATGTTTGCCGTTTTTGAACGGGCTTGATTTTGGATTGTGTGAGATCCTGCGTTAGTGAGGTTTAGTTTTCCGTTTTGTAGCGTATGTCTGCATAAACCACTCCACGCTTAACCCTTTCCTCTTGTTCCTTAACCCATTTTTCTATGCCTACCTTTTGCAAGTGTTTTCCATCTTGGATTAGGGTTGGGTAATGTTCAGCTAATGATTTGATAAGCGTGCATGGATAATCTTTACATTGGGGACAAATTTCTACGCCCTTTTCTCTTGCGCAATTTCGGATTTTACAATCTGTAGGTCCACCCTTTCCAATTCTGCAGTTGCAATCAAATGTTGCGAGTTTTTGTAGAAACTGCCAGAATAGTGGGAAAACTTCTTTCATTTCTGGCACGTATTGGTAAAAGTCGTCAAATCCTTCTTCATGGAGGCTTTGTTTTAGTTGTGATGCTTGTTTTGGTATGCGGCTTTGTTGCGCGCATAGTTTACAATATAAGCCGCAGTAAGTTACATGATGAAGTATTTTTTGGGTTGACATGGCTTAAACGTCTTGGGTGAAAGATAAATAGTTTTGGATTGAATTTCGATGTTTGCGGGCAAACCATTTCAAGCGTTAAACCTTAAGAATATTAAAGCTTTTATACGGGCAGCTTTGAGGTAAATTCGGTGAAGGCATGTTTTGGGATAAAAGTGTACGCTATTTCGATGAGCCGGGACCACAAAACACAACAGTCTTAATCGAGGCTGTTAAAGAGAGGATAAGGGGTTCGAAAATAGGACATGTTGTTGTTGCCTCTGAAAGCGGCGCCACCGCGTTAAAAGTTGCAGAGGCATTGAAAGAGTTTAAAGTTAAAGTTGTATGTGTAAGTGCCTATGCTAGAATTAGGCTTGCATATCCTGAAAGTGGAAAATGGCCTAGCATAAAAGGTAAAATCAGAAAGAGACTTGAGGATTTGGGTGTCAAAATTATTGAGGAGACTCCATACATTTTCAAGGGGGTAACCCTTGACGCGCAGTTTTTGGGAAGAGCAGCCCCCTCATGGGCAATCCACGAGTTCCTAGGAAGAACTATGGGCTACGGCTTTAAAACAGCGCTGGAAATAACCATGATTGCTGCTGAAGCCGGCGCAGTTCCGGTAGACAAGGAGGTTATAGCAATTGCTGGAACAGGCAGGCTAGGCGGAGGAGCCGACTGTGCTTTGGTTGTTAAGCCTTCAACTGTTATAGGCGTCACGGATGTTGAGAAGGGCTTGGAAGTGCGGGAAATAATAGCCATTCCAAGAACAAAGTTCAGCCAAACGCTGATTGATAGGCTCCAGAAGGAGAAAGAAACCGTCTAGCCTTCTACTTGGATAGGATTAGGTCTATCAGTGCTTTCTGGTCTACTTCTGCTCTTGTTCGCCAGTCCAGATACAACTGTTCATTTTCGTCTTGGGTTATGTATCCATAACGTATGTAACGGTCTATGTTTAAGCCCGCCTTCCAGCCAGGCAGCTTCTCGCGTAATAGTTCTTCCACCTCTTTTCTGGGCGCTTTCCCCTTCTTTGAGATTATGTAGGCTATTGTTATAGCTAGTCCAGCTAAGTCGTCTATTCGCCAACCAACCATTTTAGCCTCTTTAGGCGTTAAATCGCCCCTTAGGGTTATGTAGAACCTTGCCTTGTCCAGTTCTTCCAGCGTCGGTTTTTCGGCGGATGGCTTTTCCTCTTCAAAAACCATTTTGACCTGCAAGTCCAAAGGCTTCAAGTATTCATCCAATATGCTTAAAACTTTCGGATAGTCTGAACCCAAAGCCTTTCGGAGCTCCCAGCCCTTCACTCCGGGCTTTTTATGTCTGCGGTAGAAAAGCATGTGAACGGCGCGTTTCATCTTGCTTGCATAAACGGCTTTCCTCTTACTCATTTAGGCTTTTGCGCCTCCTTCTCCTCTCCATTTTTCCCATTCTTCACTGGTTATGGCTATTGGTATTGAAACCAGCTGTTTTTTGACTATGCGCCTCTGCTGCTTTTCAAAGGGTCTGATGAAAATCTCCTCTTCTAACGGCTGGACTTCAAGGGTTGCATAACCATAAGTTACGAGAAAACTCGTCATAAAGGCTCTGTGAATTGTCTCCTCATAAGTTTCTGCACCAACAAAATCCCAGTACATTATTCTGCCGTTTTCGCCCCTCTCCCTAACAAGCCTTTTCAACGCGTTCCAGAAGTTTTCCAACTCTTCAGTGAAGGCTTTATCCTGCAAAATCCTCAGCCTTATGAGCTCCTCTCGCGTGGCTGCTCCCCCAGCCTCCTCAGGTGGTGGAAACTCTTTCCATCTGTCCTTTAGAGGCGGCAGGCTTTCCCAGTAGCGCAGTGCCTCCTTTAGGCTATGAAGCGAAATCTGCTCAAACTCAACTATTGGATGCCAAGCGCCAACAAAAGCCTCTACAATGCCTTCTTTCTCCAAGCGTTTTATCTTCTCCTCTAAGAGGAAGGGGTCTGTATAAAGCGATGTTGAGCGATGCTTAACCCATTCACTTTGAAGCCTAATAACCGATGCAAGGCGGTTTATGGCTTCAGCGTCTAGGCATAGGTCTTCTGGCTGCTCCCATTCCGGGAAAAACTCCTTAACAACCCTGATTATCTCGTCCACATCCACCAGAAAAGGGTCTAAGGAGCGCTCCTCAACGGTTCGGCACATCTCAATTACTCGTTGAAGCCTCTCTCGCCCAATTTTGACGTGCTCCCGTTTTGACCCCATTAGGCAACCTCTTTAATGATGGATTTGCCTTCAACATTCTGAACCGTTATAATGTTAACGTTGTCCTTCGCGAAGGTTACCTGGCTCGGGGTAATCACCACATACTGCGCATTCGCATCCTTAACAGTTGAAATCAACATTTGAGCTATTATTTCGCGGTTCTTCGGATCCATATGTACATCATACTCGTCAACTGCGCGGAAGGGCGAACGCACGTGCTGCTGCAAAGCCAAGAGGAAGCTCATGGTGGCTGTTGTTCTTTCGCCCCCGCTCTGCGTATAAGCGTTAAGCGGCACTGGTTTTCCACCCTTAAAGCCAACAAGAATTTCAAGTCCAGCCGCCTCAATATCATGCTCGTTCACAAGCTTAACCTCACCAACAGCTTGAGAATTCGCCAAAATCTTCTGATACTCAAGGTTTACGCGGTCTAGGAGGCTTTGGATTACGGTTCGCCAAGCCTGCATCCGAATCTTAACTTCTTCTAAAGCTTTCTCGCGGTTTTCAGCCACCAGTCGGGCTTTCTCCTTAAGCTCCAAATAAAGCTGCGAATAGGACTCATACATACGTTCCACTTCTTCTGAAACTCCAGCCAAAGCCGCCAAATGCCCATCAGTAACGCGGATCTCATCTAAAATTTCGCCAACGCTTTTTATGACGGCGATTCTCGGTCCAGTTTCCTCAGCCCTTTTAACAGCCGCATCCAACTGAGCTTTTGCATCTTTAAGCATCCTTTCCAAATCTTCAATGTTCGCCTTTGCATTTTCCATCTGGTAATTCAAAAGTGCAAGCCTAACCCTTATGTCGAGAATTCGGCTTCCAACCTTCTCTATTTGCTCCTCAAGAATTCTCGCTTCTGACAGTCTTCTGGTCAGCTCCTCGTCAAGCTTTGAAACCTTCAACCTTGAGCTTTCTATGAGTTCTTTTAGGCTTTCAGTTTTCAAAAACTTCAGGTGGTGCCTACCGCTTTGGGCTTCGTTCTCTATGAAGGATGCCTCTGCAAGGAACTGTTCGCAAAGCGAGACTGTGGCTTGGCTTCTAGCCTTTTCCCGTTCGAGGCTTATGGTCTCGTTAAGGCTTCTCTTCCATTCACTCTTCAACTTTTCAAGTTTGCTCTGCTGGGTTTGAAGCTGTTCTTTGGCTTCCTTTGCCTCTTCCTCAATCTGCCTTAAAAGGGATAGTTCCTTCTCACGTTTTGACTCCAAATCGTTTACTATGCCTTCACGGCGGTTCACCTCAGCCCAGGCAAGTTCCCGTTCAAGGAAATGCCTCTTCGCCATCAGCTGCTTCTTCTCTTGAAATCTTTCGTATTGCTCCCTCCAGTAGTTGAGGGTCTGCTCCGCCGACTCCAAAAGCTTGCTTATGGACTCTTCTTGGCTTAAAATTCGGGTAAGCTTCTTTTGAGCTTCAAGTACGTTTTGGCGGTAAGCTTCAAGCCCAACAGCAGCCTCAACCATTTTCAGCTTGTCCTGCGGAGAAAGAACTGTAAACTGTTCCACCATGTTCTGATGCATGATAATAAGCATGTTGTCCGGGTCAACGCCTAATTTTGCTAAAAGCCTCTCTACATCCTGCTTAGAGGCGGCACGATTCTCAAGCTCAAACCAGTACTTGCCATCCCGCCTCAAAACGCGAGTCAAGAAAATCTGATCCTTATTAAACTTTGGAACTGGGCGTTTACCGCTCCGCTTAGAATTATCCAATATAAGGGTTACACGGGCTTGGTCCTTACCCCAACGGATCAAGTCGCTAAGCTTCCTAGAACGCTCAGTATAAGACTGACCGAGAGCCACAGAAATGGCCAACAAAAGCGAGGATTTCCCAGCACCATTGGGACCGCAAACAACGTTCACGCCTGGTTTAAAGGGTACCCTAGCATACTCATAACTCATGAAGTTTTCAAGGATCACCTCGCTGATCAGCATCTGTTTTCTTTGCCTCTACGCTTTCCTACCGCAGTATAAAATAGAGGATAAAAACTCTTATTAAAACAATTAGGCAACCAGCAGCCGAGGCAAACCATTTTAACAAATTCTTGAGTGAATACTGCTTCGCGTTTTTGTGCGTAAGGCTTTAGTCTTCAACACGCTAATATTATGTTTTGGTGATGCTAAATGGTTGTTGCTGGCAAGGTTTTTAGACTTTCAGAACCGCTTTCCTTAGACGAGATTGCTTCTAGGGTTGATGGCTACCGTGTTGAAGAATCCTATGAAGAGGGAGACTACAAGTTTACGCTTGTAACCGAAGTTGTTGGACTTTTGCCAAAACCAGAAGAGAACATGCTCAGAGGCGTCTACTCCCACGACTACATAACCCATGTTTTCCATAGGGGGAAGGTGGCGCCCTTGCCCCGCACGGTTGAAGCCCTATTCAGCTTTTCCCAAATGGAAGACGCCACATTCCTAACGGTTGTTGAGAAGAAGCGCCTAGCAAACTTCATAGCTAACAAGCTCAGCGAAATCATCTTCGACCGTGTTGGCGGCGTGGTTGAGGCGCGTATCCCACCGGAAATCCTCCGTGAGTTCCACCTAAAAAACCCGAAGGACACAAAAATCACTTTCTTCGACAATGTGGATATTCCAAATGTGAATAAGCTTTCCCTCTATGGACCGGATTTGGTCAATACTTCGCTTTTTGAGGACTACTGCAAGCACGGCGACCTATGGTATATTGTGGCAAGGTCAAGGGAGTATGGCTATGTTGTTGGCATAACCAGAGATGCCTCAGTAACAATATTTAACCTAACAGACAAGGAGAAATACCTAGAATACGTGACTAAGGAGGTATATCCGCTAATCCTAAAGTGAATAGGTTGGAGTGTGCTTCTCCCGTAGTTAAACTTCACGTAGAGCCATAATATATAAAACTTTAATAGGCGATTTTAGGAATAATTCATTAAAACATTGGAGGAAACATGTTGGAGTCTAGAAAAAATGCGACTTCACTTGGCTACGGCGCTGGCGCCCTTGCAGTTCTTGTTATTTCTTTAGGTTTAGCGGCAGTTATCTATAGCGTTAAGATAATTACCTTCGACCTCCTTAACCTTCCAGCATGGATTTTCGTTCCTCTAGGGGTTTACACATTGGTTTATGCACTTTTCAGCCGTAAAGACCCAATTTACTATCTTGTCTGGGGAATTATTATGACATGCGTTGGAGTTGTTTCAGCTGCGTATGCTGTCGTGAATCCCCTTCTAATTTTGGGGATACTTTTAATTATAATCGCCGTCATAGGTATAGCTGCCTACAAGAGGAGTAAATGATGAGCGGGAAAGACTATTTGGAAAAGGTTCGCGGTGAAAGAAGCCTCCTAGAGAGAATCATGAGCTATATCCCCGGGTATAGGGGATACAAGGAGAAGGAACTGCGAAGGGAAAGCGACCGCCTCGTCAGGATGGAGGTTGTAAACAGGCTTAGGGATGCAAAGATGATTTTCAAGAGAAGCTTCGCAAACCCATCAGTTGCCCAAAGGCTTTCTGGAGAGGACACGTACAGATATGATGCGCTACTATCGCGTCTTGACAGAGTAACCCAAAGGATAGATAGGGCTGTCGCCGGATATGCCGGAATGTTTGACGCCGTCAAGGTACGGGAGGACAAGCTTGACCAAGTTCTTCAGTATGATGTAAGCCTAATCGAGAAAGCTGAATCCATAAGGTTGGATGTTGAAAAACTGGTAAAAATGGAAGTTGGCGCAGGGGAGTGGAGGCAAGTCATGGACAATTTAACATTAAAGGTTGAGGAGCTGGACAAGCTGATTAACCAGCGATCCGAAATCCTAAGGGGGCTGCAAGGTTAAAAGGGAGGTGAAATTTGAATGCCGAAAGTTATAGAATGGACAAGTGCAAGGGAAGAAGACATAGTTTGGAGATATCCCAATGAAGAGATAGCTTGGGGTGACAACTTAATAGTCCACGAGTATGAAGCTGCAGTCTTCTTCAGAGATGGAAAAGCCTACGACGTTTTTAGAGCTGGCCGCCACGTTTTGACAACGGCAAATCTTCCGCTCCTTACAAAAGTATTATCTAAAATTGCCGGTTTTGACAAAGTTCCCTTCAGATGCACTGTAGTCTTCATATCTCTGAAACAGTTTCAGGGAAGGTTCGGCGCCCAAAGCCAGACGAAGGAGCTTGCACCAATAAAGTTCTTTGGGAGTTTCTGGTTTAGGGTTGAGGAGCCAAACCTCTTCGTTAACGAGGTGGTTGGCGGACAAGGAGCCTTCACAACCGATAAGCTTCAAGACTTTTTAAGGGGATTCTTCAACGAGAGGCTTATTGACACTTTAAGCCAGTACTCACTTGCAGAGGTTTATGGCAAGCTTGACGAAACAAGCCTTGTAGCCAAAAATATGCTTTTCGACGCCTTTTCAAGGTTGGGTCTTGAGCTGATAGATGTTAAATTCGAGGGAATCGACACAACGCCAGAATGGAGGGATAGGCTGTTCTACGTGAAAACTGGTGTTGCAGCATCCGAAGTTTTAAGGATGGAAACAGTTCAGAAGTCCAGTGAAAGCCTATCAAAAAGCCCAGGAGCAGCTGTAGGAGCCGGGGCAGTGATTCTTCCGCAAGTGCTTCAGCCGGCACCGGCGCCAACACCTGCAGTGCCTATGGTGTTGTGTCCCAAATGTAATTTCCAAAATCCACAGACGGCAAAGTTCTGCAACAACTGTGGCGCGCCATTACAGGCAGCTGGAGGTGTCAACTGTCCAAAATGTGGAACATCAAATCCTGCTGGAGCCAAGTTCTGCACAAACTGTGGAAACCCACTGCAATCAACAGCTAAATGTCCAAAATGTGGAAGCGAAATTCAAGCAGGAGCTAAATTCTGTCCAAACTGCGGCGAAAAACTCGCTTAGCCTCCATTATTCTTTTCTTTGTTCTTAATTCTGAAGACGCTTTTATTATCTTCGAAGTTTAAGCCTTAATTAGCAGTTGCTTTCGAAGGGTTAGATATGAGCGGCAGCCTCAAAGGTTTATGGCTAATCGTTTTAAGCGGTTATCCAGGATCTGGCAAAACAATGCTTGCTAAAAGACTTGTCGCTGACTATCTATTTCTAGCCAGAATAGGTGTTGACGAGTTGAGGCAGATGCTCTTTTATGAGGGTTTTCCATGCCGCGACGAATTTCTTGTTTATTCCCTTATTGCCGAAATGCGAGATGCCCTCTTCAAGAAAGGCTACAGCGTTGTGATAGACTCAACAGCCCCGGACAACGTTACCCGCGATTTCCTCTTAACATCGAAAGTTTCACCCGTCAACAGCCTCCTAGTGGTTTTCAACGTCGAGAAAGAAATTCTGATTGAAAGAAGCGTTGAAAGGTTTGGCACCGCCCGCCCCATAGAAGCCTATGACAGACGATGGGAAAACCCGAAGGGCGAAATAGCCATCTTCAAGTTTAAAAGCAATACGTCAGAAGAGTTTGAAGCCTACTACGCTCGCTTAAAAGAGCTGTTGGAAAGTGAAACCCACCCCTTCAAGCCAGAATTTCAGCAAAGAATACTAACATTGAAGGAGATAAGGAGGGCTCTCAAAAACTTCCTCATGAAACGCCCCAAGCAAGAACGTTCCTAGCCTTACCAACCTACTTTTTTGCATTCTCCACTTCCGTTAAGAGTAGATTCATCCACTCCTTGGCTTGTTTCATTGTTTCTGTCTCGTTTAAAATGGCGACCTTTTCAATTCCGCCGGCTTTGGCTGAAAACCCTATGAAAGGCCAAAACCGCGAATTGACGGGTTTCATCATCATTAATGCAAACTCTTGCAAGTGATGGAGAATTTGGAAGGTGTTAAAGCTGCTTCCCGAAGCTGAAACAGCCACCAGTAAGCATGGCTTCCCCTTTAATGGATTTTTTATTTTCGCCGTGCCTTTCTTGGGTGAAATAGTCTAGGCAGCTCATCTTTTTAAGCAACGCCTGAAACTTTGATGGAACACATAAAAGTAGAATGGGCATGCAAAGATTATCCCGTCGGCTTGCACCATTTCATTGAAAAGTTTCTGAAAATCACCGTCAACGGCGCATTCGAAAGGTCTTAACGCGCATTTTCAAAACATAGTTCGCATGGTTTAATGTTTAACTCCGCTATCTGAATAATTTTTGTTTCATGTTGCGAGGATACGTCTTTCAACATTTCCCTGACCAGAAAGTAGGAGTTTCCATCCTTCCTGTTGGAGCCGACAACACCTAAAATTCTCACTTAAATTCACCGCAACCGAACTTTCAATTTTCTTTAATGTGCTGAAAAAGTTTTCCTAAGTTTTTTATGTCTAACCAGCCATTTTAACAATGTAGGAGGCTGAGTGTTGGAAGCCTATATTTTGATAAATGCTGAGCCTGGCATGATTTGGGAGGTTGCAGAGGCAGCCCTAAAAATTGAAGGTGTTAAGATGGCTCATGCCGTGACTGGACAGTTTGACGCTGTTGTCTATGTGGAGTTTGCCAAGGTTGAGGAGCTTGGTAAAATAATTGAGAAGGTTCAGCAGATTAGCGGTGTCCATCGCACACAAACTTTGATTGCTGTTCCACCGCCAATAAGAAAGTAGCAGTCTGCCTAGTGCTAAACTATTCCAATCCAGCTGCCGATGGCTTCTCCAAAATACGCTAGAGCAGCAAAAACTATCAGCCTAGGTGTAAAACTTAAAACGAGAAAGGTTTTGATGTTTGTCTTCAAAAGTCCGCAGATGAGTGCCAAAAGCTCCACTGGCAGGAATGGGATTAAACCGAAAAGTATGTAGAGAACCCAGCCCCATCAGCTCCATAGAAGTGTGGCTTCCTCAAGTTTTTCGGCCCCAAATTTTCTGGCAACATAAGGGCGTCCCAGACGATAAGCCATGTAATAGTTCATCGTCATGCCTATTGTGAATCCAGTTGTTGCGGCAACCACAAGGGGTGCTGGATGAATCCCTAAAGATGCGGCTGGCGCCACAAGTGCCGGACTCCCTAACGGAACGACTGTTCCTGCAAGTATCATGGCGAAGAAAACGCCTAAAATGCCATAATCTCTTGCAAAAGCTTTCACGTCTGAGATTATTTGGAAGCTTCCTATGTTCAATGCTTTGAAGATAAATATTGCCGCCAGCCCTATGGCGAGAAAAATTAGCCCGATGATTATGGCGGACTTAACCCATGAAGTCTTTACAAGATCTGAAAAATTTTGCTCAGCTTCTTTTTCTGCATTTTGCGTCCTCTTCAAAACTCTATTCCTTCCCTCGCTTGGCAGCCCCTCTTAAAGGGGTGTTTAACCTCCCGCATCTCCGTGACAAGGTCTGCAACCTCAATTATTTCCTTTGGCGCATAACGTCCAGTTAAAACCAGTTCCACGTCCTTCGGCTTGCTTTTTATAAGCTCTAACACTTTCTCTAGGCTTATGAGTTTAAGTTTTAAAGCCACATTAATCTCGTCGAGAATGACTAGGTCATATTCCCCGCTTTTGATGGTTTTCTCCGCCAGCTTGAAGGCTTCCTCTGCAAGCCTAACATCCTCCTCTGATGGAGGCTGCTGTGTAACAAATTTTCCCCTTCCAAAGGCCTTCAGCGTTAGGTTTGGAAGCCTATCCACAACATAGAGTTCTCCATAGTCAAATCCTCCTTTTATGAACTGTATAATGTAGACTTTTAATCCTCTGCCCACAGCCCTCAACGCCAACCCGAAGGCTGCTGATGTTTTACCCTTTCCGTTTCCGGTGTAGACTTGCACAAGACCCTTCTTAAGTTTCGGCATCTCGGCGTTTACTCCAACATTTGGTTTAGGAGCTTTTCAGCGGCTGAAGCTGGGTCTATTTCGCGTTCAACAATCCGCCTTAAAATATCCTCAAAGCGTTTCTCCCGCTTAAGCTTCTCGATTATTGAGCTTGTCACCTTTTCTTTTATGGCTTCAACAAGTTCAGCTTCAGCCTTTTCCAAGCTTCTTTTATGTAGAAGTCCCTTCTGTAGGAACTGCCAGTGCTCCTCTATCTTCTCTATAAGTTGTGGCACACCTTCCCCGGTGAGGGCTACCGTCTTCACTATTGGCGGTGTCCAAGCCTTCTCCTTGTTGTCTAACTGCAGCATAGCCTGAATATCCATCACAGCTTTGTCCGCGTTTTCGCGGTCAGCCTTGTTCACGACGAATATGTCGGCAATCTCCATTAACCCAGCCTTTATAGCTTGAATCTCGTCGCCAAGCCCAGGAGCATGAATAACAATTATTGTCTGCGCCACCTTAATTATCTCCACCTCAGACTGTCCAGCGCCAACAGTTTCAACAATTATTACATCTTTCCCAGAAGCATCCAATATTTTTACAGCGTCCTTTGTGGCTTTGGCTATTCCTCCAGGATTGTTCCTCGTTGCCATGCTACGTATGAAAACACCGTTGTCTGTTGTTAGCTCCTGCATTCTTATCCTATCGCCTAGAAAGGCTCCGCCTGTGAAGGGGCTTGTTGGGTCAACGGCTATTACGCCTACAGTTTTGCCCCTTCGCCTATACTCGCGAATCATTTTCTCTATTAGGGTGCTTTTTCCAGAGCCTCCAGGACCAGTTAAGCCTATTATGTGGGCTTTTCCGGTGTGAGGGTAGACCGCTGCAATAAGGCTTTGGGCTTCTTCCGGGCTGTTCTCAGCTATGGTTATGGCTTTCGCTATGCTTCTTTTTTCTCCGGCGAGCACGCCTTTGGCTATTTCCTCAATTTTCTGCAATGGCTTTTACCGTCTTTCATTTTCTTTTCGGAGCATTCTCCAACACATATTTAATAATGGTTTCAGTTGGGGTTCCGGGTCCAAAAACTTCTCTTATCCCAATCTTCTTAAGCTCTGGGACGTCCTCCTCTGGGATTATGCCTCCGGCGAACACTAGAACGTCTGATAAGCCCTTCTCTTTGAGAAGCTCCATTATTCTCGGAAAAAGTGCCATGTGCGCCCCTGACAAAATGCTTAAGCCAATGACGTCAACGTCCTCTTGCAGGGCTGTTTCAACGATTTGTTCGGGCGTCTGTCTGAGCCCTGTGTAGATTACTTCCATTCCAGCGTCTCTTAGGGCTCTTGCAACCACTTTTGCTCCTCTGTCATGGCTGTCCAGTCCAGGCTTGGCTATTAACACTCGGATTTTTCTTCCACTTTGCATATGCTTCGCCTCTCACTCATATTCAGATTTTAAATTATTATTAGTTCTTTGTATTCTCCGTAAACTTTTCGCAGGGCATCCATTATTTCGCCCAGTGTGGCATAAGTCTTAACAGCCTCAATTATTTTTGGCATTAGATTTTCGTCTTTCTCAGCTGCGTAGTGGAGTTTTTCCATCACTTCCTTGACTTTTCTGTTGTCTCTTTCCCTTCGAAGTTTCTGAAGCCTCTCAATCTGCTTTTTCTCAACACTTGGGTCAACCCTTAAAAGTTTAACTGGGATTTCTTCGCCTTCTATTGCGTACTCGTTTACGCCCACCAGTATGCGTTTTTTATCCTCTATTTCTCGCTGGTATCTGTAGGCGCTGTCGGCTATTTCTTTTTGGAAGAAGCCCTTCTCTATGGCTGGGATTACTCCTCCCATGTCGTCGATTTTTTGGATGTATTCCATGGCTTTCTCCTCCATCTCGTTTGTTAAAGCCTCCACGTAATATGAGCCTGCCATTGGGTCGACGGTGTTTGCCGCCCCGCTTTCGTAGGCTATTATCTGCTGGGTTCTGAGGGCAACTCTGACGGATTCTTCAGTTGGCAAGCATAAAGCTTCATCAAAGGAGTTTGTGTGGAGCGACTGGGTTCCGCCTAGCACTGCGGCTAAAGCCTGAATTGTTGTGCGGACGATGTTGTTTAGGGGCTGCTGTGCTGTTAAGGTGCATCCAGAAGTTTGGACATGCATTCTCATCCACATGGAACGCTGGTTTTTCGCGTGGAAACGCTCCTTCATTATTTTAGCCCAGAGGCGTCTAGCCGCGCGGAACTTGGCGATTTCCTCGAAGAAGTCGTTGTGGGAAGCGAAAAAGAAGGACAGGCGGGGCGCGAATTCATCCACCTTTAAGCCTCGCTTAAGGGTTTCCTCAACATAGGCTATACCATCATAAAGCGTGAAAGCCAACTCTTGAAGTGCGGTAGCACCAGCCTCTCGAATGTGGTATCCGCTAATGCTTATGGGATTCCATTTCGGCAAGTGCCTAGCACAGTACTCTATGACGTCGACTGAAAGCTTCAGCGAAGGCTTAGGCGGGAATATGCAGAGCTTCTGGGCGAAAAACTCCTTCAAGTTGTCGTTCTGCGTTGTACCGCCCAATTTTTCTCTAGGGACTCCTTGCTTGTCGCCCACGGCAATATACATGGCAAGCAAAACAGAAGCCGGACCATTAATCGTCATGGACGTTGTAACCTTGTCCAATGGTATGCCATCAAATAGGACTTCCATGTCCTGTAGCGATGATATGGCTACTCCGCAGACGCCAACCTCGCCCTTCGCCATGGGATGGTCGGAATCATAACCCATAATTGTTGGATAGTCAAAAGCCGTGCTTAATCCGGTTTCACCTTCACTTAACAAATATTTGAACCGCTTATTAGTGTCCTCTGCTGTGCCGTAGCCAGCGAACATTCGCATTGTCCATAGGCGTCCACGGTACATAGTTGCATGCAAACCCCTCGTGAAGGGGTATTCACCCGGAAAACCCAAATCCCTCATGTAATCCATTTCTTTGATGTCTTCAGGTGTGTACAAACCCTTAATTCTCATGCCGGAATGGTTTTTGAACTCTTTTTGGCGTTCTGGACATTGCCTAACCCAGTTTGGCAGTGTTGTCTTTTCCCAGCGCTCCCTTTCCTTAGCTATTTCTTCAACCTTCTGCCTGTCAAACATGATGCGCTAAACTCCCACAAGCGGTTTTGTCTAAAATATTTGCGTCAAGCCTAAAAAGTTATTTCTTTAACAAGCCATGAAACAATGGTTTAAAAGGGTGAACGTGAATGACTTTGAAACGGGCTGGCTTTTCAACAAAGGCTGTGCATGGCGGAGAAAAACCCGACAAGGTGGGGGCTGTTGCCACACCAATTTATGAAACCTCAGTATTCGCCTTCACAAGCACCAAGGAACTGGTTGACGTTATAAGCGGAAAAGCGGAGGGCTACCTATACACAAGATTTGACAATCCCACCGTGCGGACTGTTGAAAGGAAGATGGCACTTTTAGAAGAGTCGGAGGATGCGGCTGCCTTCGCTTCTGGAATGGCGGCTATAACAACGGCTGTCCTAACAATAGTTTCTAAGGGCGACCATGTTATAGCCTCAAGAGACCTTTACGGCGGAACCCTAACCTTTTTCCAAGAAGTCTTGCCAAAATTCGGCGTTGAAGTAAGCCTTGTGGATGCGGCAAACTTAGGCGAATTGGAAAACGCCATAAAAGAAAACACACGGATTATCTACGCTGAAATCCCTACAAACCCAACTTTGAAAATTGTGGATTTGAGCGGGCTGGCTTCCATAGCCAGAAAACATGGCATAACAACAATTGTTGACAACACGCTTGCCACTCCATACAATTTGAAGCCAATAAATTTTGGCATAGACGTGGTTGTCCACAGTGCCACCAAATACCTCAGCGGACACAACGATGTAACAGCCGGAATAGTCTGCAGTACAAAAGAGTTCATCCAAAACCTAAAGCGAAACCGAAAAATCTTCGGAGGAACCCTAAACCCAACGGCGGCTTGGCTGCTGCTGAGAGGCTTGAAGACGCTTGCGTTAAGAATGGAGAGGCACAACCAAAACGGATTGCAAGTAGCCAAATTCTTGGAAAAGCATCCAAAAGTCGCCAAAGTCTATTATCCGGGACTGGCAAGCCACCCGCAGCACAGCCTAGCAAAAAAGCAGATGCATGGCTGCGGCGGAGTGGTAAGCTTCGAGATTAAGGGAGATTTTGAAAAGACAGTGCGGTTTGTGGAAAAACTAAAACTTTGTCTTTTGGCGGCAAGTCTAGGTGGAACCGAAACCCTCGTAACCCAGCCAGCCACCTCTTCACATTATTTCATAAGCCAAGAGCAGCGCCAAAAACTCGGCGTAACAGATCAGCTTGTACGCCTAGCCCTAGGAATAGAAGACGCAAAAGATATAATCGCAGACCTAAAACAGGCCCTAAACAAAATTTAACAACCTACGGGTTCTGCAGACTAACAATAAAAATGGGGGTTGGGAAGCCTATTCTGCTGGTTTGAAGTAGGCTATGTCGTTTATTGAGGCTTGTCTTTCGCTTGGCGGTTTGAAGACGGCTTCAACCTTCATTCCTATGTGGACTTTGTCTGTTTCGCCTATTTTGTGGATTAGGCCTCCGTGGGCGCCTTCAAACTTTATTAGAGCGTATATCTGTGGTTTTTCCAGTTTTTTGCCGTCTATGTCTATTGTGGCTATCGTGTAAGTGTAAATGTAGCCGCGTTTGCCAACGTCAACCCATTCTTCAAGTTTTGCGAAACACTTTTCACAGTAAAGCCTCGGAGGAACAAAGATTACACCGCAGACTGGACATTTGGCTCCCATTATGCGGGCATTCTCCTTTATCTCTTTTAAGAAGCGTTCTCCAGCAATGCCAAGCGTGTAGCGGTAGTCCGTCTCCATGTGTCCTATCCAGTGGCGGGCGTTAAACGGGTTAGTTATTTTTTCAAGGCTCATAGGCGTTTCACTCCTTTATGGGTTTAAAGTATTTTATGTCTGTGATGGCTCCTGTGCGCTCTTCTGGCGGTTTCCAGACGGCTTTCACGCGCATGCCAATTTTGATGTCTTTCCAGTCGCCGTACTCTTCTATGCGGTGGACTATTCCCATGCCTTCTGAGGCGCCGTCCAAGTTTATAATAGCCACAACAATAGGCTCTTTAAGCCTAGAAGCGTCAGCCGCTAAGAACGAGACTGAAAACGTGTTGATTACGCCAGTATCCTTCACATAAGTCCAGCCATCTGCTGGTTTGAAGCACTTTTCACAGTAAATCCGTGGCGGAACCATTATGCGCTTACACCTGCTACATGTAGAGGCGATAATTCGTCCGTTCTTCAGCTCTTCTAGGAAGCGGCTTATGGCTATGCCAGCACTCCAAGCGTACCTAGCCTTTGGACGGAAACCCTCAAAGAGGACTTTTCCCTCACGGAAGTCTTTTGTCTCAATCTCCTCGCCTGGAAAATGCTTAATTTTGGCACTCATATCATCCTCCCTCCTTTAACGCCTTAACACTATTACTGAGCCATACTGCATCAAGTCGCCCCACGCTTGCGCCACGCCAGTTCTTGGGTCTCCGGGCACCTGCCTTTTACCAGCCTCGCCCCGCAGTTGCCAGAAGATTTCACATACCTTCATCATTCCAGCTGCCGCTATCGGGTTTCCACAGCCTAGCAACCCTCCAGACGGGCATGTTGGCAAGTCTCCATCCCGTTGGGTTACGCCTTCCCTTGTCAGTTTTGGGGCTTCACCCTTCTTGCATAAGAGCAAGCCTTCCATGTGGTGCAACTCCTTATAGTCAAAGGGGTCATATGGCTCTGCCACGTCAATTTCTTTAGGCGGGTTTTTGATTCCAGCCATTTTATACGCCATGCGGGCTGCATACTCCACATAGTCCGGATAATACAAGTCGCGGTCAGTCCAATGGGTAGAGTCTATGCACCAGCCTACACCATCAATCCAGACAGGGTTGTCTGTAACCTCTTTGGCGACATCTTCGGAAACGAGCACCGCCGCGGCTGCCCCGTCGCTTGTTGGACTGATGTCTAGGCGTTGAACTGGCCAAGCCATTATTTCAGAGTTTAGGACGTCTTCAACTGTTATGTTTGCGGCTAATTGGGCTATTGGGTTGTCCAATGCGTTTCGCTTGTTCTTGACCGAGACTAGGGCTATGTCCTCTTTCTTGATGTTGTGCTTGTGCATGTAGCGGTTCATTTCCAAGGCGAAAATCCATATTAGGTTCATGCCGATGGGGCGTTCAAGTATCGGGTCGAATATTGTTGTGAAGGCATACTGCGGATGCGGGTAGCAAGAAGACATTTTCTCCTCGCACACAACAAGGCATGTGTCGAACTGTCCGGAGGCTATGTGCCACCATCCAGCAAGGGGCGCGAAGACTCCTGTTCCGCCGCCTACGAAAACCCTTGTGTATGGCTTGTGGTAGGCTCCAGCTCCATCAGCCAAATATTCGCCTTTCATGTGGACTCCGTCGAAGGCGTCTGGGGCTGTCCCCATAACAACGCTTTGGATGTCGCGGAGCTCCATCCCAGCCTGTTCCAAAGCCATTTTAGCGGCGTGGTAAGCCAGCTCCTTACCAGTCTCTTTCAAGTTCCGCCTGAACAAGGTTACGCCTGCACCAACTATTGTCACTCTTTTCTTTCCAAACATGCCTTCCGCACCTCCTACTTAACATTGCTTAAAACAGCCACTGCGCTAGTTGCTGTTGGGATTCCCCGCCATGTGTGGGCTAACCCAACCTCTGCATCTTCAACTTGCCTTGCACCAGCCTCGCCTCTAAGCTGTAAGACAACTTCCAAAACCTTTTGCAGTCCAGAAGCCTCAAGTCCATAACCCATTCCAAGCAGCCCGCCGGACGGATTTACTGGAAACTCGCCGTCTAAGGATGTTAGGCCATCCTCTGTTAGTTTTCCAGCCTCGCCGTAATCGCATAATTTTAGGGCTTCCATGTGCTGCAGCTCCTTGTAGGCGAATAGATCGTGGATTTCCGCGAAGTCTATATCCCTCCATGGGTTGGTGATTTTCGCCTCTTTGTAGGCCATTTCAGCTGCCAGCCTAGTGTAAACAGCCCTCGTCAAGTCCCTTGTTTCTAGGTTTGGAGTTTCTGTGCACCAGCCAACACCCTTAACCCAGACAGGCTTGTCCGAAAGCTTTTCAGCAACTTTTTCTGAGGCTAGGACCATGACCATGCAGCCGTCTGCTGGTGTGCTTATCTCCAGCTTTTTCAGCGGGTGGAAAAGCCTCTCTGAATGCATGACTTGGTTTAGGGTTAATTCAGCCCCATAAGCTGCATAGGGGTTTAGTATGGCGTTTTTCTTGTTTTTGACAACAACTTGGGCGCACTGCTCCTCAGTGGTGCAAGTGTCATGCAAGTAGCGATTCATCTCTAAACCAGCAACGTAGTAGGGATGCCCGCCCAAAGGTCTATTAAAGATTGGGTCAAGCCCAAACTGCACAATGTCCATGTAGGTTAGTATGTCTGAGGCTTTACTGTGGGCTTCCACAACCACGGTGTCAAAATAGCCCGTCTTTATTAGCATGTAAGCCGTTGCCAGTCCCAGCATGCCGTCGCCTGAAACCGTGAAGAGGTGGCGTAGGGCTGCGCCAAGTTGGTCTGGAACGAACTCGTCGAATATGCTGAAGCCTTCCAAGTAGTCTTCGGCGCATGTCACGAAAACGTCGATGTCTTCCCTCGGGTTTATTCCGCCAGCATCCTCGTAGGCTTTTACAGCCGCCTCAAACATCAGCTCCTTGTATGAAAGCTCAGGTGTTATTGGTCTGAAGCCAACGCATCCAACACCAACAATTGCCACTTTGCTCATATTTTTCTCCTTCCCTCTTCTCAATTTAGAGCCTATAGTTTAAACCCGTGTTCACATAAAACTTTTCGTGAAAAACTTGCGGAAGTGTTGAAGAAACTTAAATACTTGTTCGCCAACTATGGATTCTCTCCAAAAGGTTCACTTTGGGAGAAGTTTAATTTGAAGGGAAAACCCCTCGCCTCAATAGTTTCTGCAGGGCTTTCAAAATTTGGAAAACTTGAAGGCTTATACGCCAGAGAACTTTTCGCCCAAGCAGCAAAAGAAGCCTATGAACGCTGCCCAAAACTAGACCCTAAAAAGGACATAAAAGCCCTTTTTGTTGGGCATATGGGTGAATCTTACGAGCATCAGGGGCACACTGGCGCAACGGCAGCGGACTGGGCTGGCTTACTGCACATACCAGCAACAAGAACAGAGGCGGCTTGCAGCTCTTCTGGTGCTGCCTTAAGAGCCGCCATATTCGCAGTAGCTTCAGGCTTATGCGATGTTGTCATGACTGGTGGTGTTGAAAAGATGACTCATCGAAGCACCCCCGAAGTCACGGAGTTTCTAGCCATGGCTTCGGATTTTCCCTTCGAACAGTGGCATGGCATAACTTTTCCAGGATTGTACGCGCTTATGGCTACAGCTCACATGCACAAGTACGGCACAACAGAAACCCAATTGGCACACGTGGCAGTAAAAAACCATTATAATGGAAGCCTAAACCCAAAGGCGCACATGCAGAAAGAAATAACCCTAGAACAAGCCCTAACATCGCGGGTTATCGCCTGGCCCCTAAAACTCTTCGATTGTTCACTCATAACTGATGGGGCAAGCTGCCTCATACTAACAAGGCCTGAAATAGCAAAAAAATACACGGACACGCCGGTCCACATAATTGGAAGTGGGCAGGCAAGCGACACGATAGGCATTTACGAAAGGGAAGACTTCACATCGCTAATGGCAGCAAAACTGGCAGCAAAACAAGCCTACGAGATGGCTGGCGTAAAGCCAGAAGACATAGACGTGGCTGAAGTCCACGACTGCTTCACAATAGCCGAAATAATAGCCTACGAGGATTTGAGTTTCTGCAAGCCGGGCGAAGGTGGAAAACTAGCTGAAAAAGGCGAAACTTCGCTTAAAGGAAGAATCCCAGTAAACACAAGCGGAGGCCTAAAGGCGAAAGGCCACCCAGTAGGCGCCACAGGGACAGCCCAAGCCTACGAAATATACATGCAGCTTACGGGACAAGCCGAGAAAAGGCAAGTGGCAGACGCCGAAATAGGCTTGACGCATAACGTGGGCGGTTCAGGCGCAACAGCCACAGTCCACATCTACAGGAGGGGGTGAAAGGGGCATACGTCCAAACAACAGCCAGCAAACTTCACAATAGAGCAGTTCTACAAAAACATAGGCCAGAAAAAACTGATGGGTGGAAAATGCCTTAAATGCGGAAAAATCCATCTGCCACCACGACCATTATGCGACAGATGCCTATCAACAGAATTCGAATGGGTTGAACTCCCAAAAAATGGCAAACTCCTAACATACACAATAATCCACGTGGCGCCACCCCAATTCCAGAATATGGCACCCTACGCAGTGGGCATAGTCCAACTGGAAAACGGTGTAAAAATCCCGGGAATGATAAAAGACGTGCCGCTAGACGAGATTAAGGTTGGGATACCCCTAAAAATGGAATTCGAGGAAAACCCACAAACACAGCAAACGCAATGGCCCCAATGGCCAAGATACTACTTCAAACCGCTTTGATTTTTAAATTCACTGCGATTCTCATTTTAGGATTTCATGGTTTTGTTTACTTGCTCTATTAATGTTGGTATGTCTGTTATTGTTGTTACTATGTAGTTTGCCCCCGCTTCTGCCAACTCTTTTTGTGTTGAGATGCCTGTTGGTAGGGCTGCGGCTATTGCGCCTAGTTCTTTTGTGCATTTCATGTCTGTTGGGCTGTCTCCCACGATTAGGGCTTCTTTTGGGTTTACACCTAGCGCTTTTAGCGTGGTTTCTAGGTGTTCCGTGTTGGGTTTAACATTTTTTACCGCGTCTCTTGAGGTTACTGCGTCAAAAAACTTTCCTATCCCGAATTTTTTGAGGATGTAATCCACTGATTTTTGGCTGTTTACTGTGCATATTCCAATTTTTAAACCCATATCCCTTAACGTTTTTAGGACTTCTGTTATGCCTGGCTGTAGGCTTGTGGTTTTTGCGGCTTCCATTTCATGTTTTTCGGCTATTGCCAAGGCTTTCCGGCGAACTTCTTCTATTTTGGCTGTTGTTTTTCCGTTGTTTTTCATGAAAATTTCTGTTTTCTTCAGCATTTCGAATATGCTTTCGTTTAGGGATAGCACTGAGGCTGGCATTCCCTCCTTTATTAGGAAGCTTCTAACTTCTGCTCTGATAGCCCTATAGTCTATGTTGAATTTTACTATTGTTCCGTCTAGGTCGAAGACAACAGCCCTAATCATCGCTTAGCCCTTTTGAATTTGTAGCCTAACAGAATCGTTAAAGATAAACTTTACCAAAGCTCTTCATGCTGCTATTTTCACGGCGCGGTCAGCAAAACCTTATTTCGGACGCGAGCATACCGCATTCTGTGGTGTTTGAGGTTGGATGTGTTTGAGGCTGTTCAGAAACGGCGTTCAGTGAGGGCTTATCAGCCAACACCAGTGCCGAAGGAAAAGCTTTTTCGGGTTTTGGAGGCTGGTAGGCTTGCCCCTTCAGCGGGCAACATTCAGCCTTGGCACTTCATAGTTGTTACGGATGATGAAAAACGTGAGAAGCTCGCGCAAGCCAGGTTTGCAGGATTCCTCAAAAAAGCGCCTGTTGTTATTGTTGGCTGCGGAGACCAGAAGGCTTCTCCTAAATGGTTTATGGTAGATGTTGCCATAGCCATGCAGAACATGGTTTTGACAGCTACAAGTGAGGGGCTGGGAGCGTGCTGGGTTGGAAGCTTCGACGAAAACCAAGTGCGCGAACTGCTGAAAATTCCTGAAAACTATGGCGTTGTGGCTTTGTTGGCTCTGGGCTACCCGAGGGAAAAGTTCGACTTAACGGGTAAAGTGCTTCATCTATTTAGGCGTCGGAAATCCCTAGAAAAAATTGTGAGCTTCGAGGAGTTTGGCAAAAAGCCACAAGACTTCAGCGGTTCTGGTGGCTCTGGAGAGTAAACCGAATAACCAACTTTGGCTATTATTCTTTCTGTGATGAGTTATGAGCCTAGAAGAATACGCCAAAGAAAAGCTTTGGTCCATACTTGTGGAGACTGTTCACGCCATGGTCATGTATCCCCATCACAAGGCATACACAAGGGATGTTTTGCTCCATGAGAATCCGGATATTACACCTTCTGAGCTTGTATCTAGACTTGGGATTCCCCTTGGCGAGGCACTGGTAATCCTATATGAACTGAAAAATGAGAGGAGCGTCAGCTCTTAAGGTTCCGTCACCATTCTTACGGTTGCTAAGATTAAGATTGTGCCGAGCAGCACTTTTAGAAGGTCTTTTTCCAAAACTCCAGCGTAGGATGCACCTATAAAGGCGCCAAGCACTGAGCCTATGCCCATGGCAACCGCTATTATTGTGGCATTTCTGTTCATGTGTCCCATATTCTGATGCTTCAAAAAGCCGGAAGTCACAGTCGGTATGGAAACCAGGAGGCTTGCCGTTCCAGCCGCCACTATGTCTAGGCTGAAAATGTATATGAGGGCTGGGATTCGGAACTCGCCGCCAGCCACCCCAAGGGTTCCAGAAATTATGCCTATCGCCAAGCCTATTAGGGCGGCTAGGAGGGCTTCCTCAACAAAACCAAGAGTAAAAGTGAACGCGAACGGAATTTGGAAGAAAGGCTCAAGCCCAATTTTTAACCCTACAATGATGAGAAAAGCTGCCAAAATCCTTTTCAATGGTTTTTCGGGAATCTTGTCAGTTAAAAGTGCCCCAAGATAGGCTCCGATGATTGATGTTGCAGACATGATTAGGGCTATATTGACGCTGTGCCCATTTAGTAAGCCCATCTGGAAACGCCTTAGGAACGAGACAACCACTGTTAGTAAGCCGACAAGTAGGTTTACAGCTATAGCTGTCACAACCGGAAGCCCAACAACATAGAGCAGTATTGGGGTTCTAAACTCGCCCCCTCCAACGCCTATAAGTCCAGCGGCCGCCCCTAAAAGAACGCCAAATACAAGGGCTGCTGAAATCTTGCCAGCGGACAGCGGAGTTTTCACAGTTATGGCTTGCTGCCTCCTCGTTGTGCTTTCGTATTCATATCGAATAAGCTTATAAACCTAACGTAGCAAATACCAAAACAAAATGCGAAATAAGACAAAACACAAGCTATCCTTCAAAATGTGGCTAGAACACCTTGGAAAACCCCTAATAGGAAAGGGTGGAGCCCAAATCCTCGAACAAATAGAGAAAGAACATTCCATATCAAAAGCCGCGAAAAAGCTTGGCATGTCTTATCGCTATGTTTGGAGCTACATTAAAAGGGTTGAGAGGACGCTGGAAAAGCCGATCGTGGAAACTTATAGGGGAGGTAGAAGGGGCGGGGGTGGTGCAAAACTCACAAATTTTGGAAAAGAACTCCTAGAAGAGTATAGGCGTGTGGAAAGCCTCTTAAGGAAGGCTTTGGCAGAAGACAAACAATAAGCCTATTCGCCTCATTCTACTACGTATCTGTAGGCTATGTGCTCGCCTGCTGTTGGGCTTTTACGAATTATGCGCAGTATGTCGCCTGGTTTTGCTCCTATGGCTTTTGCAGCTGGATCTGAAGCCTTTATCTGGGGTAACTGGTATGGTTTTACTCTATACTGGGCTAGGACTTTTTCGCGTTCTTCGGGAGTTAGAATTTCATGTTTTGGTACAAGTTTGTGTTCGAATATGTCGAAGACTGGGAAGGTTTTTGGTAGAAGCTCTATGTGCTTTTTCTTTGCCATTTGTTTTGCGGCGTTGGTGTAGCGTCCACTGGCGATTAGAATTCCATGTTCTATTTCGGCTTCCTTCATGGCTTTTGCGATGCGGTTAATTGTTAGTATGCCAACAGTCTCTTCTGGGACGCACCAGATTAAGATTTTCTGCTTTTCCTTTGGATCGTCAACCACGTAGCTTACGGCATCTTTAACCTTCTCTCTTTTGGCAAGCTTGTAGCCTCTAAGTTTGATTAGGATTTTCGCTTTACGTTCTTCTAAGGTTTCCTCCTCTTCAAGGCTCAATTATTAAACCTCATGTGGTAAAGCTGGCATTCGAATCCTAACATGGCATTAAACCTTTAAACTTTACGCTTTTGCCAAAGCTTAAAACCAAGCCTTGCGTATTTAACTGTTCTAGGCTGATGAGGAGTGTTGGAGATGTCTGTGGATTTTGGAAAATTAGCCCTCGAAGAGGCTGGCAAGCGAGGCGCGTCCTATGCTGACATTAGAATCAGCGAAATTCTAAACGAAAACCTAGCAGTGAAGGACGGCGAACCAGAAACAATATCGTATTCGCAGATGAGGGGCTTCGGCGTTAGAGTAATCGTTGACGGGGCGTGGGGTTTTGCGGGTTCAGTTGACGTAAGCAAGGATGAGATTAAGCGCTGTGTTGAAAAGGCTGTGAGCATAGCTAAAGCCAGTGCCATGCTTAAGAAGAAGGATGTAACCCTCGTAAAGGAGAAGGTTTACTGCGAGAAGTACGCCACAAGCTTCAAGAAGGACCCGTTCAAAGTTCCATTGGAGGATAAGCTTCACATTCTTGTTGAGGCTAGCCGCTTCTTAAAGGAGTTTTCGCCATTAGTGAATGTTTCCTATGCCCATTTTAGGGCTTACCGCGAGGACAAGCTTTTCATGAGCAGCGAAGGCGCCGAAATAAGCCAGCAGATAACATGGTGCGGGGGCGGAATCTCAGCCATAGCCATTAAAGGCTCAGAAGTCCAAATAAGGTCTTATCCCTCCGCTTTTCGCGGCGACTTTGCCACAAGTGGTTACGAGTTTTTCGAGTCCTTAGCCCTAATGGACCACGCAAAAACTGTTGGAGAGGAGCTTGTCAAGCTTTTTGAGGCTGAGAAGTGTCCATCTGGCGAAATGGACTTAATCCTTTGCGGCGACCAGTTGGCTTTGCAGATTCATGAGAGCTGTGGGCATCCAACAGAGCTTGACCGTGTGCTGGGAACAGAGGCGGACTATGCTGGGACAAGCTTTCTGACGCCTGAAAGGCTTGGAGAATTTCGTTACGGCTCTGAAAAAGTGAATATTGTTGCTGATGCCACGGCGCCCTTTGGGCTTGGAACCTTCGGCTTTGATGATGAGGGAGTTAAAGCCAAAAAGGTTTACCTTGTAAGAAGGGGGATTTTCGTAGGTTATCAGAGTTCACGGGAGACGGCTGCTCAACTCGGGCTTAAGGAGAGCAGCGGAGGCATGAGGGCTGACTCGCCATTAGCTTTGCCCCTCATACGCATGACTAACATTAACCTACTTCCAGGCGACTACAAGGCTAAAGAAATAATTGAAGACACTCGCAAGGGTGTTTTGATGATGACTAACCGTTCATGGAGCATAGATGACAAGCGCATAAACTTCCAGTTCGGCACGGAGATAGGCTGGCTTATAAAGAATGGAAGCCGAGAAAAGATGGTTAAGAACCCAACTTATATGGGTGTGACTCCGCAGTTCTGGGGTTCATGCGACGCTGTGAGCAAAGACGACTGGAAGATGTGGGGGACGCCGAACTGTGGGAAAGGTGTGCCGGGGCAAGTCATGTATGTTGGACATGGATGTGGCACTGCTCGCTTCAGAAATGTCCGTGTTGGATTGATAAGGTAGGAGGATGATGCGAATGAATGTTGAAAGATTAAAGGAAATAGCCGAAAAGACTGTTCAGTACGCCACGAAACAGAGGGTTAGCCAAGCCCAAGCCGTCGCGTTTATGGTTGACAATGCCTTAACACGTTTTGCAAGCTCGCAGATTCACCAGAACGTAGCCCAAAAAATGGGCGGAGTTTCCATCAAGGTTGTTTTGGACCAGAGGATAAGCACTGTTCAAGCTAACACCCTTGAAGAAGAGGGCATAAAGGCGGCTGTGGAGCAAGCCGTAAAAATCGCCAAGGCTTCTTCGCCAAATAGGGATTTCAAGAGTCTTCCAGAACCAGAGGCTTGGAAGCCCGTTAAAGGAGCATTTGACAAGGCTACAGCCGAGTGCACGCCAAAGTTTAGGGCTGAAAGGGTTAAGGAAGCCATAAACACCGCACATGCCAAGTCGCCTAAGGTGGCTGCGGTTGCTGGATACTTGTCAACGGGTGCGATGGGTTATGCTGTTGCAAACTCGTTGGGGGTTTCAGCTTGGGCTCAGCTTTCTTTGGCTTACATGAAGACTACGGTTATATCCAGAGACGGGGACTCTGAAGGCTTCGGTGCAGCCCAACAATATTCTAGGCGGATTAAAGACATTGAGCCTGAAGCTTTGGCTGACGACGCTGCAGAAAAGTCTGTTCGAAGCCTACACCCAGTGAAGGTTGAGCCCGGCGAGTATGAGGTTGTTTTGTCGCCTTTGGCCGTATCCGTCCTCCTAGACTATATGGGTTATGTTGGCTTTTCAGCAAAATCCTATCAGGACGGGGAATCCTTTGTAAAGTACGTTGCAGACCAGCAGGTCTTCGACGGCAAATTTAACGTTGTTGATGATGCGAGAAACCCGAAAACGCTTTACGCAGTGCCAGTTGACGGCGAAGGTGTCCCCAAAAAGCCTTTGGAATTAATAGCCAACGGAAAAGTCTCGGAGAAGAGCGTATGCTACAACTCTTTCACAGCGGGCAAGGAGAGTAAGAAAAGCACTGGGCATGCGCTTCCACCATTGGGCGATTATTGTGGTGAGATGCCCCTGCCCTACAACATGATAATGAAGCCTGGAGACGCCACAATGGAAGAGGCAATTGCTGAAACAAAGCATGGCATATTCGTCACAACATTCCACTACGTCAACCCGGTTGAACCAACAAAACTCATATTGACTGGTTTAACAAGGGATGGAACATTCCTAATAGAAAATGGTGAAATGACAAAGCCTATCGTGAATTTGCGCTTCACAGACAGCATGCTTTCAGCCTTCAAAGAAATTCCAATGATTGGAAAGGAATTGAAAACTCTTGAAACTTCAACTGTGCCAATGGTTAAGTTGAAGAAGCTGCGATTTGTAGGCGTATCAGCCTACTAGTCGCCTCATCCCCTCTTTTCTAAACGCGGAGAACAACCCTTTCCACGTACTTCTTAAAAGTTTCGGCAAATCCTGCAATAACGTCTGGCGGGTATGGTTTTAGGTTTTTGTATTCCTCGCTTAGCGTGTCTCCTGATATAAACTGTTGAAGGGCATAAGCTTTTGCGCCTTTCACTATTTCGCCCATGCGGGTTATGTCTGCCTCCTCAACAATTTTCGGCACTACGGTGGTTCTGAACTCGTATTCAACTTTGCCGTTTTTCAGCATCTCAACAGTTTTTAGGAGTCCCGCAGCATCCTTCACTCCTAAAAGGTGGTATTTTTCCAGTGTTGTCTTTAAGTCTAGAGCTACATAATCCACGTGTGGTAGGCATTCTTCCAAAACCGTTGGGTTTAAGCCGTTTGTGTCAAGCTTTACCGCAAAGCCTCGCTCCTTAAGCTTTTTCAAGAAGCGGGGCAACTCCTTGTGGATTGTTGGTTCTCCGCCTGTGACGACTACGGCATCCACGTATTTTCTACGTTCATCCAGTATTTGGAGGGCTGTCTCCTCATTTAGAAATGGGGGTTTTGGGTCAACGACTATCCGCCAGTTATAACAGTATGGGCAGCGCAGATTACATCCAGGCGTAAAAAGCACTGAAGCTGTTTTCTCCGGGTAGTCTATTAGGCTTGTTTTCTGTATGCCGCTGAATTTCATGGTTTGGTCACGAGCTTCCAGCTGACACTGTTGCTGGAGGCAGAACAGCAGCCTTCTCAAAGGTTTTGCGTATAGCGAATTCCGCCTGTTTTCCGTCGTTCCATTGGTCTACTGGGCGTAGGTAACCCACAACCCTCGAGTAAACTTCGCAGTTGGCTCCGCACTTTGGACACTGTCTATGTTCGCCGCTTAAGTAGCCATGGGTTGGGCAGACGCTGAATGTGGGCGTTAATGTGAAGTATGGTAAGCGGAAGTTCCATGCCACCTTGCGCATGAGTTCGGCTGCAGCCCGCCACGAGTAGAGCCTCTCGCCTAGATATATGTGGAAGACTGTCCCGCCAGTATATAACGTCTGAAGCCTGTCCTGATGCTCCAAAGCCTCGAATAAGTCTGCCTCGTGGTCCACTGGTAGTTGTGAAGAGTTTGTGTAGAAGGGTTCCGCGCCCTTAGCCAAATACCTTTCATTAGCCACAATAATGTCTGGGTATTTGCGCTTGTCTATTCGTGCTAGCCTGTAGCTTGCACCTTCAGCTGGGGTTGCCTCCAAATTGTAGATATTGCCCGTCTCCTCCTGAAAGTCTGCGAGTTTTTCCCTCATGAAGTTCAGCACTTTAACAGCGAATTCCAAGCCTTCTGGCGTTGCAATGCTATAGCCAAAAAGGTTCATTATGGCTTCGTTCATGCCAACCAAGCCTATTGTTGAGAAGTGGTTCTTCCAGTACCTTCCAAAGGTTTCTTTAACGCCACGGAGATAACGCCTAGAATACGGATATAAACCCTTCTCGGTGAACTGCTCTAGGACTTTTCGTTTTATTTCTAGGCTGTCTTTTGCTACTTCCATAAGTGCCTCTAATCGTTCGAAGAATTCGTCCTCATTTTTGGCTAAGTAGCCAATCCTTGGAAGGTTTAGGGTTACAACGCCTATACTGCCGGTGAGCGGGTTAGCCCCGAAGAAGCCTCCGCCCCGCTTTCGGAGTTCACGGTTGTCTATCCTTAGGCGGCAGCACATGCTGCGCACGTCTTCTGGTTTCATGTCGCTGTTAACAAAGTTTGAGAAGTATGGAGCACCGTATTTGGCTGCAACTTCAAAGATTTTCTGGGAGACTGGCGATTCCCAGTCAAAATCCTTTGTTATACAGTAAGTCGGTATTGGAAACGTGAAGACTCTTCCTTTTGCGTCGCCCCTGCTTAGGACTTCTGCGAAGGCTATGTTGAACATCTCCATTTCTTTTTCCATGTCGCCGTAAGTGGCGTCTTTAACTTCACCGCCGATTATGACTGGCTCATCCTTCATGAATTCTGGAACTTTTAGGTCTAGCGTGACATTTGTGAAGGGCGTCTGGAAGCCAACCCTTGTCGGCACGTTCATGTTGAAGAAGAATTCTTGAAGCGACTGCTCCACCTCTTTTTGGCTGAGTCCATCATAGCGTATAAAAGGCGCCAGATAAGTGTCAAAGTTTGAGAAGGCTTGGGCACCCGCAGCCTCTCCTTGCAACGTGTAGAAGAAGTTTACCACTTGCCCGAGGGCGGTTCTGAAGTGCTTCGCCGGAACGCTTTCAATTTTGCCCGGAACGCCTCCAAAACCCGTTAGCAGCAAGTCTTTAATGTCCCAGCCAACGCAGTACGGCCCCAAAACGCCTAGGTCGTGAATGTGCATGTCTCCTGAGAAGTGGGCGTCTGCAATTTTTGGTGGGTAAATTCGCGTAATCCAGTATTTGGCGATAACAGTTGATGACAAATAATTGTTTAAGCCTTGCAGCGAATAGCTCATGTTTGAGTTTTCCTTAACCCGCCAATCCTCAATGTCTAAATACTGGTCTACTAGGTCTGCTGAACTTAGGAGGGCTGCCAGCTCTCTGAGGTCTTGGTGCTGTTTGCGGTAGAGGATGTAGGCTTTGGCTGTTCTCGCATGCCCATTCTCTATTAGGATTTTTTCAACAACGTCTTGGATTTCCTCAACTGTTGGGACGCCATCTTCCCCGAAGCGTCTTTTAAGCTCCGCCACAACTTGGTCGCTTAGCCGCTTTGCCAGTTCACGGTCTTTTCCGCCTACTGCTTTGGCTGCCTTCCAAATGGCGTTTGTTATCCGCTCCTGGTCGAAGGGCTCTAATCTACCATCACGCTTCCTAACAAACTTCATTTCACTTCACCTAACCTCTTGAAGCACGCGACGGAAGTCTTCTGGCTCCTCAAACCTGCGGTAGACGGATGCGAAGCGCACATAGGCTACTCGGTCAAGGTTTTTCAAGTGCTTCATTACTAGGTCGCCGATTTCCTGTGAGGTAACCTCTTCCTTGCCCATCGCCATCAGCTCCTGCCTAACCTTTTCTGCCAGCTCGTGGATTTGCTCCATTGTTACTGGTCTCTTCTCGCATGCTTTTTGCAATCCTCTAACAATTTTGTTTAAGTCAAAGCGTTCAAGTCTACCGTCGCGTTTTCTAACCATCAGCTCTATGGTTTCTATGTACTCGTATGTTGTGAAGCGTTTCCCGCAGCTAGCGCATTCTTTTCGCCTTCTTATGGTGTTGTCTGGCGAGTCCCTTGTTTCGAGGGTTTTTATGTTTTCCGAACCGCAGTAGGGGCACTTCATGGCTTTCCATCGCGTGCTTCAATACGATAGCGTTTAAGCATTATTTTCAAGCACTAAATGTAGTGTGGCTTTTTAAACTTTATGCAACAAAAATGTAAACACAAGCCCGAAACACAGTCGTTAATAAACAAGATTCAGTGCTAATTGAGGAGGAGTCGGCAGCGATTTTCAACCTTTTTAGAGGCGTTGACAACCGAATACAAGCCACAATTTTGAAAGGCTCTGTTTTATGGGCATTTTATCCTTAAAGGGGAGAAATTCTTCCCGTTAAAGTCCGTAGGAACAGAAAAATTTTAAATAACAAAGGCGAAGCGGACTTGGTAATGTTTATTTCTTTCTTTGCAGTTTGTCTGAAACTGTTATGGATTTGAAAATTGTGGCTTTCGCGCGTGAAGATGCTCCCAGCCTAGTTAGGCTGCTTAATGAGGAGTATGCCAACTCATACGAATTTATACCGTATACTGTTGAGGGGCTTCTAAAAGAGATTGAGGAGCGAAATCTAATTGTTCTAGTTGCGAGAAGCAACGGCGAAATCTTGGGGTGCATTGCTTTTCACATGGGGCATCACGGCGAACACATTGAATGGTTAGCCTCTTCAAAAGGCTTCCACCAACAACTTGTTGAAGACGTTCTTGTGAAGGATGTGGAAAAGCGAATCGCTGGCTCCGCTATTTCTGCAGAGGTCGACGCAGACAGCCCTAAAATTAAGTTTTGGATTGAACGCGGCTACAAAGTTGAAGGCGGATTATACCACATGGTTGCAAGGCTTGACGGCGTAAAACCTCTGCCGCCAGTTCCAGAGGACACAATATTTAGAAGCCTAAAACCAGGAGAGGAAAAAGCCCTCGTTGAGACTGTTAACACGGGTTATGGCTGGGAAAGGCTTAGGGAAGGCTCAATCGCCCGCTGGAAAGCCGAGCACCCGCCCTTTGACGAAAGCTGGGTTCATGTAGCCGAAATAAACGGTAAAATAGTTTCAGCAGTGGTCTCCAGACCTGACACGGAATACAACCAATTTTTCAAAGCGAAGAGGGGCTATCTTGGACCAGCAGTGACACTGCCAGAATACAGAGGGCGGAATTTGGCTTCGGCTTTGACCCGCCGCTCCATGAACTTCCTCTACGAGAAGGGAATGGACTCGGTGGCTCTTCACACCTCTGAGCAGAACACGCCATCGGTTACCCTTCTGAAAAATTTGGGCTTCGAAGCTAGGCACAACTGGAAGTTTATGCGCAAAAATGTAGTTAAATAAACACGTTAAAAGGGTAAGAATGAAAATTTTGGAAAATTTTAAAGGGCAAACTTAGGAACGCTTTTCGACTGCCTTCTCAGCCTCCAACTCCTTCACTCTCGTTTCGATGAACTCTGCAACCTTTTCTTGGCTATAGCGTCTCTCATCTTCTTGCTTTCTAAGCTGTTCCTTTATTGTTGCCAGAACCTTGTCCATGTCGAAGGGCTTAAGTATGTAGGCGTCTGCACCGCGGTTAACGGCTTCTATGGCGTTTTGAAGCGTTGGATAACCAGTTATGATTATTTTCCGCATTTTCGGCACCGCGTCCTTCATCCTCGTTAGAAGTTCCACTCCCTCCATATCTGGCAAACGAATGTCTATTAGGGCTAGGTTGTAGACATGTCTCCTAGACTTTTCTATGGCTTTCTTCGCGTCTTCAGCCTCGTCAACAGCGTAGCCCTCATCCTCAAGTATGGTCTTTAAGACTTTCCTTATGTTCTCGTCGTCGTCAACAACGAGGATTCTTGCGTTTTCAACCATATTTTTTCACCTCCTTCTTCTTTTATTTCGGGTTCGACTGGAAGGGTTACCTTAAAGGTTGAACCCTTACCTAAAGCGCTTTCAACAGCTATTGTGCCCCCGTGGGCTTCGACGAAACGTTTGCAGATGGATAAGCCGAAACCCATCCCCTTAGCCTTCGTAGTGAACAATGGCGTCCAAAGCTTCTTCAGGGTTTCCTCTGACATGCCGACCCCAGTGTCTGAAACAGCAAACTCAACTTTTTCGCCTTTCTTCCTGCACTTTATTGTTAGGGTTCCACCTTTAGGCATGGCGTCAACAGCATTCCTTATCAGGTTTACGAGGACACGCTTAATCTTCTCAAAGTCAGCCCTTATCCTAGACGCGTCGCTAACCCTTTTCACTATACGAATGTTCTTTGGAACTTCCACAGAAGCCAACACATCATCCACCAAAGCCTTTAGACTTGTCTCAGTTATGTCAAGTTTTATCTCCCTCGAATAGTCCAATAGGTCATTTATTATCTTGTTAGAATAGCCAATATTTTTCTCAATGAGGTTAAGCATCTCCATAGCCTTCCAATCTACGGACTGGCTCAGCCTTCTCTTGAGGTAATATGTAGCGCCAGCAATGCTCGTAAGCGGATTGCGAAGGTCGTGACCCACAATTCCAGCTAACTCGCCTATAACGGCTAGCCTCTGAGCCTTAAGCAGCCTATCTTGAATTTCTCTAAGCTCTCTGGTTCGCTCTTCCACCTTCTGCTCAAGCTGGTCAGCGTAAAGCCTAAGCTCCTTTCTAGCTTTTTCAAGGCTTTCCATGAGCTCAGCATTCTCAATAGTTATTGCTGCTTGATGTAGGAAGAGCTCAAGGGGCAATAGCGACTCCCTTGTTGGTTTGCGTCCATCAACAGGGTCATCCATGCTTAAAATGCCAACTATTTTGCCTTCTGGTGTGCGTAGTGGAGCGTAAAGCATGTCCTGCGGGTGCCAATCCACCATGTTCTCTTCAGAAAGGCGGCTTGGAACAGCTGTGTGAATGTGTTTTTCTGCTTGGTCTAATGGAATTTCTGGCGGGATGTGGAAGAAGTGTTCCCTAATCCACGGGTCCCTCCAAGGTATGTAGAAGAACTCGCCAATCTTATACTTCTCAAACTTCGAACTAAAGCGTTCTTTCCAAACGTGTCCAGGAGCCCTCCTCTCTTTGAGAAGTTTTATCTCCTCCCTTGTTAAGCCAACAGTAATGAGTTCTTTTCTTTCGAGGTTTTCGTCCACACGTCCAATTACGACTCTTCTCCAACCGAAGCGTTGTATAGCTTTGGCTATTTCCCTCAGCCTTTTACGGGCATCCTTGATCGTCATTATTTTTGTGGAACTTCTCATCAAATGTTCGAGCTTTTCCGAAAGTTTTTCGAGGTTTTCTCTTCTCTCTATGTTGGATAATGCTATTGCAACGTGGGAGGCTAATATTTCAAGAAGCCTTTTATCTTCTTCGTCGAAGGCTGCCAACTTTTCGCTTTCAACGTTTAATACTCCTAAAACACGGTTACCAATTTTTATTGGCACTGCAAGTTCAGACAGTATTCCCCTTATCCCACCGTTAACATAGGCTTTCTCCCTTCTAACGTCTGGAACATAAACCGTTTTACCAGATTTTGCCGCCATAACAGTTATGCCTTTATCCCCGTCTAGTGGAAGAGCCGATTTTGGTGTGAAGCTTAACCCCATTGTTTTTAATAGCCTAAGCTTCTTGCCGACAACCAGGAAGAAGTCAACATTTTTGAATCCAAGAATTTTATGCATTGCCTCAAGTGTTTTTGTGCATGCCTCTTCTACGTTTTTCGCTCTGTTTAAACTGCGTCCGTAGGCATTTAGTGCCGAAAGTTTCTCCCGTCTCTTGAGGTTGCTTATGGCTATTGCCACGTGGGAAGCCAATATTTCTAAAAGCTTCTTATCCTCCTCTTTGAAGGCTGCAGGTTTTCGGCTTTCAACGTTTAATACGCCAAGAGCTTTCCTTCCAACCTTCATGGGCGTTGCAAGTTCAGAAAGGATTTCCTCACCGCCTCTTACGTAGGCTTTCTCCCTTCTAACGTCTGGAACAATTATTGACTTTCCAGTTTTAGCCGCTTTGACGGTTATGCCCCTTTCGCCGTCGAGGGACAACTTGAGGGAGAAGACTTTTGAGTATCCTCTGTAGGCCACCATCCTTAGAAAGTTTTCTTCCACCATAAGGATTGAGGCGTATTCAAAACCTAGGGTTTTCTCCATGGCGTCTAAGGCCAGTCGGTAAATTTCCTTTATGCTTTTTGCGTCATTAAGCCTCTGAGCATAAACGTTAAGCTCCGAAAGCCTCTTTTCGAAAATGTTTCTTTCCATCTCCAGTTTTGCGTGTTCGGTTATGTCAAGCACTTGGGCTATTGTGCGTATCTTGTTTTGGGCATCCCTTATTGTTACAGCCCTAACCTCTATTTCCCTTTCTGCGCCATCCTTCCTAACTATTTTTAGCTTATACTCTGAAAGAACCTTATCCTTATTTTTATATCGCCTTGCCTGTGCACAAAGCTTCTTATCTGTGAAAAGTGCTTTACACGCATCTGTTAGGAACTTTCTGAAATCCTGCCTAACTATCTCTTCTTTTGGGTATCCAAGAATGTTGGACAATTCATCATTTGCGTAAGTAATTCTGTAGCTCCCATTTATTATCGCTATACCGTCATGCGAGTTTTCAACAATTGAGCGGAAGAGCTCCTCTCTTTCCATCAACTTCTCTTCAATGAGCTTGTGTTCTGTTATGTCCCTGCTTACGCCAATTAAACCAGCGATGTTTCCATTTCTATCGCGGATCGGCACCTTAATTGTGTCAAAAAACCTCTTATTGCCTTTCTTGTCCACTGTTTGCTCTTCCACACGAAAGGCAACGCCCTTACTAAGCACTACTTCGTCGCTTTTCCTACATTGGGCAGCCAAATCCTGCGGGAAAAACTCTTCATCCCGCTTCCCAATTATCTCCTCTTTCTTCAAGCCTACAAGTCTTTCGAAGGCGCTGTTAACAATGAGGTTTCGCCTTTCAGAATCCTTGAAATAAACAATGTCTGGAATCGCCTGAATCAGCGTATTAAGAGTTGTTGTAATCCTTTGAAGGTTCTCCTCGTAGGCTTTGCGACCTGTCACATCTCTTGCTATACCCAGCTCGCCAACTATCTTCCCATCCTCAATCAGCGGCACACTTGTAAACTCGCCAACCAAATATTCGCCAGACTTTGAGCGGACGCGGAGTTCAATGATTTCAGGCTTGCCTTCAAGGGTTGTCTGGAAAGAGCCGACAGCCTTCTCAACATCTTCAGAATGTATAAGCTCTGTGAAAGGTTTTCCAATCCAATCCGCACATTTCCAGCCGGTAACCTTCTCAAAGGCGGGATTAAGCGAAATAATTCTCCCATCAGATGAGATGCTGTAAATAACATCTGGGACGGCTTCAACAAGGGTTCGGTACCGCCTTTCGCTTTCAGCCAAAGCCCGCTCCATTCTCTTGTGCGCAGTCACATCAATGGCGATTTCAAAGCGGACATGCCTATTTCCAGGCCAGCTTATGGCCTTGTCTATGCACTTGTACCATTGATTCCTTTTCTTGCAGTGGTACTCCCAAACGTAGGTTTTTCCAAGATTCTCTCCAAAAATGTACTTGTTGGTGCAGAAGGAGCATGGGCTTTTGGCGCCGTGGATAACCTCATAGCATTTTCTTCCTACAACTTCCCCGCCGAGCACCTCTTTAAACTTGTCATTTGCAAAAAGTATCTGGTAGGTTTCGGGATCCGCCACATAAACAAGGTCTTCTAAACCGTCAAATAACGTGTGAAGTCTTTCCAAAACATGGGTTGCGTAGTCTTTTCTTTCCATGTTTTAGGCATCACCCGAAAAAATTCGCTTTTTGATTTTTCCCACACAATTTATTAGGTTCGTCTGCTGGTTTTCCTCCTCAAATTCTAGCTGAAGTTTTTCATAAAGCCTCTTTAGTATTAGCTTTTCAAGGTATGGTGCTCCTGGTCCGAAGATTTTTTCTAGAGCTTTTTGGAACTCTGTTAGGTTCTGCGAGATTTCTTCCCGTTTTATTTTGAAGGTGTTCTCCGAGTGGAATAGTATGGCTTGTTTTGGTGAGTCGCCGAGGGTTGATAGTCCTTCTTCAACAGCTTCTAGAAATGTTTTTTGGAAGTCTTTTGGGGGCACTTCTATTCGACCTTCATTTCAGTATATTAAATCTTAAGACGCATTAAACCTTTTCGAAAACCACAATTAAAATCCTTATGAATCCAAAATCAATAACAACCCTTAACGTTTAACCCTAACTCTCTTCTTAAAGCTCTGCCTAGCAGCCTCAACATAATTTACAAAAACAAACTCCTTACTCTCATCCCATTCAAGAGGCTTACCAATGCGATCATAAAGCCTCTTCATTATAAGGATTTCAAGAAACCGTGCACCGATGCCAAAAATTTTCTCAAGACCATCCGCAAAGTCCTCCACGCGATTCGGAATTTCCTCTCTTGGTATCTTGAACTCCTCCTCAAGGTGATAATAAATTGACTGTTTCGCTGATTCTCCCAGAGAAGCCAAAGCCTCGTCAATAGCCTCTAGCAGAATTTCCTCGAAGCTTTTACCCGTCAATTTTTGTTCCTCTTTTCCTCTTCAACAGGCTCTTTTATAACTTTGGAGTAAGGGTTTAACATTTTCTCGTTATAAAATTTGTGCGGCGTTTCAATTTTAAATTTTTGATTAAGCCGAATCTGAATCGGATTTTAGCTTTCATTTACATTTTTAGTGCTTGTTTTCGCACGCGCTCCTTCATTAGGCTTAGCTCCTTTGCATAGTCCATTAAAGCCATTCTTAGGGTTTCGCTTTCGCTTGTGCCCAGCCTTTTTGAAAGTTCCTCTAAAATCTCCTTTTGCTCAGCGCTCAGGACAACTTTCACTATGCGTTTTCAGCGCAGATGAGGCGAATTTTGCCTTTTTCAAGTTCTTATGTGGAGGATTTGCATCGTAAAATTCGGAAGTTGGCTTTGCTTAATGATTTGAGGATTTATCAGCTTGCAAACGCCATAATAGAGGAGTTCCTAAAAGACGAGCAGCGTGTTAAAAGCCTAATTAAGAGGTTACGCCTTAAGGTTGGCAGCCCAATCCACTAGCCTTTTCACTTCCTTTTTTGCTTTTTCGTCTAGAGGTAGGGCTGGTCTGCGGGGTAGCCTGCTGGCAAGCCTAGCATCCGCATTGCTTCTTTTATGGCTGATAGCTGGTTGTAGCGCTTAACCAAAACTTCGTTTATGTGGTTTACCGCTTTTTGCAGTGATGCTACTTTCTGGTAGTCGCTGTTTTTGAAGGCTTTGTATAGGTTTGTGCAAAGCCTTGGAAAGGGGTTGGCTATGGCTATGACGGCTCCTTTTCCGCCTAAAGCGAGGGTTGGCAGCACAACGTCGGCTGTTCCGGCTAGTACGGCTATTTTTTCGCCCACTAGGCTTATGGTTTCTGTTATTGTGGCTATGTTTCCGCTGCTGTCTTTTACGCCTGCCACATGTGAGTATTCTTTGGCTAGTTCCGCGATTATGGCTGGTTCTAGTGCGTAGCCTGTGAACTTTGGGGCGCTGTATAGGATTATTGGCAGGTCAACAGCCTCTAAAACAGCCTTGTAGTGTTGGGCGATTTCATGGTTTGAAAGCCTAAAATAGTAGGGCGTAACCACTAGGGCTGCATCTACGCCCAAATCCGCCGCGTCTATTGTAAGCCGTATTGTTTCCCATGTGCTTGGCGCCCCTGTTCCAGCCACTATTGTGGTGTTTGTTTTGGCTTCTTCTAGGACTGTGGCGATTATTTTTTGGCGTTCCTCCATCGCCAAGTATGGGGCTTCACCATTACTGCCACATGGCATAAGCCCATCCACGCCGTTTTCTATCCAGAAGCTGGTGCAAACGCGTAAGGCTCCAAGGTCTATTTCGCCCTTCTCCGTGAAAGGCGTAATGTGCGGGACGATTATGCCTTCAAACTTGTTAGGGCTTTGGCTTTTCAAGGCTTGTTTCGCCTCTTATGCCTCTGTTTGGGTGGTGAACTTGTTTAAGGGTTTTATGCTTATTAAATGATACAGCCTATTCTAGTGTGGTTTTGTTATGCGGATGCGGGATTGGCGGAGACTCAAACCCGAGGAAAGGGTGGATTTGGCTGTTAATATGAGTGATGTTTGTATTCGGGTTTGCGCCGAAGGCGTTAAGGCGCAATATCCAAAAATAAGCGATGAAGAGCTTATTGAGCTTGTGCGGGAGCGCCTAATGTTTGAGAAGAATTTGCGGAGGAGAAGCCTAAACCTTGGATAGTTTTGAAAGCCTTTTGAGGCGGATTGTTGAGAGTTTCAATGCGGCTGGTTTGGATTACATGTTTACTGGTGCTTTGGCTGTAAGTTATTATGGGCGGGCGCGCACCACTGTGGATGTTGATGTTGTTGTTGCTGTTGGCGGTGTTGGCTGGCGGGAACGGCTTATTTCAGCCTTGCGGGTGGCTGGTTTGGTGGTTGAGGAGAAGGCGCTTGTCGATGCTTTGGAGAGCGGCTATAACATAGCCACTTTTAGGGATAGTAAATCCCCCTTAACAGTAGACGTAATCCTTTCAAGGGGGAAGCTTGCTAAGCGGCGTGGAAGGGTTTTGGGTTTGCCAACGTATTTTCAGAAGCCCGAAGACCTTGTTTTGGCTAAGCTTCGCATGATTAGGGCTACCGTGCCTCGGGAAAGGGCGCAGAAGGACGTGGACGACGTGAAAGCCATACTGAAGTTTGCGAGGGTTGATTTGGAGGCTGTTAGGCGTAAAGCGGAAAAAGAGGGCACGCTTCAAATTCTTGAAGGTTTGGTGGCTGAGAGCTTAAGGTGAGAGGTGGTTTATGGGTTTTTGCCTATCTGTATGGTTTGGCTTAGGCTTTTGGCTAATGCGAACAGTTCTTGTAGGTTTTTTATGGTTTCGTCGCGGAGTTTTTGGGTGTCTATTTTCACCTCCGTTCTGAGTTTTTGGATTCTGTTTTTCAACATTTTATTGCGGCTGATTTTAACCAATAGTGACCTACCCCCTCTAGGTTTTTTGGGCTATGAGGATGCAGCTTAGCTAGTCAAGGAAACACTACCATTGGCTGTTATGGCAAAATACAACCCCTTCTTTGAGAAAGCCGGAATGCAGAAAATAGCAGAAAGCAAACCCAACAAGCACCTACAAAAAGCCATAGAAAAATTAGAAACATTAGGCTTTAAGCCCCACATGCTGCAAAGCCAAAAACATAACGTGGAAAAAATAAGAGAAATGGGCAAAAAGGAAATCATAAAAATCCTCATAGAACTTTCGGAAAAAGGGGCAATTCCAAGAAAAAGAATCATATTCACAACAAAGCCTACCCAAGCCACCTGGAATTCAAAGAAAAAATAAAAAAGCTGAACAATGAGGAGCTGGCAAAAGTGTTGAAAAGGCTAGGCTTCCTAACACAAACAAAAGTTTACCTGTTCTGGACTAAAGGCTGGATTAATGTTTCGAAGCAATCCAGCTCTGACGTAAAACCTTCTCCACATAACACTTAGATATGGAGTCAGCGTCAAGCCCCATATTCTCCTCAATTTTCCGGAAAACCTCACGCCCCAAAGCTGCAAAGCCCGCGATCTCCTCTCAAATCCCTAGTGAAAGCCCACCAGTCCCTAAAGCCTTCTTAATTCGCCTCCTATAATTTTTTTGGCAGCCAATGTAGGCTATATGAGTAGAAAAGCCTCCACTTCTGCGCTGGCAAAAACTCCTTGTTTAAAGCGAATATCAACTTAATCAGCAACCCCATAATTTAAACAGTAATGGGCACTTGTTAAGGCGCCTCTCTTAACCCAAACCTCCGCCACCGTACCAGCATCCTTCCTTACCGGGCAGCAGTACCATTTTAAGTATCCAGCGTAAACCACAACACGTTTCTTCCAAAAATTTTCAGAAACCCTCAGCTTCTCCTCCAAAACTTTCCTTGCTTCTCCATCTGGGTCGAAGACTATTTTAGCTTTTGAAAACTCCCATCTATCCGCATCATCCCAGCCATATGCCTTGAAATCTTCAATTAAGTGAATTTCAAAGTCTATTTCAATGTGATAGCGATGCTCCGCATCCCGCCAAAGCCTAACCAGCCTCCCCTTCAAGTTATCATCCCTCTTTTTAAGGAGCACCACAACATCCAAGTCTGAAAAATCATCAACAAATCCCTTAACCAAGCCGCCTAGAAATAAGATGCCAGCCACACCCTCATAGGCTGCTATTTTGGAGGCAAAATCAGCCGCAGCCCTTCTAAAACGGGCTATACGATTTATCCCTTTGAGTTTCACGGTCATTTCCAAAACCATTTTAGCTGTTTAGTTTCTATTTGAATTGCTGATTCATAAAGCCTTTTTGAAACCCTAGCCCATTTTAATCATTAAGGGCGACATGGTGTACTATAATTGAAGGCTGAATCAGCAATAATTGCAGCCGTTTCAGTCTGCATCTTCCTAGCCTTCTACTTCTCATACCTGTCCCTTCAAGCCTTCGAAGACGCCTTAAAAAAGCAGTTTGTTTTACTTGCCTTATCATCCCTTCTAACCGGAGCAGTGATATTCGGCTGCCTCATCATCTACTTTGGAATGAAAAAGATTTTTATAAAAGCCGAGTTAAGTGGAATCCAAGAAGCACAGGAAACCGAGAACTAGCCTTCCAAGTTTTTCAACGCCAAATTTTTATCCTAAAACCTATGAACTATGCTGACTGGTGAAAACATTGACTGTGGAAATTTTGAAGGAAAGCCTCAAAAAACGCCCAGAAGGCTATGTTGAACTGCGCTACCACAAAAGGCAAACCTTCAGCATTTCAGTTAAAGATGGAAAAATCGACACGCTAAACAGCGGAGCCGTTGAAGGTGCATGCGCAAGAGTTCTTATAGATGGAAGTTGGGGTTTCGCCTCCTCAACAACACTTGAAAAAGGAAAAATCGATAAGATGTTAAGGGATGCTTCTTCTCTTGCCAAGTCTTCAAAGTCCAAAAAGAAACGCTCCGTTAAGCTGGCAAGCCAAAAACCATATGTGGACAAGTATGAGACTTCAATGAAGAAAGACCCCAGAACGGCGGAAAAGGAGGAACTCGTCAGCCTCGTCATAGACGTTGATAAAGTAGTTAGAGATTTCTCCAAAACAATAGTTTCTGACACTGTAACCTTCAATATCGTTGACGACAACCTAGCCTTCCTAAGCTCTGAAGGCTCCGAAATCCACCAGCGGATAGTGCGATGCTTTGGAAATGTTCTGGTTGTCGCAAGAGAAAAAGGGAACATCGCCTCCGCCTATGAGAGCATTGGCGAGCAATCCGGCCTTGAGGTTTTGGAGAAAACGCCACTGATGAATGCTGGTTTAACAGCTGCGGAAAGGGCAAGCAAGCTTGTTTCAGCTAAGGTGGCGCCAGCCGGATACCATCAAGTAATTCTTGAAAACCGCATTGTGGGGCTGTTGGCTCATGAGGCTGTTGGGCACTGTGCTGAGGCAGACTTGGTTTTTGGCGGAAGCTTCCTAGCCAACAAAATAGGCGAGAAGGTTGCCTCTGAAAAAGTAACCCTCGTTGACGATGGAGTGTTTCCAAATGGTTTCGGAACAATGAAATATGATGATGAAGGAGTCCCAACACAAAAAACAGTTATAATTAAGAAAGGCGTCTGCAAAAGCTTTCTACATTCACGTGAGACGGCACAGCACTTTGGCATTAACCCAACAGGAAATGCCAGGGCATGGAACTTTGAATTTGACCCAATAATAAGAATGCGAAACACCTACATTGAAACGGGAGACTACACGTTAGAAGAGCTTGCAGAAGACATAAAAGAGGGCTTCTTCTTAAAAGGCGGGCTCTCAGGGCAAGCTGACTTTAACGGCGAGTTCATGTTTGGGACACAGGAAGCCATAAGAATAAAGAACGGTGAATTCACCGAATCCCTTCGTGGAGTTACAATAAGCGGAAACGCCTTCGAAGTCCTAAAGAACGTGGACGCCGTTGGAAAAGACTTTGCAATGCGCACTGGACTCTGCGGCAAAGAACAAGTAAACTACGTTGGCATAGGAGGCCCAAGCCTAAGAACAAAAGTTTTGATGGGGGGAGCAAAATGAGCTTCCTAAATTTTGCAGAATTAGCGGTTAAAACATGTCAGAGACTAGGCGCCGACGAGGCTGAAGCCTTCATCCAAAACCAGCAAATAGTGGAAGTTGTCTTAGAAAGAGCTGAAATCCAAAATGAACGCTTCAAAACCCAAAGCGGCATAGGCATACGCGTAATAAAAGACAAGAAGCTCGGCTTCACCTTCGCATCTAAACTTTCAAAAGAAAGCGTAGAAGAAACATGCAAAGCTGCAGTAAGCCTAGCAAAAGTTTCCGTGCCAAACACCGAATGGGTTTCCCTTCCATCCAAGGAAAGGCTTCCAAAAACTCCGGAGGACATATTCGACCCAGAAATCGCCAACATAAGCGGAGACAAAATGTTGAACCTCGTTATTCATGCGTATGACGCGGCAAAGGGTTATGATAAGCGCGTGGACATCGACGATGGAAAGTTTTCAGCAATACTAAACGAAGTAGCCGTTTCCAACTCCCACGGGGTTGAAGCTCAAGAAAAGACAACCCGCATAGAGGGGTACCTTGTCTGCGTGGCAAAGGAGCACGGCGAAACCTCAAGCATGGCATACGAATACGACGCTTCCACAATGCTTAAGGAATTTTCACCAGAAAAAATTGGGAGGACAGCAGCAGAAAAAGCCCTATCATCCCTCCATCCAAAAAGAATAGAATCCTTCAGCGGAAAAGTCATCCTAGACTCAGACCCAGCCTCCTTCATATTACTTTACCCAATAATCAGCAGCGTTAACGCCGACAACGTGCAAAGAGGAAGAAGCCTATGGGCTGGGAAAATAGGTGAGAAAGTGGCGGCATCAAAACTCACCATCGTTGATGATGGCTTAATGGCAAAAGGTATAGGCTCCCAAAGCTTCGACTTTGAAGGTGTCCCAAGGCAGAAAACCACAATAATAACGCGTGGAAAACTGGAAAGCTTCATATACAACTCCTACACCGCAAACAAAGAAGGCAAAAAATCAACAGGAAACGCCTACAGAGAAAGCTACAACATGCTACCGACAATAGCAGCCTCAAACCTCATAGTTAAAGCTGGAAAAAAGAAGCTTGAAGAACTTATTTCAAGCATGGAAAAAGGCATAATTGTCCGACGCTTCAGCGGAAATGTGCGACCCGACAGCGGAGAATTTTCAGGAATAGCCAAACAAGCAAGCTACATTGAAAATGGGCAAATCAGACACGCGTTGGGGGAGACCATGATTTCAGGCAGTGCCTTTCAAGCATTAAAAGACATAATTGAAATAGGGTGCGAAACACGCTCAACAGAGATCCGCGCCTACACGCCGCCGATACTCGTGGACAACATCCACATAATCTCAAAACAGTAGGCAACCCTCGCCTTTTAGGATGGTAGCAGCCAAGGTGCAAAAGCTTTCGCCAAAACAAGTATTAGGAAGGAGGAAAGCGGCACAGTAATATTGTCATCTATAGGGTTTGACTCAAAATGCTCTATTAAAGAGGCAACAGCTCCGGCTATCATTCCAGCTCCACCTAAAACAGCGCCTGTAGGTATGGAAAAAGAAGCCATAGCTAAGTTTCCCCACCAAGACTTCGTTCTCCTCTTATAGAGGATGTTCCGCACAATCCCAGTTATGGCGTCTCCAACAGACATGAAAATAACTGGCAGCACCCCAAACCAGAAGCTCTCTCCACCAGAAATAAACCAGCCAAGGGCTATCACAACACCCCACATGACGCAGAAAGAAACCTCATAAGCATTCTCCTCGGTCTGAAACCAGTACATAAGCCTCCCGCGCCTATGAGGTATGTAGAGGAAAACCGCCAGAAGCATAGCCATGACGAATGGGAAAAGGGGCGTCTTAAAAATGAAAGGCGCGAGAAAAGCCACCACCCCACCAGTCAGAATATGAATAATCTTACGATTATAATAGACAGCAACATAGTGCTGCACACCCCACCCAGTCAAAAAGCCATAAAGCCTCCTCGTCAAAACCTCAGCTACAAAAATAACCCAAACAAAAAGCACACCAGTAGCAACAGCTTCCTCAACAGATATCATATAATAACAGTTTTCCCTAAGCAGTATAAAAAATTGATGCCTAAAAACGCCAAAATGGATAGAATGGGCCGGGCCGGATTTGAACCGGCGACCTTTCGGTTATCAGCCGAACGCTCCAACCAAGCTGAGCTACCGGCCCACTCCACAGCACTAAACAGTTAATAACAAACCAACATTTTTAAGGTTTTCAGAACCCTTTTTAACCCTTTAAAAGCATAATTCACACAAAGAAGGGCCCGTAGCCCAGAATGGATTAAGGCGCCGGCCTTCGGAGCCGGAGAACGTGGGTTCAAATCCCACCGGGCCCGCCACCTTTTGGGTTAGGAACCTTTATATGAGACGACAAAGTCTAACATTATTGATGGTTTATGGCGAAAGTCACATATGCCTATTTGCTTAGGGACGTGGACGTTAAGCGTTGGTATGAGAATGTGGCGCGGGGTTCGAGGGTTACCGCTGATGTTTATCTGCGTAGGCTTGGCTGGGCATGCAAACACTTGAATCTAACGCCTAAGGAACTTCTCGGGAAGAATGAGAAAGAGCTTGGGATGCTTCTCGCCGACCTAGTTTCTTATCTGGAACGTGAGGGCAAGGCTGGAAGCTACATTAAATCGTGTTTGAAGGCAATTAAATCTTGGCTTTCCTTCAACATGGTTGAGGTTAAGGTTAAAATCAAGATTAAGGATGCGGATGATACGCCGACGCTTCGCGAGGAGCGCGTCCCAAATCAGCCTGAGCTCAAGAAAATTTTCCTTTGTGGAGACCTAAGGGCTAGGAGCGCATGCGTTTTTCTTGCCCATAGCGGTCTGAGAATCGAAACTTTAGGTAACTATGAAGGAATGGATGGGTTAAGGATTAAAGACTTACCAGAAATGAAGATAGAGAAGGACAAGGTGGTTTTTGAAAAAGTGCCTACAATAGTTGTTGTTCGTAGGGAATTAAGCAAGGCTGGGCATCAATACTTTACTTTTTTGGGCGAGGAAGGATGTGAATATTTGAAAGATTATTTGGAAAGCCGTTTAAAAGA
>CAZNKF010000007.1:0-52809 GCA_964573785.1 uncultured Candidatus Bathyarchaeia archaeon
TAGCCGACAAGGTTGCATGGGACATCACCACTTTTCAAGTTTACCTCATTATACCTGTAGGAGGCTACACAGTTTCAATAAATGTCAAAAGCGAAAAAGAGCCACTAGCACAATACATAATTACAATTGCAATTCTAACAACAGCCTTAACAGCCCTAAAACGCAAAACGACGAGGAAAACACATAGGTTATTGGAAGATCTGACCAATCCACATCCTATCAGAACCATGCACAGAATTTGTATCCCTCCCTTTCAGCCGCTTAGGGCACCTCTGCAGATTTGAGAAGGGTGGCTACTGCAAGAAAATAAGGGCTGTATGCGAAGCCCAAAATGCCCCGAAATCCCAAAAGAAGAATAAAAACCATTAAAAACCAAATAATTCAACACTTATGCGCGGAGATTGTTTGTTGTTATTATGTTGCCATCGCCAAAATTCTATGTGTAACTGACTATTATTCCACCGTCCGTCGAGGAGGCAGAAGCATCAAAAGTAACAAGCTCGTGGTCAAGCAGGTCTGGAGGCGAGAATGTAAATGAGGTACTGGATGCTGGCTAACATGAATCGTGCAGTTTCATCGTCTGTTAAGTCGTTGTTATCTGTAACCGTCAACTTGACAAGATAATCCCCGTAAGACGCGTACCTATGAGTTACAATTGGATTGATGTTGTTGTTATGTTGCCTCTCCGAAATCCTAAGTTAGCTTACTACGTAGCCGACTGGATAAGTCGAAGTGAATGTAAAAACTGCAAAGGGCGGTTGAGGTGGTGGAGGACCTGCTTGTAGAAAAACTGTGGAGTCTGCTGAAAGTGAATTGTGAACTATCTGACCATCCCAAGTCACGCTTCCAGAAGTCGACTTCCCATAAGCGTCAAAATGCATCCTCACACCAGTGGCGTCTGAAATGTTACAGAAACAACCAAAGTCTTTCTTGGGAATAAGGCCAACATTAATAACAGTATCGTAAAAATAGGTTGGATAAACATCACCGGAAGGCCAAGTCCACTTATTATAGGGTTTAGGCGTACCCCACTTAAAAGCGCTTTTAGGCACACTTGTGCCATTAACAACCAAAGAAACAAGATTATTATAGGCGGCATCGTTAAGAGCAATAACCAAATGAGTATCATAAGACTTTAAAGAGCTACTCGTATTATTAATGCGCACAAGAAATGTCTGAATAGCACCAGTCAAATTCAAAAACCAACACTCACAAAGCCAAGGATCCACGTCATAACCATGATAAGCGCCCTCAGGCAAAGAAACTTTTAAAATAGCACAAGGCGTAGCGTTGACAGGATGAACAAAAACCGCGCCAACTGTCAGAAAACTAAAGTAAAAATATCAATAATAACAAATGCTTAAACCTTGTATTCAAACAGCCCTTTCCCCCTCGGCAAAAATATTTACACCTCAAACACATATAAGCCTTACTTGAACTAACTTCTAGAGTGTTAACCAAATAGAATGCAACTTAAAAGTTAAGAGAGGTTTACGAGCTTGGGAATCTAATTTATAAGGCGCTCTTTTAATTTTAATGTTGAAGAGTTTGGTGAAAAACTTTGAGTCAAGAAAATCTGTCAAGAACCACATTAACCTTCACAATCCTATTGTTCGTGTTCGCATGTACACTTCCCAATATCAGCTCTTCAAACGGAAAATCCGTTTCCAGCAACGTAATAACTGTTGATCCAAACGGGTCCATTCAAGAGGCAATAAATAGAGCTAACCCTGGAGACACCATTATCATTTCGCAAGGAACCTACAAACAGTGGGAGATAGTTGTCAACAAGACTTTAAAGATTGTTGGAGAAAATCTAGAAAACACCATTATAGACGGAAATGGCACAGCCCGCGTTATATTTCAGATAGTTGCAAACAATGTTGTAATAGAAAATTTCACACTACAAAACACGAGTACTGATTACCAAGACCGAGGTACGGCTATCCGCATATTTAATACGGCAAATGTTCAAGTGAGCAAAGTTATTGCCAAAAACAATTACTGCGGAATTGAGCTCCTCTCCGCAAACTTCACAAAAGTGGCAAATTGCAAAATCTCCAACAGCACATGGGGGATTCACGTTCATAACAAAAGCATTAACAATACTATTTCAGGTAATACCATGGCAAACAACTCCATTGGCGTCTACATTTCAGACTCTTATTCGCGATATAACATGTTTTACCATAACAACTTCGTAAACAACACCAGCCAAGCCTCAGTTATGAGCATAAACTACTTTGACAAAGGTTATCCCTGTGGCGGAAACCACTGGAGCGACCACAATAAAACAGACTTGAAGCATGGAGTTCACCAAAACGAGGGTGGGAGCGACGGTATAGTGGACGAAGCCTATTATAGAGGAGGAGCAACAGATAACTATCCATTAGCGTATCCAGTAACAACTATCGAAATTGTAGTTGGTGAGGAAAAGTTTGAAGTAAAGGTTTCAACAAATTCGCGTTTAATCACGTACACATTTAGCCATGAAGCAAAGAGTTTGACACTGCTTTTCATAGGGACAGATGCCACTAACAGTTCGTGTAGAGTATCGATTCCTAAAGAATTATTGTCGTGCAACCAGCTTTCACAGTGGAACATTACGCTATCTAGCAGTGGACAATCGAGCCCCTTGGACTACCTAGCCTTAGAGGATGCTGAAACAACATATTTATACTTTTCATACAACCAATCAGACAGCTTCGAAATAGAGACAAGAGGAACAAAAGCTATACCAGAATTCCCGTCATTAACGGCGATAATGATTTTACTGGCGACGGCAACTGCAACAACAATTTTTCTCAAAAGCAGATTTTCCAAAAAGCGTTAAACTTTAACTTACTTTCGCCAGATGGATTCTGGAATATAAAGAGTTATAGTTGCTCCTTCTGCCTCTTTGCAACCAATTGTTATAACATCATCCAATACAATTTCGCCTTTACCGTTAATTTGAGCTATGTAATTATCGAAATTAAGGGTAGAGTATTCATCGCACCACGACTCTCCCTTGTCGAGATGGGGATGGGCACTTACATATTCCTCTTGGTTGGGCGACGCATTATTCTGCAGTATTATTGATGTGGCTTCGCCTCCTACGGCAGTTATGTTCAAAACCACGCGTTTCACAATAACCGATCTGTTGTTAGTATACGGTTTCCATTCTATTCTAGCCACTTTTATCTCAAAATAATCCTTCGCAGAAGGCCTTGGCTGCTGAGACTGTCTTACCGCTGACAAAAATACTAATGTAACAAACATGAATGCCAAGGCGACAAGCAAATGTTTTACTTTTAACTTGAACCTTTTCCTTTTACCACTCAATTCTCTGCCCTATCAAATAAAGAAAAGGAACAAAGATAAAAATTAAGCGGTTAAGCGATTAATCCTCCAAGATAGTAGAGTAGCATTCCGCCTAAGAAGAGCGCCGATGCAACTGCAACTATTACAAAGGCATCTTTTTTCTCGATGTTTCCTCCCATTTTCTTTAAACTTATGTAAAGTGCAAGAAGAAAGTTGATTACTACAAATCCGCACAAGGTTGAAATCATTCCAATTATCTGCAGTAATGGATTTGCCAAACTTCACAACCTTTCAAATATTACACAAAAAATAGGAGGAGATTTAAATTTTTGGAATTTTAATAGGCTTCTTGGAAGAAGTTGCCCTGATTGCTGCAAATAGTGATGCTATCAGTAATGCTATTAATAACATATGTATCTGCTCTGGCACCATTCCTGACCCCTGAACTTTTATGACCCTGTCGTAGTCCTGGAAAACGAATTCTATGTAAATGTAAGTGTTTGCGCCGTCTTCAGTTACTTGAGGAGTGACTTCTGCGCCATCTATGTAAACTTTCCAGGCATCCCATATCAAGCCTTTTGGAAGAGTAATGTTCACATAAGCTGACGTCCCTGGAGCGCCAGTAACTTGGAGAAATTCAATCCAAGCTCCTGTTATGTCATAGTCTATTGCGCCTGCAATTATTGAAGTGTTGGTATAGGTTAGAACTGTGAAGTCAAGTACTTGGTGGATTACTGGGGAAACTAGTTTGTAGGTGTAAGTGGCGTTTTCTATTGTGAATGGAATGTCCCCTTCTGCAGCGTTTAGTATAAATGTGTCAGCGTACTGATTGACTAAGCCTATCGTGCATGTTGATTGTGGCGATGAGGGTTGGCGTATTATCTTTAGTTTTACTTGGCATAGGGTTCCTGTGCCATTAAATGTCCAGTATGGATCATTTAAATAGGTGCAACCCCAACTAACATATCCTGGACCAACAACCAACAGCGGGGTTACCATTGCTCTTGCCCCAGGAGCGTCGGGGTTAATTGCTGAATCAATTGGAGCGAAGACATGATCTGATGGGAGATATATTTCTGAGAAGTTTAATAATGCTGGATCCCACGTTAGAGTGATCTGCCAGTTCTGCAAATCCTCAACATCAACAGCGGTGATGTTAAAAGTTATCTCATCTCCCACCTTGGTCATGTTTGAGTAGTAGGTTGTTACTCCGTCCGCTGCCGTGACTCTGACGATGGCTGTAGGTGTTACTACTGTAACCTTGGCTGTCTTTTCTAATATGGTGCCCGCCGAGTCCGTCACCTTAACTTTTACATATTCAACACCTTCAGTTGAGAATGTGAAGGTTGCGGATGTCTGGTTTCTATAGTTCATGTCTTCCGTGGTGTCTCGGAACCATTGTATTTTGTAGGGTGTTTTCCCCCCTGAAATTGTCGCAGTGAAAGTTTTGCTCCCGCCAACGTTAACGATGGCTTCTGTTGGGGTCAACATTAATGATAATTCTGCGAGCTTCAAATAAGAAGAAGCATTGACTTTAAGACTTGCCGCATCGGTTACTTGGACTGTTACCTTGTGGAGACCCGGATCTGTTATTGGGTAACATGCCCAAGAAGTTTTATTAAATGCCTCTGTAACATCTACTTCTGTTCCATTGGGCCATAGGAAGAACCATTGATACGTGTAAGGTTCAGCTCCATTTGATGCTGTTGCTGTAAAGGTTTTGCTTTCACCATAATTTACTTTTATTGGGGCTGTGTATGTGCCTAAGGGACTTATGGTTACGTTTAGCTCGTCGATGTATTCGTAGGTTGCAGGTTCCACAGTGAATGGGATGTCATAGCCTGGTCCATTTATTAGGAATGTGTTGTACCCAATTTCCGTGAAGGTTAGGTTGCATGTTGCTGGGAATGTTGGTGGTGCTAGAATTTTTAGTTTTACTTGGCATAGGGTTCCTGTGCCATTAAATGTCCAGTAGGGGCTGTTTATGTAGGTGCAACCCCACATAACGTAGCCTGGGCCAACATCTGGCGGCGGGGTTATCAGCGGCCTTCCAGCGCCAGCGAAAACGTTGTCTGATGGCAGAAGTATTTGTGAGAAGTTTAGTAGGGTTGGATTCCATGTTAGTTTAATCTGCCAGTTCTGCAGGTCAACAACGTCAACAACTGTGACATTAACAGTAAAAATGTTTCCTGGCGATGTGGTGTTGGCGTAAAATGTGTTCTCCGCGGGTAATATCACTATTTTTGTTCCATTAGCACTTGTTCGAGGCGACAATATTGGAAAGATACCTAGTATTAGAATTGCAAAGGCTAATATGGCAAAGGCTTTATTTCCTCTTTTAGGCAAATTCATATGAAATTTCACCTAGCAAACCTTTTTCATTGTATGACATATTTTAGTTTTACGGTAAAAAGCACTAAATAACTCTATAACGCTCCCTTGGACTGGGCTCTTTTTCAGGTCTCTTCTTGTACCAGACAACCGTCACAATCAAAGCAGCAAAAAATCCAACTGCTATGTATACATCCCAGCCAATACCGGATTGACTTTGAGCCTGTATTACAGTGACGTAGATTTCACGCGACAATGTTGAATATAATCCATCATCATCGACGACTATGAGGGTAACTGTATAGTTTCCACCCTGCCCAACATATGTGAAGCTTGTGACAAGGTCTTCGGGTTTTGTTACGTTGTATGCTTGCATTAGAGCTTCATTCATTTCTCCATAAAAGTCCCAGATGGCATACACAATCTCGCCATCTTCGTCGTATGTGTAGCGTTCTCCTGTTTCTGATTGGTAGGCATTGAATATGACTTCTTGGTCTGGTGATGGCTGCTTTGGGGTCCATGTGAAGTTTACTACTGGACTGAGTCCAACAAAGACTATTTTTGTTGTTGAGTTGTGGAGGCCATCGTTATCGTAGGCTGTTAGGGTAACGTTGTATAGGCTGTTTTCTGGTGGTTTAAAGGTTAAAGTTGCGTTAACGGTGGTTCCATTCCAAAATTCGGCGGATGCATAGTTTAATCTTGCGCCTTTTGGTTGGAACCGTAGGCGGGTGATGTTCCAGACGAATTGTGTTATGGTTCCATCCGGGTCGAAGCTTTCTGTTGCATTAAAGGTTATCTCAGAATCCATGTATGGATTTTGGGGATGTTCATTCTTGTTCCAATCATAGGTGAAACTCACTTGAGGGGGAGTCCCTACACAAACCATCTGCGTTTTTGAGGCGTTTTGGTTTTCGTTATCTATTACTGTTAGGGTGACGTATCTCATTCCGTACACCGTGTATGTGTGGTTAATTTTTGGCTGGTTTGTTGTTGCGTTTGTTCCGTCTCCAAAATCCCAGTAGTATAAGACTATTTCACCATCCGGGTCAAAGCTTCCAGAAGCATCGAAAGTTACTGTCTGATTTGGTTTTGGGTATTGAGGTTTCCATGTGAAAGCTGCAATGGGTAGGGATGTAGCCGCATAAATGGTAACCTGAAAGGATTGGGTTGAAAAGGGAATTTCAATTAGGTCTGAATTCCATAGGAATGTGTCGTCGTCGTAGTCTGGGCTTTCTGTTGGGATTATGTTTATGGTGAAGATTCCTGTTTTTACGACTGTGAAGTTTATTTGGCAAAGTATTGCCTGCGAGGTTGTTACGGCGTCTTCCGAGGGAAGGAGGCTTGCGCCCATAAAGACGTAGCCATAGCCTTGAGGAGCCCTTCGAGGCTGCTCATTATAAATGATTGGTCCTGCCGGATGTATCCGCTTATTGTAGAATACAAAGTTTGGGTCGTTTTTGGGAAGCCATGCACCAGTACACTTTACCTTGCTATATTCGTAGCATACTGCAACTTGAAAATTAACTAGGTTTTGTGTTAAGCCATTGAGTGTGACATTTACAGTAAAGGAGTATCCAGCTGGAGGGAGGGGGGTGGACTCATCTCCAAGCGTTATGGCATTATTTCCAGTCTTAGCATCAACAATACTTATAACACGCTCCTGAGCTAAAGCTGAAAATTTAAATTCAAGAAGCAATATTGATAGCAAAATTTGACTTAACAATATTATAGTAATGACTTTGTTAAGTTGTAATTTCACTGTTTTCACCTTTATATTAGGCTATCGACAATTAGAATAATTGAATATTTATGTTTGTTGCTACAATTTTTTTTAAAATGTGAAAAAAGGTGGGTATTAGCAGCTTTTCATAAAGTTGGTGCAGCAGAGGCCGATGTCGCGGAGGTCTATCCTTCCATCCCTGTTCAGGTCATAGAAGTATTCCCATTTCGGATCACCCGGTTTCGCTCCATAACGGCTGCATACTTCGTTGATGTCCCGCATATCCACAATTCCATCGCCGTTAACGTCTCCCATAATCCTTATTTTGACTTTTCCATCCGTGAAGTTGTTGTCTGACAAGTCAAATTCGTATGGTACTGGTCCGGCGGTAGCGGATATTGTATAATTATGGCAGTATGGAACGTTTTTTGTGTTCCAGTTTATGGTTATTGTTATTTCCTCGTTTGGCGCTAAGTCGGAAACTGTAACCGTGGGTCCAAGGCTGCTGTCGTAATAAATTTTTACCTCAAAAGTTTCGGTTATATTTCCCTCATTCTTCACCGTTACATTGATGTTAACTATCCAGCCTTGATAAGCAATATTCAAGTCTGTTGACAAAGCAGTTATAGCCACGTCCCGGATTAGCCCTATGAAGATTCCATGGTGAACCTCATGGGTTATTGGCTCATTGTTGATGTTCTTAAGCAAGGTGTCTGTAAGGTTTATGGGGCTCACGCCTAAAGCAACGACGGTGAACTCAACTCTCATTATGGCTAAAGGCTCGTAAGTTGTTATTCCTTGGCGGTAGGTTATGTTTGCCCAAATATAGCCTGCCTCGTCGTCTATCAGAATTTTCTTAATAGGCGTTTGTCCGGGTACCGGCAGAGCTGCCACATTAATTTCTAGTATTACCGATGGAATATACGTCAAGTTGAATATACATGTCTTAAGATTTTCAACATCATCCACAGTTACATTTATCGTGAAAGTTGTTCCAGGTAGGTATTCTGGACCGCTAACCTCGCTTGGATCTATGGCTAACACCGCAAGGAGAACGTTGTTGAAGTATCCATCCTCACTTGTGGCTGGAACAGAGTTGCCTAACGGGTCTCGTAAGTCAACATTAGCTAGTTTTAAAGTTGTCCATCCTAAATCTGACACGTTGAAAGTTACTATTGCAAGCTTTCCGTTTCCTTCCGCAATGTCTGATGGGGAGAGCAGTTGGCAGTTCATTAGAACACGTCCATGAGTAGCATTGTAGTTATTTTCAATTGTGAACGTGAAGCTTGTTGGACCTGTGGATGATAAGAAGTCTCCCTCGTAGACTTCTGTGGCTGACAATAGGGTTCGGTTGAAGAATAGGGCTGCGCTCCATGAATGAAGGGTTACAGCGTCTCTTATCAGCAGGCTTATGTTAAAGAGTTTCCCAGGAGTTAATCTTGGGTCGACAATACTGCGGGGGTCTACGTAAACAACAGGTCCCCCTGTCCTTCTCACAATTGCTGTGGCGTTAGCCTTTGCGTTTGCCCTGTCTGTAACCTTAACTGTTACTTTATGGTCGCCTAACAACGTTATTGAAGGCGTAGTCCAAGAGGTTGAGTTTTCCGCGCTTTTATATTCTATCTCAGTGCCGTTGGGATATCTGAAGAACCATTGGTACTTGTATGGGGTTGGACCATTTTTTGCAGTTGCCGTGAAAGTTACCATGCCACCTGGATCCACTATAACAGGGCCTGGTGGACTTAGAGTTACTTTCAGTTCATCAATATACGTGTAGGTTGCAGGTTCCACAGTGAATGGGATGTCATAGCCTGGTCCATTTATTAGGAATGTGTTGTACCCAATTTCCGTGAAGGTTAGGTTGCATGTTGCTGGGAATGTTGGTGGTGCTAGAATTTTTAGTTTTACTTGGCATAGGGTTCCTGTGCCATTAAATGTCCAGTAGGGGCTGTTTATGTAGGTGCAACCCCAAATAACATATCCTGGACCGACTTCAGGCGGCGGGGTTATCATTGCCTTCCCAGAACCGGCGAAGACATGGTCTGGTGGTAGGGAAATGGATACATATGTTAGTAGAGCTGGATCCCATGTTAACTTGATCTGCCAATTCTGCAGGTCAACAACGTCAACAACTGTGACATTAACTGTGAAGGTTGACCCGGGAAGCGTCACATTTGCATAGAATCTGTTTGTCGCAGGTAAAACTTTCAATTTCGTACTACTTGATTGCGCGTATGTTGGGTTTGTTTGGATTAATGGAAGAATCCATGCCGTCAGAAGTAAAGCTGCTGTCAGCCTAGCCCCCATTTTCTTGTCGAGAATCATTCTTCTCCTCTCCTCGTTATTATTTCTTATTAATTTGATATAAAGATTCTGGAAGTAAATTCCAGAGGATACGCATTCAATTCTAATAGTATTGAGCGGTTTTGCCGTAGTTACTACATGCGATGCCGATGTCACGCATATCCACTTTACCATCATTGTTTACGTCTTTATTCGAGTCCCAATTTGGCTTTGATGGGTTTGTTCCGAATTTGTTACATATTGCCCCTACATCGCGCATATCCACTTTGCCTTCTGGAACACCTTGAGTTATGCTTGTCACATCTCCGGAGATTACTATTAGAACTGAACAGTTGGCATATAGGTTGTTTGATACATCACCTTCTCCTAGAACTGGTATTGCATATGCGCTAACGGTGTAATTGCCATATGCTAGACTACTTGTGTTCCAATTTAAATTGGTGATCACCGATTCACCAGGCGATATTGTTTGGATAATTCTACTTCCTATCGTCTGGTCAACATGTGTACCATTCGCCCAGTAAATAACTAATTGAACATTTGATTCTGTGAAGTTGCCTTTGTTTTTTACAGTTATGTAAATTAGGGTTCCATAATCTCTGCCTATGTATTTTTTAACTGGAATTGGCTTGTCTAGATTCACATTTGGTGTACTAGCTGTAACATTTAATACAGCTATGTCAGCGTACTCTATTCTAATTTGGCATGACTTGTTGTTGTCAGATGGATTCTCATCTACAATTGGTGGTTGGAGGGAGACGCTAACAGATATTACATAATTTCCTGCAAGCAAATCTGTTGTGTTTAGATGGATCGAGATGGTTTGCTGTTTTCCTCTTCCAAGATTTATCGAGGTTGTGTAGAAGTTTGTGGTGTTGTATGATGCTGTGATGATTATACTTTCGGTGAATGAGCCTTTATTCCAGATGACTGGGTTGATTGTTGCTGTTTCACCTTTTCTAACGATTGTCTTCAAGGGTGTAATTTTTAAGACCGCTACGTCATGGTTTGAACCTTGTATTGCATAGAGTTTGCCATCCTTTGAGGCTATGTATACTATTTCATTCAGTACAGCTGGTGATGAGTCGATTATTCCTCCTGTTTGATAGCTCCACCAAATTTCTCCGCTTTTCTCTTCTACTGCGTAAAGCCGCCCCGTCGTCGTCCCCACTATAACTTTGCCCTCAGCTACTAATGGGGATGACCATTTTATTGACCCCAGGCCTTTACTCCATAATAAAGTGCCTGTAGAAGCGGCGATGGCGTAAAGTTTGCCGTCTGTGGAACCGACAAAAACCGTATTGCTGGCTATTGCTGGTGAAGAGTATACCTCGTTTCCTGTTGCTACATTCCATAAGATTGTGCCACTTTGGGCATCTAAAGCGTAAATTTTCATGTCTGTTGAGCCTATGAACACTTTATTGTTGTCGAATGAGGGGGATGAGTAGATGCTGACTCCTGGCGCAAGATTCTTTCTCCATAGAATTTCCCCGGTTGCTTCACTTAATGCATATATGCTTCCATTTTGTGTTGTTGTGAACACTTTGCCGGTTATGGTTGCGGGAGATGCGAAGATTGCTCCATCGAGGGTGCTTGTCCAGATGGTTGTTCCATTTGTATAGAAAGCGTAAACCTTTCCGTCGGTGGAGCCGACAAATACTTTATTGCCATAAATAACCGGAGATGAATAGACAGAACCTTCGGTTACTATACTGTATTTTATGATGCCGTTTGTTGCGTTTACTGCATATACGCGTCCATCTTCTGATCCCACAAAGACTAGACCATCAGCATAGGCTGGGGTTGAGCATATTTTGTTTCCAGAGGCTAGTGTTGTTTTCCATATTAGCGCGCCGGTTGTTGCGTTAAAAGCGTATAGTGTCCCGTTTACAGAACCCATGAAAATTCTGGTTCCTACAATTATTGGTGAGGATTGCATCCATTGGTCAGTGCTTATCGGTCCTACGGTGTTTTGCCATTTGGTTGTGTTGGCGGTTGATGCTAGCGAAGAGGATAAGCCTTTATGTTTGTGGTCGTGGCGGAACATGGGCCAAGCTTCTGTCACTATTACCAATCTTTCGGTTGAGTTGTATAGTCCTTTGTTGTTGGTTACTGTTAATTTAACTGTGTAATATCCGCCAAGGTCATATATGTGGGTGACTATGGAGCCTTTTGCTGTTGTTCCGTCACCGAATTGCCACGTCCAGTCTACAATTGTTCCTGTCGGGTCGTAGCTTGCCGAGCCATCGAAGGTGACGGTTTGGCACGTTATGGGATTGCATGGGGAATATGTAAATTGTGGAATTGGACCTAGGACTAAAAAACTTTTTATTTCAATTGCCGTTGATATTTGATATTCTGTTGTTGCATATATCACATATTCTCCAGCAGGTATATCTGTTGCCGGAAGTTTGAAGGTTACGTTAAAGTATTGGGGTTGTGGCGGCATTGCAGGGGTTGTTGTGCTTATGTAGAATTTTGCCTTTTTTTCTGGACAATAAGGGGTTCCCAGATTTTTTGGATAGCCACTAAATAGACTTACAGATACTTGTGCTTCGCCAGTTGGCGCGTCGCTTGGTATTGGCATTGATGAGAGTAGCGTTATGGTTCTGCCTCCGTCAAGAGTTAAACCCGAAGTAAAGAATGCAGTTAAGGGCGTGTTATCAGAGCATTGCACGTAAATGGCTATTAATACATAACGGGATACTATGTCGAAGTTTTTTATTGTTATATTGAGGTAGGCTGTAGCTCCACGGCTAAAAAGGTTTTTAGGGGTTCCCGTAGAGTCACATGTGTACATGTCTAAAATTTGTACACGCCAATATTTGCCAGAAATATCTCCTGTTTCAACGGTTCTTAGGACGAGGGGATTTCCATTTGGGAAATCTACCTCGATGGCGGCTATTGTGTCGTCTTTTAATGTTCCGTCTAGTGTCACGTTTCCTGTTATTATTACGGTTTCGCCTGTGTTATAGGTTGATTTGTTTGTTGTTATGTTTATGTCGAGTATGTAGGCTTTCGCCAGTTGAGTTGCTAAGATTGTTTGTAGAATGATAATTATTATGAATAGTGATGTTAGGTTTTTAATGTTAAGGTTTTTTGGGTTTGCTTTCATAGAGCTTCACGTCTTTAATATTCTTAAGGGTTGGATTTATTTTTTGTTTCGGGTTTGTATAAAAAAGGTGGGTGTTGGAGGGGTTTTGTCGCCTATTTTATGGCGGTTTTACTATGTAGAAGTCTTGTGTGTTGGTGACTTCTGGGCAGAGGGGTACCCCGCCGTTCCATGGGAAGTCGCTGAAGGCGTTGGCATATACTGTTCCTTTGCCTACAACTGCGTTGGTTGGCATTGGGATGACGGGTTCCCATGGGTCATATTGTTTGAATGGTGGTGTTTCGCATGCTAGGTAGTCGTAGTATATGTATTCGCCCCGTCCAACTTCTGTTGTTAGGTAGGCTGAGCCTATGAAGAATCCTAGCTCGTCGTAGACTGTGACTGTTAGGGTTACGTTGAACTTTTGCATGCTGTATGTTCCATATAGCACGGTGAAAGTTAATGGGTCTCCGCCTGTCTTGCGTTGTACGTATTGCGTTTGTTTGGGTTCAACGCTTAGGACGTCCACCTTCCACCATACCCAGAAGCCTAATGTGTCGTTAACTACTTGTTGGGCCACTTCAACTGTGGCTATTACGAGCCATTTGCCGAAGATTTCCTCTTCTGGGTTTTCACATGGCCATGGTATTCTAAAGGATACGTGGGCTACGCCGTTTTGGTCTGTTGTTGCTTCTCTGTATATGTCGTAGCCGTTGTGAATTATGTGGAAGCCTACAAGCTTCTGTTGTACTGGATACTCGTTGTATGTTACCAGAGCGAATAGGTCAACTAGTTCTTGTGGTGCGAACATGTCGCTGGGCATGTGGGCTCCCTGTCCGCCATATGGGTATGGATACTGTGTGTATAGGTCTATTGCTAAGCCGAGGACCTTTAATGGTGCCCTGTAGTGGCAGTCTTCTGTTAGGCTTTGGATTGCCATTATATATCGGTTTAATGCGTATGTGTCTTCGTCAAATGCAAAGTCTATAAATTCTATCCATGTCCAGTCTTCTTTTGGTGATATTGTTTCGTAGATGGCTTTGAAGTAAACGGTCATCAGTTTGGCTCCTTCTGGTCCAACAGTCACAAAGGGCGGGTGATATGGCTCAGCAGGCGGGCTGTCTGGCAAGAGAATGGCACCGAACATTGAATAGTTGTAGCCGTCTGGGATTGGCGTTAATGGTGGTGGCCTGCTATGCTTGTTTATGTCGGCTACATACATGACTCCGTCTGGGTAGTACTGGAACGCCTCTAGAAGTACTCCAGGTTCATAGTATAGTCCTGTTGGACCTGGGTCTGGTTCGATGAAGGTTGTGTTCCACATGAGGCTGAACTGGAAGCCTATTATCTCCCAGCCTGCCGCAACGTTTTTAACCCATATTTCAAGTCCGAAGACGTCGCCTTTCTTTGCTGGTTTACAGACGGCTGGTTTAATGTAGAATGTTGGATAGTATGAGGGTGCAACCCACTCATACTTGTAGTGGGCATCAACGCCTGTAAATGATATATCGTAACCCAGACCATTCAATAGGAATGTGCTTTCGCCTTCCCCTGCAATTTCAATGTTGCACTCCACAACCCTTGGCGAAATTTGAGAAACTCCCTGCTTAACCTTCAACCTTAGTATGAACAGCGTCCCTGTGCCATTGAAAGTCCAGTAAGGATCATTTATGTATGTGCAACCCCAAACAAACATGCCCGCTCCTATCGTGGGAGTTGGGGTTATCATCGACCTTTGAGCGCCGGCGAAAACGTGGTCTGGTGGAAGCTCATGACCGCCATATTCAAGCAGTGTTGGGTCCCATGTCACGTTAACTTGCCACAGCTGCAGGTCCGTAACGTTGTCAACTATTATCTTCACATCGAAAGTTTGCCCAGGACTAATCATTTCGGATGTAAAGTAGAACAAGTGGTCTCCATCAACTGGGTCCACAACCTCAACAGTTGTTCCTTCCGTTCCAGCTTTGCCAGCGGGTACAAAGACTAGCAGAGCGCTCAGAGTTAATAGAACAGCCAAAGCTACACTGGAAAGTTTACTAAATTTCCTTTTCATATTTCTCCCTTCTCCTTCTATCCAGCAATATCAATTTTGTCGCTTGTAAAATTTAAGGATTCCGGAATTATCTTCTATCCAAAACGGAAATAAATATGCACTAACAAGTTAATCCAAGACACACCCAAAACCTAACAACCAAAGGAGAACAATAACATGGAAAAGAAGCTCACATTAACAATAACAATACTTATCACAGCAATAATATCCATTGGAATTCTATCCCAATCTATAAACATTAAATCCCTGGCACAAACACGCATAATAAAAATTGTAGACCCAAAAACAGGCTCAAATTCCATAACGCTTGGAAGCCAAACCAATCCTATTCCCCAAGGCGGATACCATTTCACAGTGAATATAACATTAGAGGGCACAACAAACACCCTCTTCGTCTACCAAGTTGCAGTAAAATTTGACAGAAGCAGGATTCGATGCACCTCAGCATGGATAAACAGAAACGACCCAAACTTCGTCTTCCACACCTACAAAGACCTCACATACATCCCAACTGCCTCCATAGATAACGATTATGGATATGTAGTTCTAGGCGCTTCGCTTATAGGCGACCGCCACGTGGACATTTCAAAAGGACTACTATGCCAAATAAACTTCACAGCAATAAAAACCGGCTCAACTTCAATTGAACTAATACCAATTGGCTATCAACCCTACGACACATTTCTAGGATACTTCGAAGACGAAAATTTACAATACATAGACTTCACCACAGAAAATTTGAACTGCACAGTTTTCGCAGCAGAAACCCCACCAGTAGCCTCATTCACATTTAACCCAAAAAATCCCGAAGCAAATCAGACGGTAACCTTTAACGCATCCGAAAGCTATGACCCAGACGGCGAAATACTCTCATACTACTGGGACTTTGGAGACGGAACAAACCTAACAACAAATTCTATCACCACTCACACATTTAAATCAAAAGGTGCATACAACGTCACGCTCACAGTTTTCGATAATAAAAATTGCAACAGCTCAACATGCAGAGAAATACAAGTTGGAAAGCCACCCATCGCCAAATTTACATATCAACCCATTGAAATACAGCCTAATCAATCAGTCACATTCAACTCAGCAGAAAGCCGAGACCCCGATGGAACCATAACCAGATTCGTCTGGAATTTTGGAGACAGCAACATAACCGCAATAACCAATAATCAAATAACCCACACCTTCAATAATAAAGGTGTTTTCTGGGTTAATTTAACAGTTTATGACAATGATGGATTGCATAACTCAACAGCTAGAGAAATTTTTGTTGGAAAACGTCCACTTCCAGATTTTACCTACACTTTACGGGCTGTCAAAGATTACTTTATAGTGACTTTTAATGCATCACAAAGCCAAACCGGGGAAGAAGATAGCTATATTGTTTCTTATAAATGGGATTTTGACGACGGCAGCAGCGAAGTAACTCAATCCCCTACAATAGAACACGCGTATATGAAGGACACGTACAAAGTAAAACTCACAGTCTATGATAACAACGGATTATACAATTCAACCACAAAAACCATAAAAGTCGAAGCTGAAAAACAGCCAGAAAAAAATGGAACAGACATTTTAATCTATTCCGTCATAATTATAACCGTAATATTGATTGCTACCATAATATTAAAGCTGAACAAAAGAAGAGCTACCCCCATAAAACAGAAGAAAAAAACAAAGAAAGAAAAATTCCATAAAAGCTAAGAAACTGCTAGCTATTTGCCTACGGCATGGCAAGCAACAAAGTGGCCGCCGCCAACATCAATCAGCGCTGGCTCAGACTTCTTGCAAACATCCATAGCTTTTGGGCATCTCGGATGAAATCTACATCCTGAAGGTGGGTTAACAGGGCTTGGAACCTCACCAGTAATGGGCGGGCGCTCCCTTCTCTTCGTGGGATCCGGGACGGGAATGGATGCAAACAGTGCTTGTGCATATGGGTGTAAAGGCTCTTTGTAGAGCGTTCCGGTCTCAGCTAACTCTACGATTTTACCGAGATACATGACGGCGACACGGTGGCTTACACATTCAACAACGCTTAAATCGTGACTAACAAACATGTATGTAAGATTAAATTTTTTCTGAAGATCTTGGAATAAGTCTAGAAGCTGAGCTCTGACTGAAACGTCAACTGAAGATGTGGGTTCATCTAAAATAATGAATGCAGGATGAGTGATTATCGCTCTGGCAACAGCAATCCTTTGCCTTTGACCACCACTAAACTCATGAGGGTACCTATACAGATGCTTCTCAGTTAAGCCGACACTCTCAAGTGCCTCAACAACCATTTCGTAGACTTTTCTCCCCCTCGCAATTCCTTGTGCAACAATTGGTTCAGCAACAATGTCTTTAACAAGCATTCTCGGATCCAATGAGGTTGTTGGATCCTGATAAACTATATTCATGAACCTTCTCAGCTTCCTCAAAGCGGAGGATGAGATTCTCGTTAAATCATATTGCCTATCACAAGGTATCTTCTCCCTTAAATATGGTATCAGCGCTGTTTCTTTCATGTCCTTAACTTTGATACGCTCCTCTTTAGAGAGGTATTTCATGCCGTAGCTTTTTATGGCTCTTTTAACCTTTTCAGAGGCGTACTTGGAACGCTTTGGATCTGAAGATTTTGTTTCCTTTTCAAGTCCCTCGATTTCCAAATATTCATAATTTGGCGCGTAAAAGAATATTTTTCCACCGTTTGGCTTGTAAATTCTGAGAATTGTTTTTCCTAAAGTTGTTTTTCCGCATCCTGATTCTCCAACAACTCCGAAGGTTTCGCCTTTAAATATTTTGAAGGACACTCCGTCAACAGCCTTAACTTCTGCAACCTTCCTTTTAAGAACCCCGCCAAGAATTGGGAAATATTTTTTGAGATTTTCAACCTCTATTAGGGTCGTCTCCACGTTTATTCCTCCTTCTTTGTGTATAGGTGGCACGCAACTCCATGTCCCTTTTCTACTTCAATAAGTTCTGGTTTAACTTTTGAGCAGATCTCCATTGTGTATCTGCATCTATCGTGAAATCTGCATCCTGGTGGTGGGTTAATGAGACTTGGAACAGTGCCTGGTATGGAAACGAACGGATAGCCTGGTCTCGGTATTGACTGGAGTAAGGCCTGCGCGTATGGGTGTAAAGGTTTTTTGAAGAAGGCCATGACATCTGCAACTTCAACAACGTTTCCAGCATACATAACTGCAACTCTTTCACACAATTCTGCGACCACGCCAAGGTCATGTGTCACGTATAAAATTGATGAACCAAATTTGTCTCTAAGCTCCTTGATTAGGTGTAATATTTGCATTTGCACCGTGACATCAAGGTTTGTGGTGGGTTCGTCAGCTATTAACAATGTTGGATTGCATGTTAACGCCATTGCAATTACAACTCTCTGGGCCATGCCTCCGCTTAACTCGTGGGGATACATGTCAACAACTCTTTCAGGATCAGGGATTCTAAGAATCCTTAGAAGCTCCACCGTTTCTTTTCTAACAACCTGTTGAATTCTTTTCTTGAATCCTCTGAGAAAAGGAATTTTGGAAGCTGTTCTAACTGTTAGTGAATTGCGGTTCCGTAACATTTTATTTAGCAATGAAAGATGGCGTTTGTAAAGCCGTTCTTTAAATCCTTTAGCGGTTTTAAGGTCTTCTTTAATGTTGTTTATGGCCTTTTTTATGATTTCTTCCATTCTGTGATGGTAGAAGACTTCGGCTATTTGGTCGCCGACGGTGTAGACGGGGTTTAGTGCAGCTCTCGGCTCCTGGAAAATCATTGATATAAATTTGCCTCTAATTTTTAGAAGTTCGCTGGTTTTTAAATGTAATAGGTCTAGCTTCCTATCTTCTGCGTTAAATTCTATGTGGCCTTTTTCGATTTGCCCCGGTGATATGACCATTGCCAGCATTGATAGGCTTGTTACGCTTTTTCCGCATCCTGTTTCTCCCACAAGTCCTAGAACTTCGCCCTTTTTGATGCTGAGTTTTACTCCATCAAGGGCCTTTACAACTCCATCGTAGGTGTAGAAGTTTATGTATAGGTCTTTTATTTCGGCTATGGTTTCTTCTTCCAAGGTTATTTCCTCCTGTATAATGGGTCTAATATGTCTCTGAAGGCGTCTCCTAGTAGGTTCCAGCCTAGGCAGAATAATGTTATGAATAGTCCTGGATATATGAACGTCCACCAGTACTTCAGTCCGTATGTGGACCAGTTTATTGATAGATTGATTAGTTGTCCCCAGTCTGCATATCTTGGTGGGGCGCCGAGTCCAAGGAAGCTTAGGGCTGCTGCGAAGAGCACTATTGAGCCAAAGTCGAGGGAGGCTACGATTATTACTGGGTATATGGCGTTTGGGAGTATATGCCGTGCTATTATTCTGAGGTCTGATGCTCCTGAAGCTTTTGCAGCTTCGATGTAGTCTTCAGTTTTCACTCTGAGAACTTCGCCTCTAATGAGCCTTGTGTAGGATGGCCATCCAACGAGTATGATTGAGAGTATTGCAGCATCTATCCTTGTCCATTGGCCGGTTCTTGTCAATACCACGATTAACGCCATTGTTAATATTAGTCCGGGGAAAGCGAGGATTATGTCTGTGAAACGCATTATTATTTCGTCTATTATACCGCCGTAATATCCAGCGATTGTTCCTAATGATATTCCTATTGCAAGGATCGCAGGAATTATTAATAGGCCTAGTCTAAATGCGTAGATTGTTCCCCATATACAGCCGTAGTACAGGTTTATGTTTAATGGGGTTATTCCAAAAGGGAATTCTGAACTTGGGGGTTGTGGAAGTTGATATATTTTATTTTCAGGTAATGGTGGAATTTCGAAAGGATCTCTTAAAGGGGTTTTGAAGTCGGGGTGAATTGGAGGCGCTAAAACCGGTGCTAATATTGCTATGAAAACAAAGAAAAATACTAGTCCTAATCCTAGGATGGATAATGGACTTTCACTCATCTTCTTCAGCGTGAATTTTAACTCTTTTATTGTTGGTTGCATTCGTTTTTTGAATTCTGCGAATCTCTTTTTTTTCTCCATTTTATCCCAACCTTATTCTTGGGTCAATGTAAGCGTAAAGGATGTCCACTATTAGGTTGGCTATGACGAAAATTATGGCTGAAAATAAGGCGTATGCTATTACTACAGGTACATCCATAGCTATCGCTGCGTAGGCTGCCCAGTTTCCTATTCCACCAAAACGGAACACTGTCTCTGTTATTGTTAATCCGGTTAGCATACCGCCTACGAGGAGTCCTGAGATTGTGACAACTGGAATTAGGGCGTTTCTTCTTGCATGTTTGTAGATTACTTCTTTCCTTGAGAGTCCTTTTGCCCTTGCTGCAACGATGTACGTCTTACTTAATGCTTCGAGCATGCTTGATCTTGTTACTCTGATCATTGTGGCGGACTGAATGAAAACTAAAACTGTAACTGGTAATATTAGGTGTTTTATCGCATCTAGAAATATTGGTAATTCTCCATTCAGGAGGGAGTCTATTGTTATTAGGCCGGTGTATTGTCGGATTGCTCCAGTTCTCACTTTAATTAGGTATCTTCCCATGTCTGTTAATCTCCCTATGGAGGTCCAATTGAGTTGAGCGACAAATATGCTGATTAATATTATACCGAAGAAGAATGATGGTAAAGATGTTCCCAATATTGAGGTTATTCTTGTAACGTGATCTGGCCATTTGTCGCGGTTTACTGCTGAAACTGTGCCAAGCCATATTCCAAAAAACACTATTATAGGGGCGCTGTAAAGCACAATTTCTAATGTTGCTGGAAACCTTTGGGCAAAGCCTTCCAAAACCGGTTCGCCGCCGTATATTTCTGAGTATCCGAAATTTCCTTGAAAAACTTGGGTTATCCAATTGTAGAATTGGACGAAAACGGATTCGTTTAAACCGTATTGTTTTATGATGATGTCTACTTGTCGGAATTGTTTGGGGTCTGTTATATAGATTGATGCTCTTGCTTCTGGAGGGATTAGCTGTGTCACCGCGAAAATTAAAAGTACAACACCGATAAGTACAGGGATTAAAAGTAACAGCCTACGTATTATGTATTCTCTTAAGCCCATATAAGCCCCTTTGTTAGAAGAGAGAGGGGGAAATTTATAACTTTGTCGCATTAAATATGTTGGTTTGTTTTGAGTGAAAAAGGAATCCCATTCATTTTGATTAGCATAAAAAGAGGGGGGACGTTGAGGATTGATATATGTTTATGGTTGGGTTGTGTGTCCGAAGTGTTTGCAGGCTAGGCCTATGTCTCTCATGTCGACTTTTAAGTCTCCGTAGACGTCTGCGCATCCGATGCCGTATGTGCTTGGGGCGAATTTAGGATCGTATGGTGGTGTTGCGGCTGGGTCTGGGGCTTTTGCTCCGAAGTGGGATGCTATGTAGCCTATGTCTCTCATGTTGCATACGTTGTCTGGTATGCCTATTGTTGGTCCTGTAACGTCACTCCAGCATGCTTGTGCCTTGTACAGTTTGTAGTAGTATTGTGCTGGGTATAAGGCGTTGTAGTACCAGCCTTTAACCCAGTATTTCGTCCATCTTCTTCCCAAGGGTTGGATTATTGGGAAGCCTGGACAGTCTGCGATGTATATGTCGTCTAGGTCTGCGTAGTATGTGGCTCTTTGCGGGCCGTCTGGCGTTTTAAGTGCTATGTCTATTAGTTTGTCTTTATCTAGGCCTGTTCTTGGGCCTGGTGTTGTCCATCCGTTCCATGCTGTGTAGTTTTGGAAGTAGCTGAAGTCTCCGTAGCTGTGCATGAATGGTCGGGCAAAGTTGTCTGCATCTGCAAAGTCTGCCAGCCAGCCTATTAGGTATAGTGGCATGTCAAACGCTTCCATCATGTCTAGGTATGTTGGCCAGTCTGGTCCTTGAATTTCAATTATGAAGTTTTTGCCATAGAGGCTGTTTATGGCGTCGAAGGCTGCTTTTATGTATTCGCATGCAAGCCTTCTCGGGTCGTTGCCGCTGTTGTAGTAGATGATCATTTTGAAGCCTCCCCAGTCCCAGACGCTTTTTGTTGTGCCATCTTGTGTGAACATTGCCTGTTGAAGTTCAGTCTTAATCTTGTCTAAGTCGTAGTTGTAGGTCCATGGTGGGTCTGGCCCCTTAGTGTAGTAGTCGGGCACTAGACCGTAGATTAGTGGTGTTTCACGGCATGTACCCTCTTTCAGCCATACTTCATTTATGTATTTGCCGTGGTCGAAGGCGTAGGCAAACGCCCTCCTCGTGTGGGTGTTGTTGAAGAAGTCTGTTGGTATGCCGTCTGGGAACCCTCCTGAGTATATGGCTGGTGATGTTGGGCTTATTGTGAATGTGAAGAATACGGCGTCCATGGATAGAACTGGCCCGACGTTCTTAACTGTGACTATTGCCGGGTCTATTGTTATCATTCTTGCTGGGTCGTTCGGGTCTAGCAGCTCCATCATGTTAGCCCTTGGCACAGCACAGACGTCAAGCTGGCATGCCAAGAAAGCTGTTTTTCGTGTAGTCCAGTCTGCAATGTATTCTATATCCACATATTCGAGATAGCCTGGCAAGCGTTGCAGTTGACCACCCGTTGTGTAGTAGGGAGCTGGCCAACCCCTCCAGTAGTTGGGATTCCTTTGGAGCACAACAAGGTTGTCGGCTTTGCTTGCAACTATAACGCGGTATGGACCTGTTCCAGCATAGTTAGCAGGGTCTATAGCCTGTATTGGTGAAACCCCACCAAATGCAGCACAGTGGCGCCAAGATTCGAACCAGTCTGGAATATTGTTTCCCGCTGTTGAGCCTGTGTAGCGGCCGTCGTCGCTGAACAATTCTCCATCCCAGCATCCCTTGCCTATACACCAGTCCTTGTCAAGTATTGAGGCCCATGTCTGGCTCATAATCTGCTTAAAGGCGATGTCTGGGAAGCTTATTCCCAGATTGAAGCGCACTATTGGCGGGTCTGTGCTAACAATTTCAATTGTGTCCTTTATTAGGTATGAGAGTTCCCATGCATCCGCAGGGTCGCCTGTGTCCCAGAAGTCGCTGTTCATTTGGTCGAAGAATGGTTTGTAAAACATCCACATGGGGCTTCCATACTGGTCTTGGACAAGGCCCCTTTGAATGGAGTATACAACATCGTCTATGCCGAATTGGCCTACAACGTTGCCAGCGCTGTCATAGAAGAATATAACAGGGTCTGTCCTCAACTGGAACTCGTAGAAGAAGCGGTGTGCCACTATCACACCAGTTGCAGCATTAACACTTATTGTTTGCCATGCCCTGCACGTAACAGGACTCCCATCGGCGAATTCCATAACGTAGATGACGTCGATTTCACCGAATACCCCATCAGGGTTATTGTCAACCCATCCAACAATTTGGAAAGCTGTGTCATTCAAATAAACACCAGTTGGGTCGGCCGGAATTGGTTTCGTGTCACTTATGAAAGTAGCAACTATTTCTTGGCGTTCAGGAACGTTCACAGCAAGTAGCGGCCTGAACTCCCAGTACTGTTCTTCACTATGCCATGTTATAGTCGGATACAATGGGTTAACAATATCCCCACCCATCTCAATCAAAGTATCATAAACGTTGAACAGCAGCTCACCGCTCCCAGTATCATAAGCCCTCACAGGATCAGCCCTACGAGGACCCCAAGCAATAGTGCCAACATACAAAGTTGTTGTATCAACCGGCGGTTGCGTAGGACCAGTAGCAAATGCAGGTGCAACAACTGGAATCAAAAGTGCAACCATAGCAACTAAAGCGAACAAACTTGCCTTCTTCATAATCTCTCCTTCTCCCATTTTTCTTTTCCGCAAAACAAATATCCCCGGTCTGGTATATAAATTTGATGGAAAAAAGTTTCAGTACAACCTTCTATAAGCAAAAACCAAAAACAAAAGCAATAGAGTTTTATATTAGAGAAAACAAGTTTAAAAGGGGGAAGGGGCTCCAAATGAGTTGCTTAATAGTAGAACTCAAATGCCCCGAACACGGCCTAGAACGCTTCAAAATAAAAGTAATAAAAAAATACAACATAAACCCCCGCCAAATAATGCCAAAATTCAGAAGCAGACCAAAATATGAACTCAGCAGCATTGTTGTTGGAAAATGCGTACACGAAAAAGAAATAAGAGACTACGTAGTACGCTACTTCGCAGAAACAGGACTGCTGGACAACGTGTTAAGCATAAGACTCAAAGTCTAAAACAACAGAAAATCTTATATTAAAAAATACGCATATTATCTTAGCCAACTTGTGGAGCAAATATGGAGAAAATGTACAGTTTAACGGAAAACCTTAAAGAACTTATAGGCGAACTCTCCATCTCCACAGCCATAATCACATACATCATCGGATTATTTAGTCTAACAGCACTAGGCTCACCAATCTTCATCCTCTGCAGCTATATAGGCACCACACTACTATTAACAGGAATCCTAACAAAAATAGGAATCCTACCCACAAAATTAAAATCGAGAAACGGAGCAAGCGTTATACTACTAATGATCTCAGCCTTAACGATCACATCAGCCGTACTTGTATTCTTTACGGACATAAGGATAACCTACACCCAGACAACCTCGAGACCAATGACAACGCCGCCATCAAACACAAATGCCGTAGACTACTTCGACCTACCAGGACCAGAATTATACAAGTTGGGAGGAACAAACGTAACCCTTCGAAGACCATACATTTGGCTATTCCACCCACTCTTAATAATTGGAGGATTACTCTTTATAATCGCATTAGCAATACAGTTAATACCATAAAAATCACAAGCCAACAGCATGCAAAATCTTAAACAAAACTCCAAAACCAAAAAACGCAAAACCCAAACGAATTAGAAGAGCACTAAGCCAAAGATAAGGGCGTTCCGTAGACAGAATAACTTTCCAACCTAAAATAGCACCTTTAAAAATTTCAGCTACAACCCGAGAAGACGTCACCTCTAAAAATCCAAATAAAGCAACCGAGGATGCCACAAATATAACAGCCATACAAATCAGAATTGTACCAACACCACTAAATGAACGCAAACTAACAGAGAAAAAGCCAAGCTGCGAAAGCAAGCCAAAAACAGTAAAAACAATTCCAAGGAAACAGCTTACAGCAAAAAACATAAAACCAAAACCATTATAAATCGACAAACTAACAACTAAAAACACCACACCTATTAAAAAAACAACTTTACCCAAATTGTCACTAAACCAGCTCAGCACCCACCACAACCAAAAATAAAAATATATGGGGCATACTTAAATCCTTAACTCAAAACCTAAACACCTAAACATTTATATCAACGGAAAACAATTCTCGAAATCACAATGAAACGCTACTGGTCCCAAAGAAACGTAAACTTAAAAACTCTAAAAGAGGAAATAATTGAACTCTTAAAAGAAGACTACTTTGATGTCGATATCAACGAAAACGAAAACCTTTACAAGATAACCGCAAAATCCTCACCAAACTATTACCTTGACGGGCACGTAGTAATCACATTAGAAGGGACTCCGGAAGAATTTTCAATAGAGATAGAACTCCAAAGGAAGCGACAAAAATTTTTCGCAGCGCCCATCCTTTTAGCATTTCTTGGAGGAGGATACTGGCTTTCTCAACGTTTCAAATCCGATGAGGAATGGCTAGAATTTAAAAGAAGATTCTGGGAACAAATAGACATCATTATAACAAACTTAAGCGGTTCAGCCAAACAGCACCCCACATAAAGCTTAACCTATGAAAACCCATTTAGGCAAAGAAAAAGAGAAAATGTTCCATTAAATGCCTTTCTTACCGAAGTTTGAACGGCTATGCCCACATCGCGCATATTTATCGTGCCATCAGCATCAAGGTCACATTGAGGCTCATATCTTTCGTCCCCTTCTTTTGCGTTGAATTTATTCACAACCGCTCCAATATCCCTCATATTAACTATACCATCACCGTTAACATCTGGACTTCTAATATCGTTTCGCACGCATATGTAAAGATCACAAGTAACATATGGCGGCCCAAGATAATAATGGTAGTTTCGACCGCTAAACCATATAGTATCGTTTGGACCCCTGTCAGAGGACCGCTGGATACGCAGTTTATGCTATAGGTATGATTGTAAATTTTGCCCATAACCCCAACAGAACTGTTAAAGCTTGACCACCAAACATTCCCTTTAATGGTAGAGCACGCATAAGTTGGCGCCTTATCCACCTGTAAGCGCGAATAGCCAGATTTATCTTGTCTATCGCTATGATAAAGTTGCCGCCGTACTCAGCCACGAAAATGTGGCTGGAAGTGCCGCAGATGCCTAAGGGTTTATTTATGCTTGTGAAATTAGCGTCAAAGTCACCAGTTAAAATGTTAAACCTCTTCACCTCGTTGGCGTCATAAAGTGTAATCCAAATATAATTTCCATCTAACCACATAAAGCCATAAGACGGATTATCTGAAATCTTCCAAAAATCGGCTGAATCTTCGCCAGACATTTTTATCAGGTATTTTTCGCTTTGGCACCAAACGTTTCATCACGAAATTTCACATCATTTAGCCATCCAAACTCCTTGGGAAGCCAGAAAACAGTTAACGTGTTAGTCTCTGGATATAGCTTTGCAAGGGAAGGAATGCTTTCAGGCAGCTCTTCTGGAATCCAGAAACACGTGTCTATGGCTATCCATACATTGCCGTCATCATCTAATGTGCGAGAGGACGCCCCTAAACCTTTGAAACCCCATCCAACATCTGGTGGAAACTTGTATAGCAATGCTGAACCATCAGTTGCATTAAACATGACCATCACGCCATTAAACGTTTCAATAGCCCCCAAGCCCCATAAGTGACATTTGTAGAGGTCATCCAAACTGCTTGCCTCACGTTATCATAAACAACTATGTTTGGACCGAAGAGGCTCCATGTTGGAAATTTAAAGTACGTTACGCCACTCTCCCGTGAAAAGTCACACTGAACTTGTGTACTTCAAGTGTGAAATCCGTATGCGTTATGTGTGGGTAAATTAGAACTTCGCCATTAATTGTTGAGTGGGCTATCGGGTTTGACATACTATCAAGCAACGTTATACCGTAAAGATTTAGGGGGCTTTGGCCGGAGATGTCGCATCAAAAGTTATCCTCACCAGTAGGAAACTCATAGAAGACTTTCTTAGCTCGGCAAAAATGTATATGTAGCCTTTTACGGGTCTGCTTTTCCGAAGTTTCTGCAGGCCTCTCCGACGTCTCTCATGTTTACAATATTATCTGGCATTTTTGGCGTTGGTCCCGTTACGTCAGCGTTTGGATCCCAATTTGGGCTGGACGGGGTTGTTCCGAATTTGCTGCATATGTAGCCAATATCTCTCATGTTACAGACGCCATCTGGGACGCCTAAAATAGGTCCTGAAATGTCGCATGGAATGCCAACGTAAACCCAGCCGTCAAAGAAAGTGTTATCAGCAGTGTCTGTTTCGTATGGAACTGGTTTCGCATAGACAATTATGGTGTAGTTGCCCTTGCTAACAACACCAGTGTTCCATATGAACGTAATGGTTTTGATTTCTCTCGGAGCTAATGTCACATTCCAAAGGATGTCATAATCGCCGTCCCAATCAAGATCAGCAAAACATAGACCTATTTCGTTAAAGTATCCTTGATTTTCAATCGTGATGTTGATAGACATAGAATATCCTTGACCAACCACTGTTTTTGAAGCGTTGACTGCTGTTATGGCAACATCACGTGGAATAGGATAGATATCTGGCTCTATCGGTTTCGGTGGTGGAAGCTTTGGAGAAACCCACATGTCTGTGCTTATGGAATTTACGATAAAGAGTGTGTAGACTCCAGTTTCCTTATCTATCATTTCAATCATGTCGCCACAGCTAAGTTTACCGTCCGGTGTAACCGATGCGCCTGCATCAATCCATTCAGTTAGATGCCATTGTCTTGTGAAGTTTGGATTAACCTCACTCCACTGAGTGCAATTCGGATTAGTCCAATGATACTTCTTAAATTGCTCAAGAGAACCTTCAAACTTCACGATATGAATCCCTTCAGGTGGTGCTCCTAAGAAATATGTCAAGTTCATGGCAACAGTGAGCTTGTCGACGTGGAACCAGCGGACTGGAAGATATGCGCTTATGTTTATGGCTTGAATTGCGCGCGCGGACGAGTTTTCCTTCATGAATTCTGTGAATGGCATTGGGGATTTTATGATGAGGGTTGAAGCGTTTAAGGATGAAGCCATGGTTGCTGTTAAGTCTACTGCTAATCATTGGGTTAGGCTCTACGACTTTCTTGAAGATCATGGCGTTAGGGTTGTGCTTTCCAACCCTTCCAAGACTAGGCTTATCGCTGAGGCAAAAGTTAAAACTGACAAAGTGAACGCCAGGTCATCGCTCAGTTGTTGAGGTCTGGAATGTTGCCTTTATGCTTTGTTCCAGATAGGAGGCATCGGGAGTGGCGTCAGCTCCTCCGCCACAAGATAAGCCTTGTCAAGTTGAGGACTGAGGTTGTGAACCGTGTTCACGCCTTGCTTGACAAGCATGGTTTGAAATGTCCATACCCAACGTTGTTCAGCGGGAAAGGCTTAAAGTGGCTTAGGGGGTTGAAGCTTGGATTCATCGATGATGCTGTGTTGAAAAGCCTATTAGCTGTTTTGGAGGGTTTGAATGTGCAGGTGAGCCTTGTCGACGCTAAGATTGCCTCATATGCCTATAACGATGGGAGGGTGAAGCTTTTAATGACTATGTCTGGATTGGACTATTTTGCAGCTTCGCTTTTGTTGGCTGAAATTTGCGATATTGACCGTTTCAGCAGCGATAAGAGGCTTGTTGGTTGGGCTGGTTTGGCTCCAAGCGTTCATCAGTCCGGCGATAGGACGGTTTATGGGAGGGTTGGAAGAGGCGGTAATAGGCTTGTGCGTTGGGCTTTGGTTGAGGCTGCCCAGGCTGCCATACGAAGTGATGAAAGGTTCAGAAAGTTCTATGAAAGATATGCCAGTAGGAAGGGTTGTCAGAAGGCTGTTGTTGCCGTGGCTCATGAAATGCTTCGCATTGTCTATTACATGCTGAAGAGGAACGAGCCTTACAGAGGGGAAAGGCGTGGTCTTTCTGTAAGAAAGTTTAAGAGGTTGGAGCGTAAAGCTTTATTTGGCTTGCAGGTTTGATGGGTGGTTGCTCGGCATCTGCAACGCTTTCCCTGGGCGTTTTCCATAGGAGCGCGCGAATGCACGCTGGAATACGGAAAGGCACCACACCACTCCTTTAGCTCTCCTCTGCATGCGGCTAAACTGTCTCCCTAACTACCGGTTTAACCTTAACCTTCAGCTTGTCCGCAAGCTCTTTGGCTTTTGCCTCTATTAAGCCTCCAAGCATCAGCATTGTTGGACTAACCCCCTCACCTTTTCATATAAAGTTCCTATGCGGGCGAACTCAGCCACATCCGCCGATGAAACCCTCGACTTAACCTCGATAAGTATGTGCTCCTTGTCCTTTACGGCTATGTCAACCTCCACTAAGGATGGGACACCCTAAACGAATCCATCATCATCCCTAAAAGTTCACTTCTCAACCCTCGCAGCGCCCAAAACATCCTGCACAACATATTTCATAGCTTCACGGAAGCCCTCCTCTGATAATATGCCGAATATGTGGCTTATAACAGTCAGCAAGCGTCTTGTTTCCTCCGACTTCTCTTTCAAATCCACCAAATTTCCCCAAAAATTATGCTGGTTTAATACGATTTAACCCTTTCCCAGCAGAAGCGTTTGATCGCATAATGAGTTTTGAATGAACCCTTGCACACAAACAGGAAACAAAACTATTTTATCCAAATAAGCGGCAAACTAAGGTGCTAAGTTTGCAGAGGATTCAAGGAAGTTTCAAATGCTTCACGCGCACATAATATTCGGGTTTCCCGTTTCCTCAACATATTTGCACACTTTGAAGCATCTCCCTTTCCTAAACATTCTGAAGGGTTTCAGTCAGCAATAGTTGGCAACATAACAAGACCGAAAGCTTCACACTTCATCATTGTATGAAAAAATTATAATTGGAAAAGTTTAAAGGTTAAAATCATTGAAAACGCTGAAATGCGGCAATCGTGGCGTCTGTCCTCGTACTGCTCTCCCTAAGCCTCCGTTTTCAGCCGCCTTTAAGGGTCGTAGCCTCTGGCTTTCGCCGCTCCAATTATTTTTCCAGTTATTTTTTAATGTCCCTTTCAGCACTTTCTTTTGCAATTTAATAAACTAAACCTGGGCTGACTTTAGCGTAAACGTGCATTAGAAGGTTTCTAAACCTAATAATATCCGCGAATAATTTTCTTTCAGCGTCGTCTAAAACTCCTTCCTCATACATTATTTCGGCTAATTCGCTGTACTCTTTAGGTTTCATTGCACCAAGCATGGAAACAAGTCTAGACGCCATGTCTATCAAGCATTGGATTGATAATTGGAGGAAATGCAACACTGAATAATATACTTCAGGCTTCGATGAAAACTCCCCTTCCGACTTTACCCCCTCAACACGGTTTTTAGGTTGCTTATGTACTCATCAACCATCATCATGTACTCGTTAAGCTTTGCCATGCATGTACTCCTCGATTAATAATTTATGCATCTGATCTAAAACAGGTTTAAAGTCTAAGTAAAACTTTAAAGTGTTAACCTCAAAATCCACCCTCTTTTCAACATTTCTTTCATAAATAATGATTCCCTCGCTTATCACTTTATAAGCAAGCTCAAGGGAAGCATCATTCAAAATGACCATGTTGATTTTCTCATCCTTAACGCCCAATGCCACCGCCAAATCGTGGATCAACCTGACAAGATCATAAGGATCGTCAAATTCTTTGGAAAGCAAAATCGCAAAGTCAAAATCGCTCTCCTCAGTAAAGTTCCCCCTAGCCCTTGAACCAAACAGGTAAGCTACATCAACCACCCCATATTTTGAAAATGATGAACTAAGCCTTTTTGCCAATTCTTCACGATTTAAACCCATTATCCATCACTCACATTAACATAAAACCATGTAGACAAGTAAATTAATGTATCTAAAGCTATCTCCAAGGCAGCGAACCACTTCATTACAAGACAAGTTTAAACGTTCTCATTCGGGGGACTGATAGATAAGAGAACCTTTTTTAAACTTCACTTCCATATCTTTAGCCGAAGATGCCCCACTTGTTGCAGAGTTCTTATCTTCGCATCAACTTCTCTAGACTAGGTTTAAGCGCGCTAGGGCATTGCTAAATAGCATGGAAATGAGGCGAGCTGGTCAACCTCATCTGAGCAATTAGGGGAAGCAAGGGATTTTGAAGCAAAACCTATTTTTCTACATCTCGTAGGAATATTATTTCCACGTTAAAGGGCTTCCTCTCCATTTCCTTAACAAGTTCTTTCTCCCTTTCCGCGAAAACCGCCTTAGCATTTGTCATCTCAGCCACAGCTATGCAACTGCAATCCGCCAAAGAGATGTTTCTCTCACATTTAATTTTACCCGCTCTTATAGCGACTTCCATCGAGCCGTATATGTCCAGTACATGCGACGCCAGCATATCGTTTATTTTCTCTTCGGCGAACCTTGCTCCTCTTAACCTGCAGAGTACATAAAAAACTTCTGATATTGTAAGCAGAGAACAGCTGACTTTTTCTTCAGGCTTTAACGTTTCAAAGTATTCCCTCAAAATTCGGCCGGTTTTTGTTCCCATTAAATATTCTATTAAGACGCTGGAGTCAAGCGCAATGTTCCCTCTTAAGCCTCTCAAGTCTTTCTTCCTCTTTTGCCCTAAGCTCTTTTAGGAGGGCCTGAGCGTTAGGCTCCGAACCCAAACATCCATAAAGGGAAAGCATCATCGGAATGTCCCTCCTCTGAGAGAGGTAAACATTTATCAAATGTCTTATCGCCTCGTTGAGAGAAGTTTTTTTGCCTTGCTTCGACTGCAGCTCAGCAGCTATAGAAAAAAGCTGCTTCTTAACTTCCTCCTCGACCTGTATAGTGGACATAAAGTTCACAGTTTCAATAGTTACTATTGAAAATATAAATATTTCGCATGCCAGCTTGAAGGATTGAATGTGATTTAAATTTTGCTATCAAGCTTATGATTTACGACATAAAGGATGAAGAAGCCGAGTTAACGTGTTTAGCTGATATTCCATTAACCCAACCATGAAAGGTCCATTGGTGCACGGCGAGTTTCTGCACGTTTGCCGAAAAGTTTTAATTCGTCGGCCAAAACCCGCCGGAGGGTTTAGCCTCCTAAGTCTTTCAATGGGGCTTCCCCTAAATTCATCCGAAATTAAAAGTAAATCCACTCACTCCAAAGGTTAAAATCTCCCCTCGCATATGAACCCACAAGAACAGCGGTAACTTTAAATGGAAGCGTGGAAACCCACCTGATGGATTTCTCAATGCAATCCTTCCTCAGCCTCTTCCTCTTTTCAACGATCTCCATTTCTCCTCAACCCAGCTTATTATATGCTCAGCGTGCCTCGCCGCCTCTTCAGCGTCAACGCGTGTAAAGAAATCCTCAGGGGTTCCCTCAGCCCAAGCGTTTGGATATCTTGTTGGAACATAGAATTTGTCTAAAGCCTTAGAAGATTGAATAATTTTGTCGTCTAGTTGAAGATTCCTCCCGCTCCCGCTAAGAAGTTTGTAAATGCTATGACCGTATGATGGCAATCCTAAGCCTCGAAGCAAAGCCTTAACCGCAAACTCCGCTGCCTGCTGAGCCTTAAAACAGGCCCAATTGAAATCCCCCCTCTCCAAATCGCCGCGAGCCGAAGCTAACGCCCTCTTAGACGAACTTATCCAACGCTCATACTCCTCCTCATCAAGCATCTTCAACACGCCCAAGCCTAATGGATGTTTAAATAACTTAAATACGTTTACTCCTGCCGCTCAACCTTGCCCTCGCCGGCGACATCGCCCATTTCAATTTCCACTTGCCCTAAGAAATAACGAGCACAGAGCCGCTAACAAGGTCTGCGCGCAAGGGAGGGATTACCTGAAAATCAGGTGGTTAGCCTCCTAAACCAATTGCATAGATATAACGAGGCGTGGTTGATTTATCCTCCAAGCGTGTCAGTCAACCAGTCAATTGTTTCTAAACCATGTCTAAAATTTAAGTCAAAAAGAGATTAACCAAGTTTTCTCCGCATGCAGCTAAACCGCTTCTTTAACTATCGGTTTAACTTTAACCTTCAGCTTTTCTGCAAGCTCTTTGGCTTTGGCATCTATAAAGCCTCCAAGCATCAGCAGTGTTGGACTAACACCTCTCACCTTTTCATATAAAGCTCCTATGCGGGCGAACTCAGCAACATCCGCCGACGAAACCCTCGACTACACATAGCATTACAAAACCTCCTCAACATTTCGGCGAACTTAATGCCAAAAGTTGAAGAACTTTCCATGTCTATCATAAAATACGTCGAGGAAAACAAACTGGACCTGGAAAGCGAACATTTAAAAGAATGCTCTGAAGCGTTCAAAAAGAACGGGGTTAAATTGGCATACCTTTGCGGAAGCAGAGCCAGAAGTGCCAGCAGAGAAGACAGCAACTACGACTTTGCAGTCATATTCGACAGAAACTCGACAATAGAAGACGAAATCAACCTAATGCTCGACTTAGCCGAAAACTTAGGCATTCCAGTCGATAAAGTCGACGTTGTAGCATTAGACAAAGCTGACAACGAACTGGCATTCAGGGTTCTCAAAGAAGGAAAAATAATATACTTACAAGACGAAAAGTTTAGAAAAATTGGGAAAGAAACATCCTCATAAAGGGCTTTAGAAAGCAGGGACATCTATAACATCTAATATGAAAAGAATTAAGAGAACACCAAAATCATAGCACGCGCATATCTTTTGCGTACTCAAGCTTATCCAATTCATCTTCGCAACCAAGCAAAATTAAATAGATTGCAGGCTTTTAATTCATAGAAAAGGCGGCTAAAACCAATGCTGGAATTCCATAGGCAAATACTAAAGCAGTTCGAACCAGTAGGTAAAAATGCCAAAATCATACTCTTCGGCTCATTAGCCAAAGGCAATTATAGACTCGACTCTGACATCGATTTGGCAATAATAACGGAAGACAAACGCTTAATTAAGCTGGCTTCAAAAATAGCCGACAAGATACTTGCCGAACAAGGAAAGCTTGTAACCCTCAAATTCATAGCAGAAGAGGAACTTGAAAAAGGAAAAAAACCAATACTCGAAGAAATCAGAAAGGGAATAGTGATATACGATGGAAGAAAGCATTAAAATCCGAATAAAAGAGGAATTGGAAACCGCCCAAAAAAGGCTGGATGCTGCAAAACTTCTCCTTGAAAAGGGAATGCTAGAAGACGCCATAAACAGAGCCTACTACGCGTTTTTCCACGCAGCCAAAGCCATGCTCAACGTGTTAGGATATGATGCAAAAACCCATTCAGGCCTAATATCAGAATTCGGACTAAGAATCATAAAAACAAACCTAATAGACAAAAAATTTGCACAATACTTAAGAAGGGCATTTGAAATGAGGGAAACCAGCGACTACGAAATAGGCGCAATATTCAGCGAAGAAGAAATACAAACGCTGATAAAAAATGCTGAGGAATTCCTCAAAAAAGCAAAAGACTTCGTAGAGAAAAACCTTTAGGCCTTTTAGCTTTCAGCTATCTTCTTCAACTGCTTTTGGTACATTTCAACTATCTCGTTTACTGTTGTTGCGTCTTCCGCTGCCTTGTCAATTCTGTAATTGCCAGTAAACCTTGGAAAACGTATTGCCAAACCACTTCCTTGGCGTATTGTGTTCATGGCGCATGTGTGGATGGGGCTTAAGGTTATTTCCGCCCCTAAAACTTCAATGACTACTTTTGGTTCGAACCAGACATCAGCCTCAATAAGCGAGTAAACCCTTGGATGCTTGTGCGAAATAACATGCTTCTTCATCATTTCTGGGAGTTTCGCCAAATCCTCGTCTGTGAAGCCTGTCCCACATTTTGTTACGGTTTCGAAGGTGTCGTTTTCAGGGTTGTATGCCGCCAATAAAAGTGCGCCATATGTTCCCGCCCGTTTTCCCCGCCCATGAAAGGCGCCAACAACGACTAGATCTACCGTGTCTGTCATCTCGCTTTTATAATCCCGCTTATACTTTATCCATAGCCAACCCCGCGCGCCAGCTTGGTAAACAGAGTCTTCCATTATCGATTTGCATACTAGGCCTTCGCATCCGTCTTCTATGGCTTCCAAGAAAAAGTTTTCAAGCTCCTTAACATCGCCAGTAATAATGTGTTTGGCAAGCTTCACTCTGTCACCTTCTTTGACAACGCTTTCCAGCATCTTGCGCCTCAATGGATATGGCTCGAGGGTTAGGTCTTCCCCGTCAACGTAGAGGGCATCAAACATGAAAAGTGAGACCGGATACTCCTCCATGGCTTTTTCTATGCCGTATTTGCGTCTTCGGTGCATAAGCTCCTGGAAAGGCCTCATCTCGCCAGTGTCTGGGTCTATGGCTACACATTCAGCCTCTAAAATGGCTTCCTTAGCCAGAACATGCCTCCCAAACAGTTCAATGGCGTCTGGGTACTGGTCTGAAATGTCTTCGAGGCGCCTCGAAAATAGCGTTATTTCGTCGCCTTTTTTGTGGGCTTGGATTCTTTCGCCGTCATACTTGTATTCTGCTATGCATTTGCCTCCAAGCTTCTCGAGGATTTCTTCTGGCGACGAGAGCCTTTCAGCCAGCATAGGCCTTATAGGTTCGCCCACAACAACCTTGAACTTCTTAATTCCTTCAAGGCCTTCTTCGGCGAGGACTCGGGCGACTCTTCCAAGGTCTGATGAAATGTTGTAGGCGCGCTCCACAAGCTCACGGGTCTCCTTGCCGCCGCCATATGCTATTGCCAAAGCATCAAGCACAGTCATGTCCGCAATACCCAGGCGAAGATTTCCAGTAACTGTCCGCATTATGTATTTTGCCTCTTTAGGCGTGGCGTCAGCCAAAAGCCCAGCCAAAAGCGTAATCTTTGTGTCAACAGCACCGGAACCAGATGCCCTAGCCATCTTATCAAAGGTTTCGTAAACCCTTTGGACGGTTAGTGGTTTTTGGAAGAAGGTCAACTGCCTCTTCTGAGCTATAAACTTCTGGGCTGTTTCGCCAATATCCCCAGTCTTCTTCAAATCCTCTTCGATTTCGCTTTCCCGTCGCCCAGAAGCGTGAGCCGAAGCCTTTATGGCGAGCCTTTCCGCAACGCCTATCTCGAGTTTAACAAAGTCTGGGTAGATTTTGCCTTGCGTTAGATAAACAACTTTGTCGATTATCTCTTTAGGCGTCCTTTTTAGGAGGTCCACTAGAAGGTCTGTCATTTCAAGCCTTTTAGTTGTGGCCTCAATCTTCTCGTAAGTGTCAGCAATCTCGGAGTATAGCAAAACCAACTCCTCAAAGTGATTAAGGGGTAGCCCCTCAATATTAAGTTTAATGGCAACTGGCACGTCCAGACTTGTATAGGATTTTACCTTTCCCCAAAACCTCTAAAATGAAAGGGTTTCCTCGACGTTTCATTTCCTCAAACTCCTCAAGCGTATAACCTACGGGCTCGACTGGTATGCCAAAAGTGTTTAGCCTCATCAAAGTTCCTATTCTCTCCAGAAAATCTTCTTTAAAGTCTGCGACTACAAGTATGTCAACATCCGAGCCCTCATTTATTTCGCCAGTTGCAAAAGAACCGAAAAGAATGACGAGGTATGGGTTAAGATGCTTGATAACCTTGTTTAAATAGGCGTTTATTTTCTCAAAAACTTCCTCACCTCTCTCAATATCGACTCTGCGTAGTTTAAGCATTTTTTTGCGATTTCCTCCGTGTAATACTTATAGGCTGGCCCCTTCGGATAAAAGTTCGGGTACCTTGAACCAATGTAATGCCTATCAAGCTCCCGCCCATAATCAACGAACCTTCCAAAGCCCTTCTCGATTTTGGAAGTTTCTTCAAGTAATTCTGTGACAGAATGCGTTATCAAGGCTCTATAACCTTTTGAGTATAGGAAACCTTTCAATGCTTTTTCAGCCGACTGCTGGGCGAAAAAGGCACATGCATAAAAATTTCCGTCTTTTAGGCAGTCTTTAGCCGTTTTGAAATCGGCTTCCGCCTGGTCCAGCCACCTCAAGCCTTCCTCTAAATTGCTCATAAATTAGCCCAGAAAGCAATTGTCGGTTTGCAGATTAATCTTTTTCCTAAGCGCGAGCGCAATAAACTCACATGCTGTCAAGCTCTTTTAGGAGTTCCGCAAGCCTTTCTATGGAGAGTTTCCATGCTTTTTCGCCCTTCTCCTTTGAGGCCTTGGTTGGGTCGCCGATCACGCCTGTGCTGCTTATCTCCTTTGTTCTGAAAGCCCACGAAACTTTCGGTCCAGTCTCTTTAAGCCCAATCTTTGTGTATTTTGATTTTGGAAGGGTTATCTGTGGCTTTGTGATTCGCTCTTTGACAACAGAGTTTTCGCGGTTGGCTAGGCTTGTTGAGGTTTCAAACTCTCCAGCATGCGCGTCGTAGGGCGTTTCTATGTACTGCTCTATGAAGTCTGGTATGAGGCTGACGGTGTCTATGGCTACAAAAGCGTCCGTTTCAGCCTTAATCCTCTGAGCTGCAGCTTCCAAGGCTGGAGTGTTTCCGCCATGGCCATTTTCGAAGAGTACCCTCTTAAATCCGTGCTTTACTAGGCAGACTCCAACTTCGTAGGCTGTTTGCTCCAAAGTTTGAGGATTCAGCGTTATAGTTCCCGGAAAGTCCATGTGATGGGAAGAGACGCCATAATAGATTGGCGGTGCCACTAAGGCGCATTGGGCTTTTTCGGCTGCTTTCATGGAAAGCCAGAAGGCATCGTAGGCGTCAGTGTCTAAGGGTAGGTGGGGGCCGTGCTGTTCGCAGCTTCCAACAGGCACTACAGCAGTTTTATGCCTTTTAAGAAATTCTTCAACGTCAACCCATGTTAACTCGCCAAGATAGTAGCTTCGCATCTTCATAGTGCTTCGTCCCTAAAACTTTTCGTAGTGAACTATCTGTTTTATTGGTCTCCTATTCCGTGGCTGGGGCGACTCTGCTGGATAGCCGACTGGGATTATGGCTACTGGTCTAACGCCTTCTGGAATACCTAGAATTTTTCTTGCTTCGTCTTCTCGGAAGGCTCCAACCCAGCATGTGCCCAATCCTAGGGCGTAGGCGGCCAAATGGATGTTCTGTATGGCCGCAGCCGTATCCTGTATACAGTATAGTGCTCTCCCACGTGTGCCATAGCCTCTTGCAGAGCGCTCTTCATCTGCACACACAACAATTACGACTGGTGCCTCCTCGATGAAGGATTGGCCTAAGGCGGCTTCAGCCAGCCTCCTTTTGGTTTCTGGGTTGCGGACAATAATAAATTCCCATGGCTGAATGTTTCCAGCGGAAGGTGCCCATCTAGCAGCCTCAATGAGTTTTTCAACGATTTCCGGTGAAACATCAGTATCTTTGAAGGCTCTTATGCTTCGTCTTCCCTTTACGGCTTCGAAAACTTCCATAAAATCACCCATCCATAAACATATTTTTGCTGTGCCTTGATAAAATTTTGCAGAACCAATAAATAGTTAGCCATAACAAATTATCCAGTTCCTCATGAGAAGTGAAAAGCTTTGAACACTGAAGAAATTATGGAGTTAGCCTTAAAGCTTGCTGGTTTAACTGAGGTTCCTGAAGACAGTGTCATTTACGTTGAAGGTGAAAACATTCAACGAGTTCTTTTTTGTATAGATGCCGGACCAGCGGAACTTCTCCTCGCCAAACAATTGGGCTACAACCAGCTGTCGTTGCTCATCATCCTGCTGGTGGATCGGCGGTTCTCGGCTTTCCAAAAGTTTTCAGGAGGCATGTTCAGCTGATGGTGGAAGCTGGTGTCCCACGGAAAAGGGCTGAGATGGCTGTAAGCAGAAAACTTGAACAGTTAAGTGTTGAGGCACACGCCAAGAATTACGCGCATGCTGTGGATTTTGCAAGGCTTTTAGGGATGCCCTTCATGAATATTCACATGCCGCTGGATGAAATTGGAAGAAGAATCTACAGTCAGAGACGTGGTTTCCGCCCTAATGGAGCTTCCAGAATTCAGAAACGCCCTTACAAGGATTGATGTTTGCCTTGGAAAAGAGGAGAACGAGGCTGGAAAAGTTATTGTTTCCCCACGCAGCAGCCACTAACGGAGGCTATGAAATTGCAAAAACATATTTCGAGTACGGCGTCGGCACGCTAATTTACATTCACATAAGCCCCGTAGACCTAGAAAAATTGAGAGATGAGGGTAAAGGCAACCTATTAGTGACAGGGCACATTGCCAGCGATTCCTTAGGTATAAATCCATTCATTCACGAGTTGGAAGGAAGAGGATTATCAGTAACCAAAATTGGAGTTGTGGAAGGCTAGACGACAAAAGGTTATGGTTTACTCAAAGCTTAAGTTTTACAAAATCATTAAATTATGCGGTTTTCATGGAAGGAAAGGATGACAAACCTAGGCGGATTGAAGAGAAAAATCTGCCATGGATTTATAGATTAATTCTGAAAGTTCCCGGAACAGACTTCTGGGAAAGCGCCGACGGAATCTTCTGGGGAAGCTTAACACCAATATTTTTAATAGGGGAATTTTCTTAAGCCTCTATCTTCTTATATCCTTTCCTTTCCCAGCAAACATCATTTTAACTTTCATCATCCCAGCCGTCACTTTTACGTTTTTTGTGAAGATTTCCCTTAAAAGGTTCATTAACTGGTGGAATGCAACCTTCGGGGAGTCCGGCTTCAAATGGGACGTTGAAAAAGCAGTGGAAGAGTACGTCAACCTACTAAAGAGAAGAAAAGGCAAATACGAATAATTTTAAAGCTTGCCTTTTCCCCATTTTGAATGTGCGGGAAGCTTTAAATTTGATGGTTTGGTATCCTATTTTGGATGATGAGTTAGAGAGTCAATAGAGCTGGCTTACGGCTGTGATATGACTCGACGGGCGAACTGACGCATTTTCTACGGAAAGCTTATCAGCAAATTTTGCGAATGAGAAAAGAAGCACGTTGGTTTGCTGAGTTGGATTTAGGCTGATAGGTTTGCCCAAAAAACTCGTTGAGAAGCTTGATAGGCTTTCATCTAAGCCAGCGGTCAAATATGGGGTCTATTTATCTGCCGTTATACTTTTTTTCGCTTTGATTTTGGTTCCTCCAATTTTGGGCATAATTATTAAGTGGGGTTCTACGAGGGAAGTTTTTGGCGATAGCCAACTTTTGTCCCGCGCATTGGAGGCTGTGAAAAATTCCTTTGTTTTGGCTGTGCTGGTTTCGATTTTGGATGTGGCTGCTGGCATTCCGATGGCTTGGCTTATAGCCCGCAGCAAATCCAAATGGATAAACGTTCTGGATACACTTGCGGACATTCCGTTTATCGTGCCGACGGCTGTGCTTGGCTATTCGCTTCTACTTTTTTGGTATAAACCCGGAGAAATTTCGCCTCTTTTCGGCTATTCTCTTGTTTCGCCGGGGTGGCTTCTTGTGGCTTTACTTCACTTCACATTTTCTTATCCCGTCGTGGTTAGGGTTATTGTTGGTGCATTGTTGGATTATAAGATTGAGTATGAGCAAGCGTCAAGAACTTTGGGTGCACCGCCTTTCACGGCAGCCAGAACAGTTACTTTTGGAATTATAAAGCCCTCTTTGATAGCAGCCTTCGTTTTGGCTTTTGCAAGGTCTATTTCAGAAACTGGAGCAACAATGATGGTTGCTGGAGTATTTTCTCAAGATGGATATGCGAAAGCTATTTTTGAAAATGGTCCCATATTTATTCAAAACATAAAGGACGACTTTTCTGAGGGTTTAAGAAGCCAAAGCATTTATGAGGGCGCAACTGTCTTTGCAAGCCTCCTACTCATAGTTATCTCATGTTTAATATTTGCGGCAGCCCGCATTTTAGGGGGTAAATTTAAACTGCCGGTGAAAAGGGCGTGGCCCAAATTGGAGAGGAAGATGAGCTATTCTTCGGCAGCATCTACCAGAAACGGCATCACGCTCTTAATTTTTTTGGCCGTTGTTTTGATTCCTTCGCTTTTTGCAGTGCTCCCAGCTTTTGAAGCCATTCCAACGGACATATTGCCTAAAGCTTTGTCTGGCGTCTCTCCTTGGGGCGAGTATTGGCAGAGCCTTGTCCTCTCTTATTCGCTTGGGGCCGCCGTCACTCTTTTGAATGTTCTCATAGGTTTGCCGATGGCGATAATAGTCGCGCGAAAACGCCTTGGAAAAGCTTCATCAGCCTTAAACGTTCTTGTTGACATTCCAATAATAGTACCGTCGGTGGCTTTGGGAGTCTCCCTCCGCTTTTTCTGGAAAGAAACTTTGGCTTTTATTCCAGACATTTTACTTCTCATCTTTGCACATTTGGCAATTACTTATCCATATTTTGTTAGGTCTATGTCGGCGGCTGTTGAGCGAATAAGCATAGAGCTTGAAGAAGCTTCAAGAACTTTGGGAGCCAAGCCCCTGTGCGTTTTCAGAACAATTATATTTCCATTAACTAAATATTCGATGTTTTCCGGTGCCATAATGGTCTTCACAAGAAGCATCAGTGAAACTGGCGCCACGTTAGCTGTTACCCAACTTAAAACAGCTCCCGTGGTTCTTGTGGAATGGGTTAAATGGAAAGTTAACGTAACATCTTTAGATATTGGTTTGGGTTGCGGTTTCTTAATATTAATCTCCTTCATAATCCTATTAGCCTTAAGGCTTATTGTTAGGGGTAAGGGAAGGTATTAGAATGCCAGACGTGCGCTTAGTTAACGTCACCAAAAGGTTTGGCAAAATTGTGGCAGTTGACAAAGTTAATCTGCACATTAAGGATAAGGAATATTTTTCCATTCTTGGACCAAGCGGATGTGGGAAAACAACTCTACTTAGGCTTATTGCTGGGCTTATAGAGCCGGATGAGGGCGAAATATACATTGGCGATAGGCTTGTAAACAAAGTTCCACCAGAAGACCGCGACGTCGGCTTTGTCTTCCAAACTTTTGCGTTATTCCCCCACATGGATGCTTGGGAAAACGTCACTTACGGCCCAAGGGTTAAAGGCTTTGACATGCAGAAAGCCGAAAGAATAGGGCATGAAGTCTTAGAGATGGTTAGGCTTCACGAGCGCTTAGATGCTTTTCCAAGCGAGCTGAGCGGCGGGATGATGCAAAGAGTCGCCGTTGCAAGGGCACTCGCCGCTGGCGCAAAACTGCTACTCCTAGACGAGCCTCTGGGACACTTGGACGCTAAGGTTAGAAATGAGCTTAGGTATGAGATTAGGCGCATGACTAAGGATTTGGAGTTAACAGCTATACATGTTACCCATGACCAGTCGGAAGCTATGGCGATATCGGATAGAATAGCCGTTATGAAGAAGGGAAAAGTCTTGCAAGTTGGAACTCCTCAGGAGCTTTACATGAACCCTCAAAGCATTTTTGTTGCGAACTTTATTGGAGGCTCAAACTTTCTGGAAGGCTTCATAGCTGAGACTAAGGAGCGGATGGCGGTTATTGAGCTTCGCGGCGGCTTAAAGGTTCAAGCGGTCAACAAAGGCGTTAGTAAAGGCGAAAGAGTTGTGTTAGCCGTCAGACCTGAAACCTTCACCATAAAGAAGGGGAAGAGCACGGATGAAAATGCCATGTTAGGTGTAGTGGAAAGAATGGCTTTTGAGGGAACAAATGTGCGTTATGAGGTTAGACTTGAAAATCAGGATTTGGTGGTTGTTGTCACGCCTTCGCTGGCTTGTGAATGGTTTAATATAGGGGAGAAGGTTACTTTAAGCTTTCAGCCGGAAAGCGCCCACTTATTTGTCTATCCGGAGTGGGGCTTAAGGAAGGAGTTGGCTGTTGAGTGAACTAATAAAATGGTTTGAAAAGCGAAGGGAGACAAAAGCCCTAACGATGATACAGCAGCACCTCGCCATAACAACAGGCATAGTTGAGGATTTAGAAAAAGCTGTTAAGGCAGCGGTGAACGGAAACTCGAAGGAACTGCGAAACTGTGTGGAAAGAATTGCCAGCGGCGAAAAGGAGGCGGACAGCCTACGCAGAAAAGTAATGGATGAAGTTTCAAAAGGGGAGCTTCCGCCAACAGCTAGAGAGGACATAATGCACCTTGTCAAAAGGGTGGATATGGTTGCAGACTGGAGCAGAGAATCAACAAGGGTTTTAATGGCTACGCCTATGGAGCACGTGCCAGCCTCCATCAAGAAAAAATTTATGGAGATGGCTAAAGGTGTGAAGGAATGCGCCGTACTGCTCCAAAAATGCATAAACAAAATAATAGCGAAGCCGGAAGAAGCCCTTCAAGCGGCAGACGCCGTCGAAAGGGAAGAGGAGAAAGTCGACGACTTGCACGAGACGGCGAGAACATTACTTGGGAAGGAGAACGTTCAAAGGGCTGGAGTTGCCGTCCTAGTCAGTCAGCTTTTCGAAGCTATGGAGATGATTGCAGACGCGTGTGAAGATGCATGCGACCAAGTTAGGGTTATAATGGTTAGAAAATAGACTGAATAAAAAGGTGAAATAAGATGGCTGAAATAAAAATTGACGTATCCGAACTTAAGGCTGAAGGCGGAGATGTTGTAAAGGAACTTGCAGAATTCTTAAAAGAAAAGACAAATGCTGAAGTGAAAACCTTGACAAACGAAATAGTTGTGCAAAGCGAAGAGAAAAGCTTCTCAAAAAAGTATTTGAGGGTGCTCCTTAGAAAGTTTCTACACAAGAGCGAGCTTAAGGACTATTATAGGGTCATAAGTGGGGAAGAGGGCGCCTTAAAGGTTAAGGGGCGAAAGCTTCCGGAAGAATAGTCTACTTAGCCTTCAAGCTTCCACGCTTTTTCTTTGCAAGATTCTCCTCAACAGCAAAAACACGGTGTCTCGCCACATAAACGCCTTTATACGCATCTAAAACCTTGCCACCCAACAAAAATTTTTTAGCTCCGTCCAGCAAGCTGCGAACCTCAGCCAAAACATTGCGGAGTTCATCCTTCTTTATGTCGGGGTTAGGCTTCCATTTGGACTTTTCAATATTTTCTTCTTGGAAAATTAGGGAAAACATGAAAAGGGCGTATTCCAGCTCGGCAGCCACGTGCCAAAAATGTTCTGTGAAAGAGTTTTCGTTTCCACTGTTCAGCGCTGAAAGCGATTTTTCCAAGTAGTTGATTGCGGATTCCAAAGCCTTCAATATTTTGTCGTTAGACGCCATCAGGCTTCAACTCGCTTTCTGCACAATATACTGTGAAGCTTTTATTTGTTTCGTAAAAGCTTTCAGCCTTCCCCTCTAGAAACAAAAATTATACCAGCCAATATTAATGCGGTTCCTAAAACAAAGATTGGGAGGGGCAATTCTCCGAATAGCACTATGCCTAGGGCTGTTGCCCCTATGGGTTCGAGTAAAGCCATAGTTGCAGTTTCAAAAGATTTCAGGTTTGATAAAGAAGAAAAAGCCAAGGTGCGAGCCACAGCCGTTGGCAAAACACCCAACCCAACCAGCGGGAGAAGGCTTTCCATAGTTGCTGGCAATTCTAAAGTTTTGTTTACAACAGCCAATCCCAAAACGCCCACAATCACTGCTGTTAGAAAATAGATGGGAAGCATTATGGAGATTATGCCCATTTGACCCCTTATCTTCCTCCCGTAAGTGAGGAAGGATGCTTCAAGCACAGCGGCTAATGCAGCTTCTAAATCCCCCTTTAGTCTAGGAGGGAAGCTATCCAACGAAGCGCCAGTCACTTGAGTTTCAGCGTGAGCTATAATGCACACGCCAATGAAGGCTAAGGTTATGCCTAAAACGGCAAGGTTTGAAGGTTTAACCTTGTAGAATAAGCTTGAGAAAATCAGGGAAAAGATTGGGGTTATGTTAACCAAGACGGTTGCGTTTAAAATTGTTGTATCCTTAACGGCTGATATAAAAAATATGAAGTGTAAGCCTAGAAAAAAGCTTAGGACGAAAAGATTTCTCAGATTCTTTTTGATGAGGTTAAAGCTGAAAGCTCTTCTAAGCCCAAAGAGCATCACAGCCAGCACAATGCAAGCAATGATTAGACGCCAGAAGGCTATGGAAAAAGCATCAAAATTTTGGAGGTACCTTATAAAGATGGCTGAAGTTCCAAAGAGGATGCCAGCGATTACACCCTCCATAAGAGCTAGTTTCCTTGTTTTAATATGCATGGTGTATGCTCTTCTCTAAATAACATTTATACATTTTCACTTCTAGAGAAGAGCTTCGAGTTGCGTATCGGCTGAAAACACAACGCAATAAATAAATTTTAGTGGTAACGATCGGCATTATCAAATCAAGAGAAGGTTTAATGATGAGGCTTATCTATTTTGATGGAGAAAGAGAAAACTACGGCGTTTTATCCAGCGATGAGAAAACTGTGGTTTGCTTGCTAAGCCTCGCCAAAACCATGCATAGACGGTTCCCAGGCACAATAGAAGCCTTCGTAACAAGTGGAGAAAGAGCTATTAAAACTGCAGAAAAACTCCTTGAAGAAGCCTCAAAACATGCCATAGAGAAAAACTCGGTACCAGCTGGCAAGATTAAGTTGTTGGCGCCCATAGCCCACCCATCAAAAATCATCTGTTTAGGCTTAAATTATAGGGATCATGCCGCAGAGCAAAACGCCCAGATACCAGACGAGCCAATAATCTTCCTTAAGCCCCATACAACCATAATTGGACCAAACGAGAACATTGTTAAGCCAAAGTTTGTTAAGGAACTCGACTGCGAAGCGGAAATAGCCATCGTGATAGGACGGAAAGGTAAAAACATTCCAGTTTCAGAGGCGAGAAAACACATTTTCGGATACACAATTATAAATGATGTTTCAGCACGGGACATTCAATTCAAGGACAAGCAGTGGACGAGGAGCAAAAGCTTTGACACCTTCGCGCCCACCGGACCATGCATAATAACAGAAAACCAACTGCGGGACACTTCTAATCTCCGCATTAGAACATGGGTTGATGCAGAACTCCGCCAAGATTCAACAACGAGAAACATGGTTTTCAATGTTTATGAAATAGTCCACCACCTAAGCAAAGTCATGACTCTGGAACCATGCGACATAATTGCCACCGGAACACCTGCTGGTGTGGGCTTCACCACAAAGCCAGAACCAAAATTTCTAAAGCAAGGAAGCACTATGAGAATAGAGATTGAGGGGATAGGCATTTTGGAAAATAGGGTTGTTGAAGAAGGCTAGCCTCGGGCTACTTTTCAACCGATATTTTGCTTTCTCCAGCCTCTTTCTCGACTCTTATGACATGTTCAGCTTTTTCAGCGAAAGCCTCGCTGTGGGTTACAGCAATTATTTGCTCCACAGCTTTAAACCTTGAAATGGCTTCTGCCAAGCGATCTATTGAGCCGTCCTCCCTTCCAAGGCTTTCAGTTGGCTCATCAAGCAGTAGAAGGCTTAAGCCGTGACCAGTGCGGGACTGCGTTATTAGTTGACCAAGTCCTAGGCGATATGCGAAGGCTATTAGGGTGCGCTCCCCACCCGAAAGGTTTGAAACCTCCCTTTCGGCACCCGTCTCGCTTATCACATACGGCGTATAAGTCTCATCTATAGTAATGTTTATTGGTGTGCCTTCCTCGCCTACTAGGCTATCTAGGATTTGCTGCACAAAATTCTTCAAGACTTTGACGAATTCGCTCCGCAATTTTGGCTGGATACTTCTGTAGGCATCGCGTATGCTGCCTATAACGCCCAAAATCTTGTCAAGCTTTTCCATATCCTCAAATTTTTTCTGAGCTTGGTCTATACGCTCTTTAATTTCATCCAGCCGCCGCATCGTATCCTTCTTACGGTTTTCCTTAGTTCGCAAATCAGATTCAAGCATATAATACTCTTGGAAAGCCTGCTCTCTAAGCCTTCTGGCAGTTTCAAGCTGGGAGATATCAAATCTGCCAATTTCCGCTCGTATGCCTTCAAGCTGAGCTCTCAAACTGTTTTCCATTTTCTGCTTTTCCTCAAATTCCTTTGAAAGCTCGGCTAAAGCCTTAGACTCCTCGTTTAGGCGAATTTTCAAATCTTCGATTCTTGGCAGCAAAGCCTGAAGGTCTGATATGGCGGAGTTGGCTTTCTCCCTTATCTGCTGCAGTTCCTCAATGTCTTTTTGAAGCTGGCTAATGGTCTTTTGCCTCTCGCTATTTTCCTTCTGTATGCGCTGCACTAGGCTGTTCTTATAATCTGTGTTTAAGGGTTGAAGGCAGAGTGGACAGCGGTTTTCAGTAGAAAGCGACGAAAGTCTCCGCTGGTCTGCTTGGAGATTTCGGAGAATAGCTTCTTGTTCGGCTTTTAGGCTTGCGATTTGCTCGTCGAAAGCTGAAAGGTGCTGCCTCAATGTTTCAATTGGCTGGTCTGCCGATAACCCAGTTTCCTTAAGCGTTTCCTTATAGGTGTTTGCTTGCAACTCCATGGCGTTTAGGCGCTGCTTCAAATTTTCAATTATTGCCTTTCTCCCCTCAACCTTCTCAGCCAGCGAAGCCAAAGAATCTTCGAGACTTGTTAGGCTTGCTTGTATCTGGGCTTCCTTACGCCTTAGACTCTCTATGGATGTTTTAAGCTCCTCTAACTTTTTGAGTTTGAGGTCTGCATCCTCCAAAGCCTTTTTGGCTTCGCCCAGCCTTCTCGTGGTTTCTTGGATGTCAACTTCTAGCTGAGCGAAGTCTCTGGCTATGCTGTTATACTCCTCATTTAGCTTTTTAATCCCAGCAACATCTGGGTCTCTTTCGTATACTCTTTTTTCACCTTCATACTCCTTTTGATAGCCAGCCATGTTGCTCCATGCAATTTCGTATTCGGATAAGCCGAAAAGTTCGTCTAGGCGTTTTTGCCTTTCTCTTGGTGGGGCGTCCAACAACTCTTTTAGGTGCTCTTGGCGAACCCAAACTATTTCGCGGAAAAGCTCCTTCTCCAAGCCAGTAAAAGCCTTCAACTGCTCAGCGACGGCGTCGCTTTTCACGCTTGCGATTAGGGTTTCGCCTTCGAAAAGTTTTAGCTCGTCAAAGTCTTGGCTTATGCCCTTCCCACGTCTTTTCAGCCCCCTCGATATAGTGTAGTTTTTGCCGTTATGCGTAAATTGGACAACAACTTTTCCGGTTTCGGCGCCATCCCGCAGGAGGTAGTCGTAGCTTCTGCCCAGAGGGTCTCCGAAGAGGGCGAAGTCTATGGCGTAAAGTATGCTGGATTTTCCACACCCCAAGCCTCCGACGAGACAGTTGAACCCCCTTGCAAATGGAACTGTAGACTTCACGTGGGAGCGGATATTTTCCAGCTGGACAATTTCGATTTTCATTGGAGGAGCTCCTCCAAAATCTGCCTAACTTTTTCGTCCTGCTTTTTGGATAGCGGCTCAATTAGGTTAACCGCTGCTTTGGCAATTTTTTCAGCCTCTTCTGGGCTGTAGCGTTCCGAGAAGATTTGGAGGAAGTATTCGAAGCTTTTCGTTTTCAAATCCTTGATTTCGCTTTCGAATATGGAGCGAACAACAGCCTCTGGAACTTCGCTTTCCCGCAGCAAAACAACAGGATGCACAAGCAAAGCCTTTTCAGCAGCACCCCTAATTTGGGCAACATCAACTTCCGCACGGCTGGCTTCAACAGGTAAAATGCCACGCAAAACTGGAATAAGGATAGCGCCTTCTTTATCGGCGCCCTTCACAAGTTGGACAGCAAGCTCGGTAATCTTGGACGCGGTAACACCAGTGAAGTCCTGTTCCAAAACAACAAACTTGCGGGGAGACTCCAATTTTATAAATTGCGGAGCAACCTCTCCTTTCTCGTCCACTTCCACATAGTAAAAGCCCTTCTCGTTTCCAGCCTCATCATAGTTTATCGTTTCAGTGCTTCCGGGATAAACCAGCAAGCCACTTTTGAACTTTCCCATGTATGGTTTGTGGACGTGCCCAGCTGCGTAATAGTTGAAGCCTTCTGGTATAAGCTCAACGGGGGCTTCAGCCTCTATGTAAGGCGGATTAACCTCTGGAATGTCCAGTGCCATGTGGAAAACGAAAATGTTGAAAAGTGAAGGGTCTGGTGTTGGCTTGTTCTGCTCCATAAAGGCTGGAAGCATCTCCTCGGTTTTGCGCCTAGTCCGATAGTTGGGCACCCCGTAAACATAGCAGCATTCTGGTTTCCGCCAGCACGCCCCCTCATGCCGCGGCAAAAAGTAGATGAGCCCAGCACTGTCCAGCGGGTTGAGAATAGTGCTTGTGACAACGTTTGGCGCCGAGTCATGAGAGCCATCAACAACCAGCACTGGAATGCCAGCCTCGCGGAGTATGCTGAAGTTTTTGATGGCGCTCTCCAATGTAACGTTGGATGGTCTAGCATTATGGAAAAGGTCTCCGGAAATTATGAGGAATGCTGGTTTTAGCTCAAGGGTTTTGTCGACAAGCTCTTTAAACGCGCAGTCAAAATCTTCGCGTCTTACTTCTAAGCCGTACTGCGAATAGCCCAAATGTAAGTCTGCAGCGTGAACAAAGCTGAAAGCCTTCACACTTTCTCCACCCTTTCTAAATTAACTGGACGCATACTCCTATTAACGTTTTAAGCCTAACGCAAATAGAAACATATAAAGAGCAAAAAGCCATTTTAAGCGGTTAAAAGGCGCCCCTAAAATGAAATGTCAAAAATGTGGTGAAGAAACATTCCTTCCTTTTAGATGTCCATACTGTGGAGGATATTTCTGCGCGGAGCACCGTTTACCAGAAAGCCATGAATGCCCAAAAATCGAATCGGCACGAGCACCAGTAAAGGAGGGACAAGCACAAGTGCCTCAAGCATGGAAACCAATTGATTACACAATAACATACATCCCAATAGAAACTAGAAGGGAAATTCGCTTCAGCGTCAAAGAAGTCACACATTTGGCAGTGGCGGCGCTCGTTGTTTTGGGCATAGGGCTATCCCTTGGAATGTCGCCGAAGATGGTCCAAAGTATTGGAGGCGTTCCCATGCTGTTTGCATTTGCTGTTCTAGTAGCAGCTTCCTTCCTAATCCACGAGTTAGCCCACAAGTTCACAGCTCAAAAAAGCGGACTATGGGCGGAATTCAGAATAATGCTTTTTGGCCTAATATTAACAGCCATATCCATCGTTTCGCCACTCTTTAAAATAATATCGCCAGGAGCTGTGGTCATATCGGGGTTAACAAGTAAAAAGAACCTTGGTAAAATCTCCATAGTCGGCCCGCTGACAAACATTGTATTATCAACAGTCTTTCTCTCAGCATCGCTACTTTTTCCCGAAAACCTCATGTTCTGGCTGGGATTCACCATAAACGCTTGGATAGCTTTCTTTAACCTCATACCTTTTGGAATGCTTGACGGCTTCAAAGTCTTCTTCTGGAACAAGATAGTCTGGGCTTTAGCCTTTACCACAAGCTTAGTACTAACCATAGCCTCCTATGGGCTATTGCCTTTGTAAACTAAACCGCAAAAATATTTTAATAATGCCTATTTCTAAACGCTAGGAGACACTTTAATGAAAACTGCGGGTAAGCGGGATAGACACGACATTGTTGTTGAAATTTTAGAAAAAGCGAAATCTGGGAAAAAGAGGACTGAATTAATGAGAAGCGTCGGACTCTCACATGAACAATCAAAACAATACTTAACAATCTTGCTAGAAAAAGGACTGCTTAAAATTGACGAAAACAACCTCTTTATAACATCAAAGAAAGGGTTAGAATTTCTGGAAAAATGCGGAGAATGCCTACTATTCAACTGGACTCTGCAAAAGAAAAGCTAAACACCTAAACCATTTTAAAGAAGCTCAATTGTCACGTGCACTTCTTCTGGGACACGGATACGCATAATCCGCCTCATGGCGCGTTCTTCAGCGTCAATATCCACTAGACGTTTGTGAATACGTAGCTCCCACTTGTCCCATGTGGCTGTCCCCTCGCCGCATGGAGACTTCAAAACAGGAACCTTAAGCCTCTTAGTGGGCAATGGAATAGGACCCGTCATTTTCACCCCTGTCTTTTCAGCTATAGCCTTAAGCTCTTGGCATACTTCCTCAAGTTTTTTGTAGTCTGTGCTTGTTAAGCGTATCCGCGCCTTCCTCACCATAGGCTAATGCTCCATACCTTCAACCTTTTATATCTTCTAGTGGGTAACCTTTAGACAATAAACCATAGATAAAAACTTATCGAAACAAAAGCCTTTCAACCGAGCGAAAGAGGCGGAAGGATGAAGCTGAAAGTTAAGGGGATAATAATAGACTTGGACGGCACGCTTACGGATTCCAGAGAAGCCTACCGTGAAGCATTAGCAAAAGCCCTAGAAAAATTTGACATAAAAAAGTTCGACCCAAATTTGGCTTTGGAGATTCCGAGGAGATTGGAACAGAACTTACAAATAGAGAATTTACTTCCAAAAATAAACGTTGAGAAGTTCCTAAAAACATACCTTGAAGCCTATCATAGGCTTGCTGAAGGCGAGGCAAAACCCTTGCCGAACACGCAAAAAACGCTTGAAAAGCTTTCGAGAAAGGCTAAGTTGGCGTTGCTGACAATGCGCTATGTCCAATGCGAAAACATTAGAAAGTGGCTGGAGAAGGTTGGCTTAGCCAAATACTTCCAATGTGTTGTAACCGCATTGAACACACGTTTTCCGAAGCCTTCACCCAAGGCGCTGGTTGACTGTGCCAAACGATTAGGCGTTGAAGTATGCGAATGTGCCATTGTAGGCGATTCCATAGCAGACATTAGGGCTGGAAAGAATGCCGGAGCCAAAACCATAGCAGTTTTGTCCGGAATATTCACGAGAGAAGAGTTGGAGAGGGAAAAGCCAGACCTAATCATCAAAGACATTAATGAACTCCCGAGTTTTCTTGACTAAAGAATATTACGGAACATGCAATATGGTTGAAAATTACTTAAGAATGTTATAGAAGCAACCATAAATAAAGCTTAATTAAAACTTTAATCTTAGTATTAGAGCGGAGAGGGCTTCGAAAGCAATGAACTTCATTGAGATGTTGCTGTCTGAAAAGCTTAAAAGCAAAAATCCAATGCTAGATATTTTCGGCGCTGACCGAAAGGTTTTGCAGATAGCATGCCAAGATTTCACAAACTACTTGAAGGTCTACTGGAACCTAGTGGGCAAAGAGACAAACGAATTTGAGCTTGTAGACAAGTTGGAGGAATTCTATCAGAAAGAGCCAAAAGAGCTTGAAGAGTTCATAGACTTGTGGACTGGGGTATGGCTTAAAAAGTGGGGTGAAAGGGTAAAACTCCTAATAGGAAATGAGGAAGCCCAAAAATGGAACAAGGCGACAAAAATCTTGAACAACGCGGAACCAGTATGGGTAAGACTCACCAACCGCAGAGAAATGCAGGAGGTTGTCATATCAACACTTATTAGGAACGGGGAAATATGCGGCACATCAATATTGGCTGAAAACCTCCTAAAAATGGAGTTGGGCGAGAACAAAAGGAAGTATACAAGCGACCACGAACAAGTGCTAAACGTTGTAAATAACACTTTGCGCAAGGCGAGAGAACTAACAAGAAGCAAGGGACCACTTATATTCGTCAGAATTGATAAGGGCTACTATAACAACAATGAATTTTAGCGAATCCTTTCTCTGTTGAGATTTTTAGTCTGCCAAGAATGGCGTCTAATAGTTGTTGAAGCCCCATAACCACATGCGGCGCATCGCTTTTTCGAAACGTTGTAGGCTCTCCTTCCACAACGCCTACAGCGTATGTGAAGCGTTTTCCCAGCGCGTTTTCCAAAGGAAGGCGTTCCTTTCCCCAAAATTGTCACCTAGGCGGCGGCGATATTAGAACGACGTTGTCCCCGCGGACTATTATTAAGCCAAGTTTCTTCGTGTTTTCAGCATCCGTTGTGTCTTCAGTCTCCTCGAGGACAAGGTTTAGGTGCTGGTCAAAGCCCTTCAGCCTACCCCTAAGGCTTTTCCCACCCTTCAACCTTACAAGCACTATTTTCCCAAGGTTCTGCTCAAGGATTTCAG
>CAZNKF010000008.1:0-51410 GCA_964573785.1 uncultured Candidatus Bathyarchaeia archaeon
GGAGACCCATTCCAGCCGCACACGTTCGGGTTCTATCCCAAAATCTTTAAGCACCTTCTTTAATAGCGTTACCCTTCTCAAAGCCTTAAAATTACCACTGAGGTAATGGCAGTCGGATGGCAGGTGGCAGCCAGCCACCAAAACACCGTTAGCTCCATTTTTCAGGGCTTCTAGTATGAAGGCTGGGTCTATTCTTCCGCTACACATGACGCGGATAATGCGGATGTTTGGCGGGTATTGGATTCGGCTTACACCAGCCAAGTCTGCACCAGCATAGGCACACCAGTTGCATAGGAAACCAACAATTTTTGGTTCAAAATCGTTTCGGGTTTCGCTCATCTGGCAGCCACCTCCATCTCCTTTAAGACAGCCCTAACTTGGGCGAGGATTTCCTCAGTTGTGAAGTGTCCAAGGGTTATGGCTTTTGTTGGGCATGCTGTTCCGCAGACTCCGCAGCCCTTGCATAGGGCTTCAATCGCATGGGCAACCACTTTGCCGTCTTTCTCCTTCATCTCAATCGCGCTGTAGGGGCATAGAAATTCACAGATTCTGCATCCACTACATAAATCTTCATCTACACTTGCCACGATTCCTTCCATTTCAAGGGCTTTCTTCGAAAGTATTGTGGCTGCTCTTGCTGCGGCTGCACATGCTTGGGAAATGCTCTCCTCAATGTATTTTGGCGAGTGAGCCATTCCGCATAGGAAGACACCGTCCGTCTGGAAGTCCACTGGGCGAAGCTTCATGTGCGCCTCCAAGAAGAAGCCATCCTTTGTCAATGGCACTTTTAGCATTTCGGCTATGCGCTTATTGTCCGGGTTCGGGATGGTGGCAGCACTTAAAATGACGTAGTCTGGCTCCAACTGAACCTCTTGCTTTAATACCGGCTCGTAGAAGGAGACTTTAAGCTTTCCGCCTTCATTTGTGACTTTTGGCTTGCGTTCGTCTGAATAGCTTATGAAGATGACGCCTTTTGCTGCTGCTTCCCGGTAGTACTCCTCTTTAAAGCCGTAACTCCTAACATCCTTGTAAAGGATATAAACATCAGCGTCTGGGCTAAGCTCCTTAATTTTCAGCGCGTTTTTGATGGCTTGCCCACAGCATATGCGCGCACAGTTGGGGCGCTCCTCGTTCCTTGCGCCAACACATTGAATCATAACAACCTTTTTGGCTTTGAACTCGCCTTTGGCAATTTTCTCTTCCAACTCGTGCTGGGTCATGACTCTGGGGTCTTCGCCATACAAGTATTCTTTTGGCTTATACTCAACGGCACCAGTTGCAACAATGACTACACCATGCTCCACCAGTTTTTCCTCGCCACTGCTCAGCCTTATTTTTGATTTGAAGTTGCCGATGAAACCGCTTACCTCCATAACCTCCGCGCCTAAATAAACGTGGATAAGCTTGTTTTCCATAACAGCCCTAACAAGCCTCTTCAAGTGCTCCTGTGGGTCTTCGCCCTCAAGCAAGTAATAGATTTTCCTTAAGTGTCCGCCAAGCTCCTTTTCGCGTTCAACAAGGTGAACCTCAAAGCCTTGGTTGGCTAATTCTAGCGCTGCGGTCATCCCTGAGACCCCACCACCAATTACGAGTCCTGCTGGAGTGACATTGACTGTCGGGTTTTTCAGCGGTTTTAGAAGCCTCGCCTTTGCGACGACGGAGCGGACGAGGTCTTTTGCTTTTTCAGTTGCCGCATCTGGCTCGTGCATGTGAACCCAGCTGCACTGGTCTCGGATGTTTGCCATCTCGAATAGGTATGGGTTTAGGCCAGCCTCTCGGAGGGTTTCTCTGAAAAGCGGTTCATGGGTTCTTGGCGTGCATGAAGCCACAACAACACGGTTTAGGTTGTACTCCTTAATCTTCTCCCTAATCCGCTTCTGGGTGTCATCTGAACAAGTGTAAAGGTTATCCTCGGCATAAACAACATTCGGAAGCTTTTTGGCGTATTCTACAACTTCTGGAACCCGGACTATTCCGCCTATGTTTATGCCGCAGTGGCATATGAAAACGCCTATGCGGGGCTCTTCTTGGCTAACGTCCCGTTCTGGCGGATACTCCTTAACGGTTATGAGCTTGCCACGTTCTGGGGCTATTATTGCCATGGCTTTCGCTGCGGCGCCACTTGCTTGGGCAACACTTTCCGGGATGTCCTTAGGCGAGCTGAAGGCTCCGCAAACGTATATGCCGGGCTTTGAGGTTTCCAAGGGCGTGAAGGTGTTGGTTTCACAGAAACGGTACTTGTTGAGCTTTATGCCTAAAGCCCTAGCCAGTTTTTCAACGTCTTTTGGCGGTTGCATCCCTGTGGAGAGCACAACCATGTCGAACTCTTCAATTCTTGGGGTTTCATCCTCTCCAACATAGTGGACAAGCAAGTTGCCGGTCGCTGGGTCTTCGGTTATGCTGGCAACCCTTGAACGCACAAAGCGGATGCCATACTCCTCCTGAGCCCGCTTATAGTAGGCGTCAAACTCCTTCCCATAAGCCCTTATATCCATATAGAAAATTGTGCAGTCCAGCTTCGTCGGCACGTGTTCTTTGGCTATAATTGCTTCCTTAATGCTGTACATGCAGCAAGCAGCAGAACAATAATTGTTCCCAAGCTGGGCATCGCGGGAGCCAACACACTGGACAAAGGCAATTTTCCTCGGAATCTCGCCATCCGAAGGTCTCAAAACAATTCCGCCGTAGGGTCCAGAAGCACTCAGTATGCGTTCGAACTCTATACTTGTCACAACATTTGCATAACGCCCATAACCGTACTCGCTCTTAAGCCGCGCATCAAACGGTTCAAAACCGGGAGCCAAAATCACAGCGCCAACATTTAGGACGATTTCGCTGTCTTTTTGGTCGTAATCAACGGCGTTCGCCTTACAAACCTCTTGGCATGTCCTACAACCAATGCATTTTTCGCGGTCTATTTTGAAGCGTAGTGGAACCGCCTGCGGAAATTCGACGTAGACGGCGCTTCTGTCTGTCAAGCCCTTATTGTAGGTGTCTATGGCTTCAACGGGGCATTTTTGTGCACAAAGCCCGCAACCATTACATTTTTCCTCGTTTATGTAGCGGCTTCTTTTTCGAATTTTCACTTCGAAGTTTCCAGCCTCGCCGCTTAAGCCCAATACTTCGCTGTTCGTAATCAAGGAGATGTTGGGATGCCTCCCAGCAGCAACAAGCTTAGGAGCCAAAATACACATTGAACAGTCATTTGTTGGAAAAGTCTTGTCCAATTGAGCCATAACACCGCCGATGCTGGGCGACTGGTCAACCATGTACACTTTAAAGCCTGAATCAGCCAAGTCTAAGGCCGCCTGTATTCCAGCAACGCCTCCGCCTACAACAAGAACTGCTCCTACTTTTCCTTCAGCCATCTTTTATCGCACCTCCAAAGCCTTATACAATGGTGTGTAACCTTCAACATGGTCTAGGGCTATCATACCCTTCCGTCGCATGTTGGTTATGTGCCTCAAAACGGCAGAGGGCTTAATCCCAAGAATTTGGGCTAACTCCTTAACAGAGCGTGGCTTAGTCCTTGTCAAGTAGTGGATTTTGTAGCGGATGAACTCAGCCCTAACAATATCGTCCAATAAAGCGTTAAACTCTTCTTCTGGGATTTTCTCGCCATAAGCGTTCATAGATTCGGTCAGTTCCTCCTCTCTCCCTAGTAAAACGCGAAGTCGGAAGGCTGAGGCTGCCTCTTTAGCTGCTGTAAGATTAGCCAAAAGCTCCTCCTTGCTGATGAGAGAACTTCCAAACTTCCAGACCTCTTCGGAAAACTCTTTGGCATAATGGCTGAAGCTTTTATCCTCCAATGGTGAGGTTAACAGAAGCTTCAACCTTTCAGGCTCAAGTCCGGCTAAAGCCAACAATTTCTTCAACATTTTGACTGCGCGTTCGGCGTGGAGGTTTCCATCGACAAAGTGGCAGTCTGGAGACTTGCATCCAACAAGTAAGACGCCATCCGCTCCATTAATGAAGGTTTCAAGAACCAGTGCAGGGTCCATCCTTCCAACACACATAACGCGGATAATGTTAACGTTGTATGGAACACGCATTTCCTCCTCGCAGAAAGCCCAGTTGCACATGAAACAAACAATTTTTGGCGGGTTAGAGGATTCCATTTCCATTTCACCTCTCCAAGGCTGTTAAAACCATGGTCAGAATCTGCTCGTTGGAAAGCTTCTTCATGGATATGGCTTTTTCTGGGCATCTTGCAGCGCACAAGCCGCAGCCCTTACAAAGCTCCTCATTCACTTGAGCCATGCCCTTCTCGTTCTTTTTGATGGCATCTACTGGGCATATAACTGCGCAGACGTTACAACCCACACATTTGCCCTCATCAACAACAGCCTTGTCACCCTCACACAGGTCCATGCCCGCAAGGCACTCCGCACACGGTCCACATCCCAAACAGCGGAAAGCCTCGAATCTTGCCTGACGCTTCAGCTTTTCAAGATATTCCCTTGCCTCTTCAAAGCTTAGGTGAGGCTTCTCTATTGGAGCGTCATATCTGCGCTCCTTCTTTCCCAAAAGCTGCCAATCCTTAACCCAAGTGGTCTCCTCAATTTTTTCCTCCTCCCTGTCCTTCCGCAAGTCTTCGCCCCTCAAATAGCGATGTATGGAAATAGCTGCACGCTTTCCAGCGCCAACAGCCTCAATAATGCTTGCTGGACCAGTGGCGACATCTCCGCCAGCGAAAACTCCTGGAACATTGGTTTCAAGTGTTAATGGGTCAACTTGCAGTGGTGGTCCTCGTTTTTCTTTACTTATAAGTTCTGGCGGCAAAACTGATGTTTCAACCACTTGCCCTAGGGCTGGAATAACCATGTCCACCTCATTCTGATGTTCTGAAAAGGCTATTGGAATTGGGCGTCTCCTTCCGCTCTCGTCTGGCTCGCCGAGGCGCATCCTCAAGCATTCAACAGCCTTAACCCTTCCATTCTCGCCTATAATCTGTTTTGGAGCCACCAAGAAATAGAACTTTATTCCATCCTTTTCGGCTAGTTCCACCTCGTGGGGAAGGGCAGGCATTTCCTCGCGAGAACGCCTATAAAGAATCATAACTTCTTTTGCGCCGAGTTTTTTAGCCATCCTCGCAGCGTCAATTGCTGTGTTGCCGCCGCCGATGACGGCTACCCTTTCGCCCACAGTTATCTTCTTCCCAAGGGCGATAGCCCTCAAAAAGTCCACAGCGTTTACTACGCTTTCCAAGTCTTCGCCTGGCACATTTAACTTCATGCCAAGCTGTGTTCCAACGGCGAAGAAAATCGCCTTATAACCGTCCCTCTTAAGGCTTTCAAAGGTTATGTCCTTGCCAAACTCTACACCAGTTTTAATTTCAACACCTATATCCTTAATGTAGGCAATCTCATTCGCAACAACAAACTTTTCCAGTCGGAAATCTGGTATGCAATAGCGCATCATACCGCCAGGCTCAGCCATCCTCTCAAAAACAGTGACATGATAGCCCAACTTTGCAAGCTCATAAGCAGCTGTCAATCCAGCTGGTCCAGCACCGATTATAGCGACTTTTTCGCTGTACTTTTTTGGCACCGGCTCAGCCACGACCTGCCCCTGTTCGCGTTCAATGTCGGCAACAAGCCTTTTCAAAGCACGTATAGCCACTGCTTGGTCAAGGTTGACCCGCGCACATGCATCTTCGCATGGGCTAAAGCAGACCCTTCCACAGATGGCTGGAAAGGGCATGTCCCGCCTTATGACTTCAACGGCTTCCTTGAACTTGCCCCTTTGGATGAGAGCCACATAAGCTTGAACGTTAACATGCGCTGGACATGCTGCTCGACAAGGAGGTAATTTCCTAACCTCTTGTAAAGGTTTTTCAATCAAAGGCATCAGCCTTCTTAGAAGCATATTTGAATGTTAAACCAAATATATTAAGCCATCTAAACCAAGCTTAACACAAAATTAACATAAAATTTTCAACATAAAAAGAGGGAAATTGAGGGGTTTATTCGCGGAGCCTCCCCTCAAGCTTGCTAACCCACTTGTTGTACTCCCTTGAGCTTAGAAGGCTTTTGAGTTCCTCTTCAAGTGTTAGAGAGTTTTTGGGCTTGATTTCGATTATCCAGCCCTCGCCATATGGGTCTTCATTTATCAAGTAGGGCTTATCCTTCAACTGTTCATTAACCTTGACAATCTTGCCGCTTACGGGTGAGTATAAGTCAAACATAAACATCCAGGTTTCAGCCACACCGAAGGACTCCATTTTGGCTATTTCCTTCCCAACTGGTTCAGTCATAATGTTTGCAATACCTTTGAGGTGCCTCTGAGCGTAGTCTGAAACACCTACACGGATGTTTCCTTCAGGGGTTATTTGAGCCCAAGTGTGCTTCGGCGTGTACAGCAGTTGCTCTGGAATTGCCAGAAGCTCTTCACGTTTGGCGGCTGGAATTCCCTCAGCCCGCATTAGCTCTTCTAGGCGTAGCCTTATGGCTTCTGAGACGAACTCTGATATGCTCCTGTAACGCCCTGTCTTGAGGATTCTCTCGATTTCCTTTATCAGCTCTTGCCTTATGCTTACAGTCTTCCACTCAGACATTTCACATCAACCTCCTTTACATGTGCGTGATATATAGAGTAAAGCGAAAGATATATATCTAACGTAAATAGAAAATATAGAATAAATAAATGTGTTAAAGTAAATACCATAAATAGAGGGATGCCTTTGGAAATTAGAAAAGTTCAAAGAGTGGGGCACTCAACAATGACGGTTTCGCTTCCAAACGAGTGGATTAAGGAGCAGGGCATAAAGCCAAGAGACCTCCTATTCATAATGCCAGAAAGAGATGGCTCCCTAAAAATAATGCCTAGGCATCTAGCCCATAGGGAAGAAGCCGAAGAATACATAGTGAATGCTGATGCGTGCGACGAGCCAGGAATGTTAGAAAGAATTATTGTTGGAAGCTATATTCTAGGGCGAGATGTTATACGTGTGACATCAACAAGCCGCATAAGTAAAAACCACATAGATGAAGTTCGAAGAATAGTTCAAAAACTCATTGGGCTGGGCATTCTTGAAGAGACACCGAAAAGCATACTTTTACAATGCTCCATAGACTCTACAAAGTTTAAGCTTGACATGCTCATCCGGAGGCTTGCACTCATAGCCTCAACAATACTTTCTGAGGCAATGCAAGGCTTCAAGGAGAAAAAATGCGACATTGTGGAGGAAGCCATAGCAAGAGAAGACGAAGCGGACAAAATATACTATTTGGCGGTGCGTCTCCTCTTATCTGCGCAGGTGAAGCCTGCCATAGCCGAGGAGGTTGGCATGGTAGACGTACTTTTTATACCTGCTGCTAGGCTGATTCTGCAGTATTTGGAGTTAGTTGCCGACTATTCTGAGGACCTTGCCAGAGAAGTTCTTGAAATGGAGATTTATAGGAATAGGCTTCCAGAAGATGTTGTTGACAGAATCTTCCACCTAAGCGAGCTAACCCAGACAATACTTCAGAAATCTATTGAGTGCATTTTCACAAGGGATTTGAAGGTTGCAAACCAGCTTTTGGAGATGAGGAAAGTGCTTGAGGTAGACTCTAATAGGCTTATGAGGGAAGCCCCAGAAATTCCATATATTCGCTCCATTCTCTCGTGTTTAAGCAAGATTGCCGACAAGGGTGCCACAATAGCTGAAATAGCCATAAACAGAGCCCTTGAAGATCCGAGTAAATATGTTGGTGATGTTGTCCGAGCAGTTAAGCACGTTAGAACATTGCCCTTGACCATTGGAAAGAAATAGCTTTCAAAAGAATAATGCATCGTTCAGCTATGCTTAAAGTAACAAAGTTAAAATAGTATGAAATGTAAAATATTCATCAGAGGAAGACGTCATGAGTGATGATTTTGAAGAAGCCTTGAGGAATATAGACGTCTTCTGTAAAGTTTTAGCCAAGAAACTGGTGGAAAGCCTTAAGGATGAAGAGCCTAAGGGTGAGAACCCCCTAGAACCCATGGATAAGCTTCTAAGAAAGAAGTACGTTTTTGAGGAGAGATTTGAGGAAAGTGCAACCGCAAAACACTTTATTCCGTTGCCCCATGTTGAAGAGCCCCTAATAGACATTTTTGAAGATGAAAATTACGTTAAGGTTTTGATGCAGTGCCGCTGCAGAGACCAGCGGGTAACCCTCCACAAATTTGATGATGGCTTACAAATATGCCTAGAGGACACCTGTTGGAAGCTTAACCTACCCGTTGATGAGCTACAGGTGGAAAACATAGTTATGAAGTGCAACAACAATGAGGCTTTAGAGGTTGATGTTCCAAAACTGAAAACAACAGTGAATTATAGGAATTAAGGTGCTAATGCTTATACTGTTACGCCTTTCTGCCTAATCCTCCTTCGGCAAGCCTCTTCCTCAGCACATTTTGCACAAGTATAAATAACGTCAAACTCGCTCCTGCTTGGATTTTCGGGATTAACAATGAAAACAAAACATTCCTCGCCTTTCTTGATGGCGCCGCCGCAACAGAAGCATTTATGCTCCTTAAGGGCTGTAACCTTCATTTCAGCATCCTCAAAACCTAATGCCTTTTGTTTAGCTTTTAACATTTTCTAAAATAATTAAAAATCGTTTAGGTAATAAGCACAGTTTCCAGTCCTTCTGCATTAGCTACTTCGCATATCTTTTTATCACCTGTGAAAAATTTCGTGGCGTTTGCGGCTTTGGCGGATGTTATTTGAAGGGCATCCGCTTGGTATATATGGTGCTTTTCCAGAAGCTCCCAGCACCCAGCAAGCAATTTAAATCTTACAGGAATAAGCCTTAAAACTCCAAGTCTCACGAGTCTCCTTGTTTCTAGGAGAAAACGATTTTTAGCTGATAAGAAATTTTTGTGGCTAAGTATACCCCTTGAGTGGGCTTTGTCAAAAGCGCCTAGCACTTCGCCCATGTTCCAAGAGCTAAAGGCAATTGTTAACTCTCCTGAATAGGCTTTAAGGTAAATTTCCTTAACAAGGTTGCTTCCCGGTTCTTCAACGTACCGCTTAACTAGGCTGCTTGAGTCAAGATAGGCCACCCGCTCTTTCATCCCTCATAGCCCTCACAAAAATGCTTACAAGCCCACCTTTTGGCTTAACTGGTTCAAAATCTATCATGCTGGTTTTGGCCTCACTTATTCCTTTTAAGGCTTGGTCTAGGAGGTCTTCAACAAGCTCTTCCCTTATGAGGTCTTCAAGGGCTTGGCTGACTTCGAGGCCTCTCCTTGCTAGGCTTGCCTTGTACTTTTCCCATAGTTCTTTGTCGGCGTATATGCTTGTTTTCACCTTGGCCATCGTATATGCCTCCTATACCGAATATACCGAAATCGGTATATAAGTCTTCAGAAAAACGAGCACATATGGTCTAGAAAACGCCAATTGGACAAGAAAAGAAAAATGGAAAGAATTTCAACCTATTTTCTCCAATACTTTGTCTATTTTCACCTTATGGAAGTCTAAAGCCAACTCTTTTGGTTCTACTCCTAGGCTTAGGCTTAATAGTTCAGCGTAGTGGATTATTGGAAGGTTATATTCCTCCTTATATGTTGTTTTTATCAGCATTTGCCCAAGGTCAAGGGTCAAAAAGCAGAAGGGACAAAGCGTTGATATACAGTCTGCTCCGGCGTTGCGGGCGTTTACAATTTTGTCCCTTGCTATGGCTAGGGCCACATCGTCAGCATAGCCCCTCAAAAGGCCTCCGCAGCACCGCAGCTTATTCCTATAGGGTATGCTTTTGGCTCCCAAAGCCTCTATAAGGGTGTCGAATATACGGGGGCGTTCAGGGTCATCAAAGCGTAACAGTTCGCTTGGCCTCAGCAAGTGGCATCCGGAGAATGCCGCCACCTTAAGCTTGTCTAGGGGTTTAACAACGTTTTGTTTTAGGCTGTTTAAGCCAACGTCGTTCATGAGCACTTGTAGATAATGCCTAACCTCTTTTGTGCCTTTGAATTCTTTTCCAGCGTTGGACAGAATCTTGTTCACCTTTTCGCGCAGTTGTGGCTTTTCTTTTAGGAGGTGGTTTGCTATTGCGAGGGATTCGAAGCATCCAGTGCATAGCGTGACAATGTTTAGGTCTGCCTCCTCTGCTAGGCAAATGTTGTAAGCGGCTATTGCCAGGCTCGTTTCCAAGTCTATGGATTGTAGGGGCGGAGGTGCACAGCATGTCATGCCTTCCAGATCTACGAGTTGTATTCCAAGTTTTGTTAGGGCTTTTCTCGCTGCAAGCTCGTAGTGGGGTTGGCGGGATGGTATCGTGCAGCCTAAAAAGAGCGCGTAGCTTGTCATTGAGGAGCACCTTCCTTCTTAAACATGATTTTTTCGAAGCCCGTTGCCACGAGAATCTTTTTTAGAGCTTCTATGCCCGTTGGCTTTAGCGGTGGCAAGCCGTAGTCCGCCCTCTTCTTTTCTAAGAATTTCGATATTGGAACTATGCGTCCTTCGCTCATGAGTCCTGCTGCGAACTCTGTGTATATGGCTGGTATGTTACCTTCGCGTATGGCGATGTTTCTTAAGGCGTATAATACGTCGGCGACTTCGACTTTTTGGGGGCAACGTTCTTGGCAGTTGTAGCATGAGGCGCAGAGCCATATGGCGTCTCCCATGAGAACTTCTTCTCTTTGCCCTAGAAGTGCAAGTCTTATTATTTGGCGTGGATTATAGCGTTCTGTTGTTCTTGCAACGGGGCATGTGCTGGCGCATGTTCCGCACTGGTAGCAGTGGGTTATTGTTTCTCCGCCGAGTCTGCTAGTTATCTCCTTTGAAAAGTCTATGGCTGGAGGCTTTTCGGTTTTCTCTTCAGCCATTTTGCCTCTCTCCCCTTGGAGTTTTCGCTTTTAGCTAGGCTAGTTGAAGGGAGCCTAGCCTTTCCACTCTTTCGGTCATGGCTTTGGCTGCTTCGGCGAATTTATCTCCTTCGATGAATACTAAGTTGAACATTTCAAGTCTTTCGGGTTCTATGCCATAAGCTCCAAGCAGAGCCTTTGCCAACTCCACTTTTTGTTTTGCTTTTTGGCTTCCAACCTCGTAGTGGCATCCGTCTGGTTTGCATCCCACAACCATAATGCCTTGGGCTCCAGCCTTGAAAGCCTCCAGTATATGCTGGACTTGGATTACGCCTGTGCATGGAACTCGCAACACTCTTACATTGGCTGGGTAGCTCATCATGGCCATTCCAGAGGAGTCTATGGCTGCGTGACCACATTCTGAGCAGCTGAAAGCCAGCACCAGCGGTTTAGAAACCCCGTTCACCGACAACAAAGCCTTTATTTGAGCGGTAATCTGGCTTGGCTTCAAGTGGCGGAGTTCTATGGCGCCCACTGGGCATGTGCCAACACAGACACCGCAGCCTTCACATATGAGTTCTGAAACCTTAGCCGCGAAATGTCCTTCCCCTTTAGGCTCGAGGTTTATAGCACCATAGGGGCATGTTACTGGACAGAACTGGCAGTTTCCACAATAATCTTGGTTTACAACAGCCACTTTCAAGTCTTTGACGATTTTGCCGTTCATAAGGAATTTGGCCGCCTTAACAGCTGCTGAATGTGCATGAAGCGAAGTTGTCGGGGCGTCTTTGGGGAAGACGGCGCCTCCGCAGATGAATATGCCCCTCCGCTTTGTCTCGGTTGGTCTCAGTTTGGCGTTGTATTCTTTGAAGAAGCCATCTTGGTCCAGTTCCAAGCCTAGAATTTGTGCGAGTTCTTTGGTGTCTTCTGATGGAACCATGGCTGTGGCTAAAACCACAAGGTCGGCTTCCAACTCCAAAAGCCTTCTTAAAATCTCGTCTTCAACCTCGACGACCAATGTGTTTGTGGCTGGGTCGTGGATGATCTCTGATGGTCTTCCCTTAACGAATTTCACGCCCATCTCTCTTGCCCTTTCATAATAGTATTCGTGTTCTCGCCCGGTTGTGCGAATATCTATGTAGCATATGGTTACATCGGCATCAGGGAAAGCCTCCTTAATCAGCGTAGCATGCTTCAACGATATCATACAGCAAATACTCGAACAGTAAGGGTTCCAACGCCTGTCCCTTGAGCCTACACACTGCACAAAAACTATGCGTTTTGCCGGCTTTCTGTCCGAGGGTCTAACGGGCACGCCGTTTGTTGGACCGAAGGCGTCAAGCATCCTTGCCAATTCCAGATGGGTTATTACGTCTGGATAATCGCCATAATGGTACTCTTTTATGACGCTTGGGTCGTATTCACGGAAGCCCGTAGCCACAATTATACTGCCAACGTTAAGCGTAACATGTTCGGGTTTCTGGTCTAGCTCAATAGCCTTTGTCGGGCAGACTTCAACGCATTTTGCACACTCGTGGAACCTGCAGGCTTTAGCGTCTATGGCGTAGGCTGGCGGATAAACCAGCGGCTTGTTTATGTATATGGCTTTCCGCTTTGTTAGTTTAGCGTTATACTCATCTGGCACTTCAACTGGACAGACGCTTGTGCACAAGTCACATGCAACGCATTTTTTCTCGTTAACGTAGCGGGGTTTACGCTCAATTGTTACATGGAAGTTGCCAGTTCCACCCTCAACCTTCAAGACTTTGGCGCTTGTCAAAACTTTCAGATTTGGAATTTCAGAGAAGCCCGAACGGTAAACACATTTCCTCGAAGTTTGGGTTACAGTTTTAAGGTCTGTCGCTGGAGACTGGATGCATGTGGCACAGTCATCCGTTGGAAAGAAGCGAACGGCTTTGGCTGCCAAGCCTCCCACGAAAGGCTCCTTCTCAATAAGGTAGACTTGAAAGCCCATGTCAGCCAAGTCTTCAGCCACTTGAATGCCAGCTAATCCGCCGCCTATCACCAAAACGGATTTGACGGCTGGAAACTCCGCCTTCTCAATAGGTTCGAGGAGTTTAGCCTTTTCTATGGCTGCCAGAAGCATCGCCTCAGCCTTTTCAGTGGCTTCTCGGGGCATGTCTTTATGGGGCCATGCACAATGGTCTTTAATGTCTATAACTTCCACCAAGTGGGGGTTAAGCCCAGCCTCTTCTACAGCCTTTGCTATGGCTACTTCGCTGATTTTTGGAAGGGATTCAGCCACGACAACGCGGTTTATCTTTTTGGCTTTAACGGCGTCCACTATGGTTTTTAGTCCTTCACCGCGCCAGAACTCGCTTCCCCGAGCCACAAGAGTGACCCCTTGAACAGCCTTCACAAAGTTTGTTAGAGCTTCGAAGTCGAGGATTTTTGCTATTTGTCCGCCGCAGTCGGATAGGAAGACCCCAACTTTTGCCTCTTCCATAGCTTCCACCTTCACTCTCCTTTTCCCTTCACCTCTTGATTTTTTGGATGAGCCTTTTCTCGCTGTCATAAATTTCCACCTCCAAGGGCATTTGACCCACAGCAAAGTGGGTTGCACACGCGAAACATGGGTCATAGGCTCTAAAAGCCATCTCCACCATGTTCAATAAGCCGTCTGTAACCTTACCCTTCTTGATTAAGCCTTTAGCTGCATCCCTAATTGACATGCAAATGCCTGGAACATTATGCGTTGTAGCCACGATTAGGTTTACTTTCTTTGCTAAGGCGTTCTCGTCTAGCTGGTAATGGTGGATAAGCGTTCCACGGGCGGCTTCAACTATACCAACGCCTTCGCCTGGCTTGCCGGGCTTTTTTCGAACGTTTTTGCTTGTTATCTCTGGGTCTGTTACTAGTTCTAGGGCGCGTTCGGCAGCATACAACAATTCAATAAGCCTTGCCCAGTGGTAAGCCAATGTGTTGTGGACTGGTTTTCCGCCCAATGTGGCGTACATTCGTTCGTACTCTGCTTGGGCGAGTGGTGTTGCCATTCCGTCGGCCGCATTAAGCCTTCCAAGGGGGCCAACACGGTATACGCCGTTTTCCGCTCCGTCTATGAAGCCTTTCCAGCCAACCTTCTTCAAGTATGGAAGCTTAACATAGGTCCATGGTTCCACGCGTTCTTCTATAACGTCCAAATATTCTTTCGGAGAAAATTTTACGAACTCCCTCCCGTTTGGGTCTACCACGCGCACGTTTCCGTCATAGAAGTTTACTTTGTTGCTTTTGTCCACCAAGCCCATGTAATAGGTTTTAAGCGTGTATGCATTGCTCTTAATCAAGTCCACGTAAGCTGTGTTTTTCAGCACTATGTCATCGAAAAGTTTCAGCGAGAACTTGGCGAATTCGAGGCAGCTTCTCACCATGCGCTCGATTTCCTGGCGTTCCTCCTCTGAAATTGGTCTTGCAAATCCGCCTGGGATGCACGCGCTTACTGGGTGGGTTGCCTTTCCACCCAAAATCTCTGTTATTTTTTGGCCATAGGCTCTATGCTTTATGACCTCCTTGCCTATTTCCAGTCCAGCTTTTTCAATGACGCCTAAAACGTTGCGTTTTTCTGGTGGCGCATCTGGTCCGACAACGAAGTCTGGTCCGCCCAAATAGTAGAAGTGCAAAGTGTGGTCATAAATATAATAGCCACAATACATGAGTTCGCGGAGTTTTTTGGCTGGCTCTGGCGGTTCCACGTTGAAGGCTGCGTCTAGGGCTTTGGCGCTTGCCATGTGGTGGGCCACTGGGCAGACGCCGCATATGCGAGGCGTTATTATGGGTAGGTCTTCGGCTCTTCGGCCTTCGCAGAACTTTTCAAAGCCTCTGAGTTCTGGAACTTGGAAGTAGGCTTCGTCCACGTCGCCTTCCGCGTTTAAGAATATGGTTATTTTTCCGTGGCCCTCAAGCCTTGTTATTGGGTTTATAACTATCTCTTTCATTTGCGGATCACCCTCCTCCTCAGAATCGAGTTAGCCAATGAATACTTGTAGAAAGTTCCAACTGGGTCGACGACTTGCTCGATGACTTTTGGGTCTGTGGCTATTGAGGCGAAGGCGCTTACCATGGCTGCCCCTTGGTCTGCCACTCGGGGTGCTGGTCCGCCACATCCAGTGCATGGTATATTTGCCTTCAAGCATTGGGCGTTGCATCCACCTCTTGTGGCTGGTCCCATGCATATAACGCCTTGGTCTAGGAAGCATGTTTTGAAGTCGTCGTTTATCTCATAGATTCGCTTCACCTGGGTTATTTTTCGGTCTTTCTTCTCTCTTGGACACTCGTCGCAGACAGACTTGTTAAATAGGAGGTTTGCACCTTTAGGCGGAAGCTTGCCGCTTAAAATGGCTTCTAGGGCGTCAATAACCCTTGGAACTGGAGGGGGACAACCCGAAAGGAAATAGTCCACATCGACTGTTTGCGCTAAAGTCTTAACAGCGTCATAAAACTCTGGAAGCTCCAACTCGCCTTGTGGCACTTTGAAGCGTGTTTGGGGCGTTGTATGTTCAGGATTTCTTGTTGACGGAGTTTCAAGGTAGGCTCTTTCAAAGATTTTTTCTCTGTTCCATAAGTTGCCTAAACCGACGACGCTGCCGTCGCAGGCGCATGAGCCGAAAGCCACAAGCACTTTCGCCTTCTGCCTTAGAAGCTTAGCCATGTACTCTTGTTCGCTGTTGCGGATGGCGCCATTAAAGAAGCAGACGTCTATGCTTTTGTCGGGCATGGCTTCAACATCCTTGTATTTTATGTCCATGGCTACAGGCCAAAACACGATATCTGCTTTGGCTACAACGTCCAAGATTTTCTCGTTAATGTCTAAAACGGCAATTTCGCATCCACCGCAACTTGCTGCCCAGTAAAAGGCGAACTTCAGTTTTTGAGGTTTCTCCATTCTCATCACCGGTCATACATAATTTTAATGAAGCTAGATTATTGTGGCTTCTATAATTTAAATTTAGCTCATTGGATAAATAGAAAATATGTTTCATTAAGCCTAATTCAAGTTTAAAGCATAAAAGATGGATAAGGAGAAATCTAGCTTGACGCAGCTTTTTCTGCCTCTGCTTCTTTATCTGTAGCCTTCTCTGCAGTCGCAATTGTTTCCTGCACTTTCGCCTTCTCTTCTATGGGTTTGGTTGGCTGTTCCTCCTCCTTCAGGTTTAGGGTTCCCCTTATTGTGCCGTCCTTCATATACTTCAATTGGAAGCCCAAATTCCTCATAAGTTCAATTGCCTTACGATTTTCTGGAAGCATAATCCCGTAAACGCTTTCTAGGCCTCTTTCCCTGCAGATTTCAATAACATAGTCTACAAGCTTTGTTCCTAGGCCTAGGCCTTGCCATGGGTCCGCCACTAGGAAGGCTATTTCGCCTGTTTTTCCGTCCAGTTCTATGCTTACTCTGGCTGTTCCAATTATTTTTCTCTTGCCGTTTTCTGTTATTTCGGCTACTATGGCTATTTCGCGGTCGTAGTCTATGTTGCAGTAGCGGACTCTAACCTCGTGGGGCATGTGCTTAAGCGTCTGAAACAGCTTATAGCGAATAGACTCTTCTGAGCAGTTCTTAAACATTTCAAGCCATAATGGCTCGTCTTCCGGCTTTATCGGTCTTAAAAGCACTGTTCGCCCATCACGGAGCTTCCATAAGGTTTCATACTTTTTGGGGTATGGGCTTATAACCAAATGTTGGTGGGGCTCAACTTTTTCGAATATGAGTTCTTTGTCTATTATTATTCGGGCATCTATGGCGATGGCATCTTTTTCATCCACCAACAGGGGGTTGATGTCAATCTCCTTTATCTGTGGAAAGTCTATTAGCATATGTGAGAAAAGAACCATGACTTCTTCGAGGCGTTTGATGTTGGCTGGAGGCATGTTCCGATAGCCTTTCAAAAGCTGGTAGACTTTGGTTTCCTCCATCATACGCCTCGCCAAAGTCTGGTTGAGCGGCGGCAAGCCTATGGAGAAATCCTTGAAGAGTTCCACTCCTATGCCGCCCATCCCAAACATTATAACTGGACCGAAGACTATGTCCTTTTTCGAACCAAGGATAACCTCGTAGCCACGCTTCTTAATCATTGGCTGAACTGTAACGCCGAGGATTTCGGCTTTAGGATTATACTTTTTGGCATTCCTCATTATGGTTTTGAAGGCTTCCCTAACCTCATCTTCACTTTTAATGTCGAGGATTACGCCGCCAGCATCCGTTTTATGAATTATCTGCGGAGAAAGAATTTTTAGGACTATGGGGTAGCCTATCCGCGAGGCAATGGCAACAGCCTCATCCTCATCTTTGGCGACATAGGTCTTCACAACTGGAAAGTTGTAAAACTCCAAAACCCTTTTGGCTTCAAACTCCGTCAGCACTTCACGATTTTCTAATGCGGCATTCCTCAAAATAGCCAATATCGGAAGTTTTGGCGGGGATAGGTCAACTGGCAGCTCTTCTGGGGTTTCATAGAGTAGTTCAAGGTTGCGCTTATACTGGTACATGTAAAGATAGGTTTTCACCGCTTGCTCCGGAGTGGAGAATGTTGGAATCTCGTTGGCGTTAAAAATGTAGTTTGCCTCCTCAACAGCCTTTTTACCCATGAAGGAGGTTAGGATAGTCTTGCCCCGCTGCCCCTTGCTTTTCAAAAGCTCCACTATACTTTTTGCAATTTCAACGGGTTCCGCCACAGCTTGTGCAGTGTAAATAATGAGGATTCCGTCTACGATTTCGTCGTTGAGGCATGCTTCCAATACAGCTCTGTAACGGTCGGCTCTGGCGTCGCCTAAAATGTCTATGGGGTTCCCATGGCTCCAATAGAGCGGGAGAATGCTGTTTAAATAGTCCATTGTTTGGGAGCTGAGCTTTGCGAGTTTTCCTCCCATCCCTATGAGGGCGTCTGTAGCCATAACGCCTGGCCCACCAGCATTCGTAATTATGGCAAGGTTTTGTCCGCGGGGGAGTGGCTGCATGCCTAAAACTTCGGCGCAGTTAAAAAGGTCTGCTATTTCTTCGACGCGCACTATTCCTGCACGCTTAAAGGCGGCGTCATAAACATCGTCCTCGCCTGTAAGCGAGCCTGTATGCGAGGCAGCAGCCCTTGCGCTTTCGCTGTATTTTCCAGCCTTAACAACGATTATGGGTTTGGTTCTTGCGAAGTGTCTTGCGGCGCTCATGAATTTTCTAGCGTTTGTTACACCCTCAACGTACATGAGGATGCTCCGTGTTTTCGGGTCTATTCCAAAATAGTCTATTAGGTCGCCGAAGTCAACGTCTATCATTGAGCCTACGGAGACGAAATGGCTGAAGCCAACGTTTTCGTGAACAGCCCAGTCTAGTATGGCTGTGCCGAGGGCTCCGCTCTGGCTTATGAAGGCAATGTTGCCCGGTCTAGGCATCTTATTAATGAAGGTGGCGTTTAGCCTTATGCTTGGGCGAATAACCCCCAAACAGTTAGGTCCAATAATGCGTAAATCATATTTCCGCTTAATCTCGAGAATCTTGTCCTCTAGGGCTTTGCCCTCTGGACCAGTTTCCTTAAAACCAGCACTTACAATGATTAATCCCTTTATTCCAGCCTTGCCACACTGCTCAACAACTTCTGGAACAGTTTTCGCCGGAGTGGCTATAACAGCCAAATCAACAGCCTTTGGAAGCTGCTCCACAGTTTGGTAAGCTTTAACTCCCAAAATCTCCTTCTTGCGGATGTTTACCGGGTAAACCTCACCCTCAAAACCAGATTCAAGAAAATTCTTCATTAAGGCATGTCCTACAGAGCCTTCCTCGTCGCTGGCGCCAACAACAGCCACACTTTTAGGATTAAAAATCTTGTCAAGATGAAGGGTAACCAAATCCGAAACACCAGCACCTTGAAAATTCGGCGACGAAGATTAAAAGTTTACCTAAAAATAAACCGCATTTTTAAATCTAATTAAACCTATAACTTTAAAATCAGCTAGTGTTTGATAAAAGTAAGGGATGAAAGGTGATGGATAAAGCGAAGTTTAGCTTTGCATTCATCGGCATAGTTCTATTTGCACTTGCAGGCTGGCTTATCGGAGCCCTTCTGGAGCATCCACCAGGTTCCGGAGGGCTCCAAGCAATAATTGCCTTAATTGGCGCTACTATAGCGGTTGGCGTGTTGGCATTAGGAGAAGCGGTAAAAAGCTGAAGGGAGAACTGTTTCCCAGAGCCACTTTAGCAGCAAAATCTAGAGGGGGAGAGCTGCTATTGGCTTTTTTCTAAGCCAAAAATATAGAGAGAGTATCAAATTTATGCTTTAGAGACAATTGAATTGCGCTCAAAAGGCACGACAAGAAATTTTGAGTTTTAGCCTTCAAGTGGCATGAATAGATTTTTAAGCATCTTAAGCCCCTTTAAAGAGGTTTGGATTAGTAATGAAGGATTTAGCCCAACTTAACGTGAAAGTCGGCAGGATTATGACAAGAAACCTAATCACAGTTTTCATAGACAGCACGGTGGAAGATGCAGTGAAAAAAATGATTGAACGCGATGTAGAATGCCTACCCGTCATCGACTCAAAAGGCATTTTACGTGGACTCCTTACCTTCAGAGACATAATCACAAAAGCAGTCTATTCACAAGCCGATGTAAGAAAGCTAAAGGTTGAAGACATAATGACAAAAGACCTAGTCACATGCAAACCAAACAGCACGGTTCTCGATGTCGTCAAAACAATGAAGAATAGACATCTCAGACGAATTCCAGTTGTAAACGCCAAAAACAAACTTGTAGGCCTAATAACAGACTTTGACCTGGCACTTTTCGGATGGGACTTCAAATAGCCCTAAACCATCAACGAGAAACGCTTTCCCCATAAATCCTTTCCAAAAACCCCTTGAGGGCTCTCGCCTTCCTCTTAAACTCTTTTTCTGAGACAGTGTGCCTCATGGGGCACAAATCATCCAACACTACACCCTCACCATCCACATACACAACTGGGTAAAGGCGACATCCCAAAGGCCTTATCCTATAAACCCGACACTTCTTTTCAGCTGGACTGTAAAAATAGCACCAACCATCAACATTCCTAAGACGTGGCACACCATCACGGACAACAATAAAATCTTCAGAGCTGTAACCAGCATCCACAAGCCTCTGAATATCATCACTTGAAAGCTCCATCTCAGTTTCACGACAACATTCCCCACAACCAGAACAACGCATAAGAAACACTCCCTTAAACTCATTAAATGGCAATTTTTGGCGCCGGGAGTGGGATTCGAACCCACGCGGCCCCGAAAGGCCACAGGCTTACTTGTGAGGAACAACGCCCCAGATGAAAGCACATTTTCTTTTTCCTTTTATGGAGTTAACATTTTTCCCGATTATAGTTACTTTCTTGCTTGCTTTCAAGTCATTCAAATGTTGTTTAACCGAAGAGCCAGACAGATTCAGTTCGTAGGATAATTGTCGGACTGTTTTAGGTTCTTGCTCAAGCGAAGCAATTATCCTTCTTTTGGCTACGCCCTGTGGGTACTTAGGTCTTCCATTTAAAGGTCGTAACAAATGCTTGAAGGCGATATCCCTGACCTTATCTGGAAATGGACCAATTTTCTCATATAATGGTGCTCTTGCTTCGGCTTTTATTGTAAAGCCATACTTGATCTGATTCAGAGCGCGTTTAATCCTGAAAGTATCTGCAAGACCCCAACGTTTGGCAATGTCAAATAGATACCTAGCGGTTTCTTCATCGTTATAAAATATTTCAAGCTTATTCGTTAAAATACTGCCTTCATCTAATAGTGCTTGACCTACAATAGCGTAAGCTAACTCCTTGTTTTGCAACGCCTTTTCCTTTAGTTTTAGCATTGTTCCTCACCTCAAGGCCTGCGCGTTATCCACTCCGCCATCCCGGCGCAGTTGCCACTTTCTAAAATCTTTTTTAAACCTTAAATCTTTATCCAAACTCCCCAAATACCAAGAGACGAATTAGCTATATATCAGAACTGTAAGAAACTATTCCCGACAAAAGCGGGCCGGTAGTCTAGCTCGGTTAGGACATCCGCTTGACGTGCGGAAGGTCACCGGTTCAAATCCGGTCCGGCCCACCAATCAACTAATAATGATCGAAGGTTTCATAGCATGTGTGGCTTGTGGGTATGGCGTAACGCTTTTAACCTTTTTGCATATTCTTAGTTTGTGGATGGTTGAAATGAAGAAGTTTTGGTGTTTAGCCATAATTGTTCTGGTTTCGTTATCCATGTTTTCGATGCTGCATTTGACTTTCACTGAAGCACCAGCCTGCTTGATGGTTGTTGAATGGTACGGTCGTGGCCGTGGACGTGTCGTTCTTGCTGAGATACCAGCCGAAGACAATTCTATGGAAAATCCGGACTACAAGTTGCTGCCTTATTATTGGCATACAACAATAAAGTATTGGATAAACCCGAAAAATAGTTACGGCTTCTCAACAGCAGCTGTTGTAAGCACAATTAGAGCCGCGGCAAATGTGTGGGATGAGCAAACAAGCTTTATTCTTTTTGCTTATCAAAGTACAACACGCAGAAGCGCTGGGGTTCGCGACGGATACAATGTTGTTGCATGGGGCTTGTACTCGAACCCCAATGTTATCGCTGTCACCTACATATGGTATACGGGCGACACAATAATTGAAACTGACACGAGGATGAACACTCGGTTCAAATGGAGTCTAAGCGGCGAGGCTGGCAAGATGGATGTGCAGAGCATCATGACACATGAGTTTGGACACTGGTGTGGCTTAGCTGACCTATACGATGACGTGGACTACTGGTTGACGATGTATGGCTATTCAGGCTATGGAGAAACACACAAGCGGACGCTTGGATTGGGCGACATCCTCGGACTGCAAGCAAGATACGGGCAATAACCCTCCTCTTTTTTAAAATTAATAATTACCACAATGTATGCACAGCTAGGTTGCCATCTCTAAAAGAATTTAGAAAATGAGAATTCTGGGAACGAGGTTCTGCGCGTATACGTTCCTTTACTATTCTGTAGCTCCGGTCTCTACAACTTCAGCTTCGGCGAATCTTCGGCTTATCCTCGTTATCTTTATTTTGACATGGTCTCCTGGTTTTGTGTTTGGTATGAAGGTTACTAGCCCTTGGATACGGGCTATTCCCTCGCCTCTTCGGCTTGTTTCTGTTACGTCTACTTCGTATTCTTTGCCTAGCTCAACTGGTTTTGGCGGGAATCTTCTTGGTCCTTTTCCGAACTCTCTTCTTCCGCCGAATCTTCTTCTCTCTTCCATACGTTTTCACCTCGCCCTTATTCGTTTAAAATTGTTCCGCGCTTCATTCGACTGTTAGTTTTCCGTATTTTCCGACGTTTAGCTGGATTTCTCCCTTAAAGCTTGTTACGTAGCCGTTTTCCACCTTAACCGTGTCGTTGACGTTCACCTGGTTTATTTGGTCGTTCCATAGGGTCAGCTTTATGGTTCCAGTTTCGTCTGCTATTATGGCTGTTGCCACCTTGTGGGTTATGTCACTGAACCTTGAGAGAACCTCTCTTGGAGCTGATTTCTCTACGACTTTGGCTTCAACATTTACTCGTTTCATTCCGTTTCGCAGTTCCTTAATCTTCAACCTTTTCACAATCCCCTTTTAGGCTATTCTCTCCGCGACGGCGAATTTTCCCCCAACAGAAACGATGCGCACTCTAACACGCTCGCCTATTTTGCTGTTTGGAACAAAAATTAAGTAGCCCTGTATTCGGGCTATGCCGTCTCCTCTGCTCCCAATGTCGTCTATAACAACCTCTAATTCTTGGTTTTCCTTGACTGGTGCCATTTGGAAAAGTGGTTTGCCGGGGTTGAAGCGTCTGCTACTCCCAAACCTTCTTGGTTTTCTCCGGATGTTTTTTGTTTTTTCTGGAAGCCTTCTTGGCATGCTGTTTTTCGTCCTTATCGCGGAACAGCCTCAAAAGCCAAAAACTCAAGTGTTCAGCGAAGGCGGAACACCGAGTTTCCAGCAGAGGCTAGTTAGCATCAAGAAAGGCAGCCAAAAATATAAACCTTGCTAGTTTATTCATAACGTAAAGCTTCAACAGGGTTCATTTTTGCGGCTTTTCTCGCAGGATACATGCCGAAGGCTATGCAGATAATTATCGCAAATAAAAAGGCTATTACCATCCAAGTTGGCGAGAGTGCTGGAGTCATCACTATACGCTGAATGTCCGGTCGTTCTCCCACCTCAATGCTGGTAGGCTGTAAGAAATTATTCAATATCAGAGCTAAACCATAAGAGAAGAAACATCCCGTAAATTCTCCAACTAAACCTCCCATAACACCTATTAATAAGGCCTCTGCCAAAAACATGCCCAACACTGTGCGGTTTTTGGCACCCACTGCCTTCAATATTCCAATCTCACGGGTTCTTTCCATGACTGCTACGGTCATAATGTTCATTACGCCCACCCCAGCCACAAGAAGTGAAATTGACCCTATAGCGACAAGAAACATTTGAACAAGGGTTAATATGCCATCAACTTGCCGCGCAAAGGCCACTGGAACAAAAACAGTAACGGAGTATGGTGAAAAATGTTTTTCAATTTCTCTCGCAACACTTTCTGCTTTCTGAACGCTTGAAACCTTCACGAGGATCACCTGATACGGCTTTTCTTTATTGCTAACTATATTGAGGGCGTCATCTATGGAGATAAATGCCCAATAGTCAAAATTTGTTATTCCAGAGGTGCCCCCCTTAGCAAGTATCCCGGAAACTGTGAAATTCAATTGTAAAGTTCCAGAAGGGCGAGGCACGATTAATGTTACATTATTATTTATGTCCGCAACGGTTGTTTCGTTAACTATGCTAGCCTTATAGCCCAAAACAATCCTTCCCGTTTCATTCTCTTCGGGAAAATTCCCCTTCATTAATATGAATCTTTGGGGGAGCATTTCTCGCATTTCTGTGAAGTTTACTCCGCCAATTGTGAAAGCTCCAAGCTTAACGCCCGTTTCATTGCGTAGCTCCATGTATTCTGTTAAGGGTATGGTTATGAGAGGGGTTACGAGAGTTACGTTTTCTATCCCCTTAATGTACTTTATATCCTCTGGACCGAAGCCTTCCCTTAAGCCCGCGGTGAAGCTTCCCGGAAAAACTATTAGAACGTCAAGTTCGAAGCCCTGCTCCATTCTTTGTTTAATTTCTCCCCTGAAACCCTCACCCAGTGAGGCCACAGCTATAATCGTTGTAATGCCTATCACAACACTCAAAGTGGTGAGGGCTGTCCTCAGCTTTCTTTGCTTTAGGTTTAGCCAAGCCATACTCAACAGTTTACTTAGTTTCATCGTCCTCGCCTTGAAACGCTTTTAACCCCTTCAATTAAGCCGTCTTTAATGTAGATTATTCTATCCGCAACCTCAGCTATTTGAGGGTCATGAGTAACTACAATAAACGTTTGCTTCATCTCCTCATTAAGTCTTCTCATCAAATTAACTATTTCCCAGCCCGATTTGGTATCCAAGTTGCCTGTGGGCTCGTCAGCCAAAACCAATTTTGGATTGTTGATGAGGGCTCTAGCGATGGCTACTCGTTGTTGTTCTCCACCACTTAACTCTGAAGGCCTATGGTTTAGGCGTCCTCCAAGCCCAACTAACTCTAAAAGTTCTTTAGCCCTTTTGTAGGACTCTTTGTCCGAGGCTTCTGCCAGGATTAGAGGCAACATAACATTTTCAAGGGCTGTTAATCTTGGCAATAAATTGAAAAACTGAAAAACAAAACCTATCTTTTTGAGGCGAAGGTGGGCCAACTCGTCATCGCTTAACCTTAGGACATTTTTCCCTTCAATTATGATTTCTCCATCGTCTGGTCGATCTAAACATCCTATTATATGTAGGAGTGTGGATTTTCCACTTCCAGAAGGACCCAAAACAGCTAGAAACTCTCCTTCCTCAACATTAAAACTAACATCTTGTAAAGCTTGAACAACAACCTTACCCATACGATAACTCTTCTTAACATTGCGCACATCAAGGATTATCGACAAACGAATCCCTACTGAGACTGTTCATAGAAATGTCCATATGTATAAAAGTATTACTTTTGCCTGAGATAGGCTGGATAGGATTGGCGGGCGGAATTCTCTCAGCCTACAGAGCCTCAAAAATACCGCCGATAGTTGCCTTAAGATATGAGTAGCTAAAAGTGCTGATTAGAGCCAAACTCCTCCATAAATTAAGAAGCGAAATGCCAGCATGCTGATAATGCTGCTGAGGAGGGAGACAGAAATGCTTTTTGACCACGGGAATTCAAACAATAAATGAACTGCAATACTGCATAGGGCTACAATCCAAACAAAGTACACAATTCTGTCTAAAATATCATATTTAATGGTTAAGATGGACGTGAAGTTCTGCGCATCCACAGTCCACCCTTCCCCAGAAACTCCGCCTAGCGTTTCAAGAGATAAATGCATTTCAGGGTAAGCAAGAACAACCCCGGTGAGAACTAGATTTTGTATGAAGAAGGTTATGAGTACAAACCCGGAAATGGTGAGCATGGTTTTCCAAACCGGCTGTGCCCTAAAAAGCTTTGAAAACAAATATAGAATGATGCCGAGGATTACCCACTGTATAGTGAACTGCATAAACCCGTTTATCATAGAATTAACCATTATTGTACTTCCATTCATCTCAAATATGGACTTATAATAGCCATGGAAGAAAACTCCGTCAATTAGAACCGTAATGTTTTTGTTGTCAAGCCATTCTAATTTGAGGTTTAAACCGGTGATGTTAGACCAGTTGCCATCAACGCTTGAAAACTCCCTCAATAAAATTGTTTTAGTATCCCAAACGCCAACCCTGATGGAGTCGCCCCTCAAAGTATAGTTAAAGTATTTATTCGTTGAGTTTTCCGAGAGTAGATAAATGCTCATTTTTGAAGGGGCCTCTGAGGGCTCAACTATTTTTACTCTAAACGTTAGATTTGTATATTGATTTGGCTCGATACAGTTTAACGTTTCTGGAATTTTTAGCTCCATAAAAATCCAGCTGCTATTTTTTAGTTTGAATTGGATGCTTTTGTTTCCATAGTAGTTGCCTTCGATGTAATCTGAAGTGTTATTTGATACTTCTGCACCTTGATTTGAGCGCCAGAGACTAGCATTTTCCGTCCACTTATCTAAATCCGATAGTTTTGGTTCTGTTTGGTCATAGTAAACCCTCGTGGAGAAGACATAATAGAACCCTGAAAAAGAAAGCACAAATAGAAGCATGATTATTAGCGGTCCTTTGTACCCGGGTTTTTGTATTATTTCTTTGAAGGCTTTGTGGGGTGCGTATATAACCCTAAACACTTCGCGCACTGACATTGGTTTTGACTCCGCTGTATTTTGTCATCGGCACTACTATTAAAGGTTGCTTACATCCCAGCCTTAAGCCGCCTATAAATGGTGTAGTCCACATACTCTAGGAACGGGTTTTCCGCTTGATACTTTACTGTTAGTTTTTGGCGTTGTCTTTTTTCTGTTATTTGGCTTGTTGTTACGAAAGAGTAGGCGTCGCTTCCGGCTCCTGAACCGTAGCTTACAATTAGGATGCGCTCCTCAGGCTTTGCGACGTCAAGGACTGCTGCTAAGCCAACCGGTGAAGAACCTGAATATGTGTTGCCAAACTTTGCAACTTGAAGCGAAGGCGAATACTGCTCTTCTCTGAAGCCTAGTTCTCGGGCTATTCTAACTGGAAACTGAACGTTGGGCTGATGCGCCACAAAATAGTTTATGTCGCTTGGCTTTAAGCCCAGCCTCTCCATAAGCTTCTTTGCAGCTTTCCTTACGTGTTTAAAGTAGGCTGGGTCTCCAGTAAAACGTCCACCATGCATGGGGTATGGTTCGCCGTCCCTCCGCCAGAAGTCTGGCGTGTCAGAAGTGCATGAGTACCATCCTTCAAACTCGGCTATTACGTCTGTTTTTCCGAATATGTAGGCGCACCCGCCATAACCCACAAAAAAGTCCAACTCCCCGCCAGGAGAATCCCGTGGAGCCGCTTGCGAGTTGTCTGCACCAATAACTATGGCGTATGGAACACCCATTTTTGGATAGCTGACAAGCGAGGCGGCGTCCTTAAACATGCTTGTAGCCGCTTTGCATGCGAATTCCGTGTCCACAGCGTCGACGCCTTGAACATCCTCGTCCTCCTCACCGAGCTTCAAGACTTGGGCAACCTTCGAGGCTATGGGCTTAACAGCATATGGATTTGACTCGGAGCCAACATAAACCTTGCCAACAAGCGAGCTGTCAACGCCGGAATGGATTAAGGCAAGTTTTCCAGCCTCAACAGCCGCTGTTATGGCATCCTCATCTATGAAGGGAACCGAACGCTCTATGCCACCATCCCTAATCCTAAACCTAGACGTGTACACACCATAGCCAACTATGCCAGGCGCATCATACTCCTTGTTAGGCTTCACCCTGTGATACTCTTGATGTGGATAATATTCGTCGGCAAAGGTGAAAGCTAAAGAGATTGTTGGAATGATTTCACTTCTCTCAACAGAATAGCGCCTCCTAAACCTTGGGACAACCTCCTTGCCCTCAAAAGCCGAGAAATCTATGGTTTCGCCGTCCCTAATTATTTTGTCTGTGAGCCTTCCGGGAACCCTTATCTTGCCGTTGTGGAAGGAGACTATGCCATAAACGTAGCTGCCAAGCTTTGTAAACTTGTTTGTGGGCTCATTGATAAGCGTGCAGAGTTCAAGTTTTCCCTTCTCATAGAAGAAGTCTATATCCTCCATTTTTCCGAAGCTTTTTCTCCCGCAGTTTCCGCAGTAGTCCCTTATTTCGAAATATTCTTTTCCGCAGATTTGGCAGCGTCTGCCCCTAAGCCTATCGCCCAGATATGAAACCCGCCTTTCTATTGGTTCACTGCTCATTTAGAAACCTCCTCCAAAGATGTGAACATAACTTTTTGTGCCGAAACCCTCCAGTTCAAGCACACATCCAAACCTTAGCCTTTCATCAGCCTTTATTTGGCGTTCTCCAGCCTCTCCCCTCAACTGTTTTACAACCTCGTAGATTTGGGCTCCGCCAGTGGCACCCAAAGGGTTTCCGTCAGCCTTTAAGCCGCCATTCATGTTGACGAAAAGCTTCTTCCCGTTAATTTCGTAGTAGCCTTTATAGTCTTTACAGCTTTCAAAAATTGCTTTCCAAGCCGTTCCACGGGGGCAGAAGCCTAAATCTTCAAGGGAAACCATCTCCATAACAGTGGACTGGTCGTAAAGCTCCAGCACTTGTATGTCCCATAGGCTTATTCCAGCAGTTTTTAGGGCTTTCTCCACAGCTAGGCGAGTTGCAAGAAAACCAGTCAAGTCTTCGCGGGCTGGAAATGTTAAATAGTCGGTGGCTGATGCGGAGCCAAGCATGTAAATCGGCTTGTCTGTCAGCTTTTTGGCTGTCTCTTCGCTGGCTAAAATCACCGCTGTGGCACCGTCGGATATTGGTGCAAAATCATAAAGCCCCAAGCAACGCTTTGCATTCTTTCTAGCTTCCAGCACCTGCTCAACGGTTATTTTCCGCTGGAATTGGGCATACTCATTTTTCAAGGCGTTCAAATGGTTTTTAACGGAGATTTGCGCCAAGGCGACGCCTAACTTTTCAAAGTTCTCGCCACTTATGCCATACCGCCTAATATAAGCCCTAAGCATAAGCTCGTGGTTAGCTTCAGGCGTGCACCCAGCATAAAAACTCCAAGGGTCCTCCAAAAGCATGAGGTCATCTCGAATTTTGTCCCAACGGTCAGTCATCTTCTCTATTCCGCCAACAAGCACTATGTCATACTTCCCAGCTTGAATAGCGTTACACGCGTTTGAAAAAGCCGAACTAAAGGAGCGCACAACATCCATAGGCACATGCAACTCCGTCAACTCCGATAGAAAACCCTCCTCGAGTCCAAGCTTATTGGTTATTGGCAAAAAATAATCAGACAAGTAGCAAGCCTCTAAGTCTTTACGCTCAAGCCCAGCCTCCTCAGAAGCCCTAAGCCAAGCCTCCTCTATGAGGCGCTCTGGCTGTCTCTCATAATGCTCTCCAAACTTTGTCCTTCCAGCCGCAACTATTACTGGCCGGCTTTCCATTGTCTCATACACCCCTTTCTGTAGCAATTATCCCTTCTCACAAGACTTTTAAGTGTTTGCCAACTCAACGCCTTAAACCATAAAACATTAACTAATGCCCCAACCATAAATTCTAATTGGGTCAAAGAAATGAAAGATGAGGAAAGATATCGCCTAATCATAACTGTTAAGGATGTAAAGGGAAACTGCCCAGTCTTCAACATCGGCGAAAAAATAGTTGTGGAATCACCAAAAATAATTGTTGACAAAACAGACAACATATGCGTCCACGCCTTTGGCTGCATGCTTTCAATGCTTATCCCATTAAGCCGGGGAATAAGCTTCAAAAAACTGGGCTTAGCAAAAGAGGAGGGGGAAACTGGATACATACAGTGCTTAGACCCGGGAAAGCCCTACACAGAAGGCGGAACAGTGCTCTTCGAAATAAGAAGGGAAAAAATGTAAAACACTATTTTTCGACAATTCTCGGATGAACCAGTTGGCGACAATAGGGACGACTCAAAACCCACAACAGGACTCCAGCAATAAGCAGAACATCCCCAAAACAACAAGGTGTATGAGCTTAAAAGAAAACCATGAGAAGAGGGACAGCTCCCTGGTCCAAAGGAGAGACAAAAATGTTGAAAATGGGTCGGCACTTGAAGAAAACTTCGGGTAAGCCTTCAACAAAACCACAAGAAGAACCGCAACTCCTAATACGCATAATGCCGAAAGCCCTACACTGTTTGCCACTGGACAAGGGGATACTTTGCTGGATACATGAGCACCGTGTTCAAGAAGCCTGTTGAGGCGGCTGAAACTAAGTGTATGGCCAAAGGCGATGGACGTTGCGAATTCCACATTCGAGAAAGAATCTGAAGATTTTATGTAAGTATGCTTTTAACTTTTCCAACGCCTCATCCGGCTTTTTCGCTTCAACCACCTGAATTCTATACAGTTCGGCAAGTTTCCTTCCGCTTTTACTAATCTTAGGAATAGCTATAAAAAATGCCTTGTTTACTGCTGAGTTGTAGATCTTTGCAAACATCTCAATGATACAACGGTCTGGAACGGGTTCTTTAGTTGTAGAAACCGACGTGTTAATGACGATTATGTTTTTCGCTGCTCCTTTGGCTTGGGCAACTATGTCGAACACGTGTTTAACCCCTGACTTTCCGTCCAGAAAACCGGGCTATCGGTCTTGAAGTCTCTTTCCTCCATAAAGCTCCTAATAGGGGCAAGCACTGTCAAGCAAATTTATTTAAAATTAGGATTAACGTTTCATAAAGCATTTTGAGCTTATTCATGTAAGTGTTATCGTGATCGTTTCAGGGTGAGGTTAAACTGAGGATTAAGGCTGGCCATAAGGGCGTTAGCAACGTTATTGTTGTTATGTTAAGCCTGATATTAGTGGTGATTGTTGTCGCAAACGTTTTCCTATGGCAGTCTCAGATGAACCAGGTTGATTGGGAAAAGATGCAGGAAAAAGTTGAAGTCCTTGATGTTGCGCCGCTTACGCCAGCTTGGTATTATTTAGGTTTTAACTATCGTGTACAGCACAACATTACCGGGAGCAGCGTTGGCGTTCTGGAGGACTACCAAGTGTCCGTAACAATCGTTAACGGTAGTGGTTTAAGCAGTGGAAACACTTATTACACAAATCATGTAAGCCAGCCTGACTTTGACGATGTCAGGCTCACGTGGTACAATGCCACAAGCGGGGCGGAGCAGGCCATTCCATATTGGCGTGAAGTGGTTTATGAAGGGTTAAACGCCACCTTCTGGGTTAAAGTTCCCCAAATACCTGCAAGCTCATCCTTAGCTACAATCTACGTTTACTATGGAAATTCAACTGTTGCAAGCGCAAGCGACATAACGAGCACGCTTGAGGCGACATACACGAAAATCAACCTTCAATATGAGTGGACGGAGAGGATTTCCACAACCAGCGTTGCAACAGGCGATGATGTTGGATCATGGCAGAACATTCCATTCGACTTTCCATTCTGGAGGGAGTTCAAAAGCAGGGTATACGTTTGCTCCAACGGCTTCGGAATTTTCGACCCAACACCTGCAACAAACGACTGGACAAACAGCTTAGCTGAACTAAAACAGAGGTGGATGGTAGCTCCATTCTGGGACGACCTAAGAACAGACAGGGCAGGAGGAGTTGTTTCAACACCGGGCGTATACATGACAATTATAGCGACCACATGGTGATAACGTGGGAAGCAACAAGATTTGGTGCTTCAGCTGACTCGGTCAAGTTTCAGGCCATACTGTATAGAAAGGGGACGTAAAATTTAACTTAGATAATGCAACAAACCTGGCAAACTTTACTCCAACCCTCGGTGTTTCAAAGGGAGACAACACGAATTACATAGACATTACAAATGAAAGAAGCACTCAAAAATCATGGCTTTTCACCCTCCGCAAATATGTGGATCCGCCGCCATCCAATGCTGCATGAGGGGATGAAGAGATCTACAAAACTGGAACAGTGTTAAAATTGAAAAATGCTGGGCCGTCAACCATACACATAGTTTCCATATGGGTGAACGATGCAACACTTCATAAAAGGTACGATGCGGACATCTTCATAAACCCGGGCGACACAATACTATATCAGCGTTCCGACATATCATTGCCAGAAGGCAACTACGTAGTTAAAGTTGTTACTGAAAGGGGAAACATAGCCATTTACTCTGGAGGATAGTTTTCACCATTATTATCTGTAAACTTCACCTCTTCCATTATCTTGCTGCGTAGAGTGTAGACCTCTGAAACGTTGCGGTTTTCTCTTATTTTGGAGCGTTTATAGGGTGGGAAGGGAGAATCAATATGTTGGGTTCATAATTCTTTCATATTGTTGGTTCATAATTTTTTAATATTTGCATGAGTATTAAGTCTTACGATGCAGTATGGAGGACAGCATCCACCAGATTAATGATCCCTCTTTTAGGGAGGCTTTTAACGTGGCGGTTGAGAGGGCTATGCTTCTTTTGGGGGAATCCGGAAGGCAGGCTGTTTGCCATCATGTTGAGAAGTCCTTCGGCTTGAAGAGGGGGGAGTGGCATAAAAAGCCGGAACTTTTTGAAGAGGTTTTAAAGCGGATTTTCGGCGTTGGAGCTGAGCTTCTCCTTAAGGCAATAGCTTTTGAGCTTTATTCTAACCTTGAATTGGAATTTGATTTGAAGGGGAAAATTGATTTCTCATACATTATACGTCAAGCTGAAAGGCAGGCTGAAAAGCGGAGAAAGCCCTGTAAGGTGGGGAAATCGTGTGGGCGGAGGCGGACCAAAACAACCATCCGCGTTAATGTAAATGTTAAAGGGCGTTATGGATAATGTTCGGTTATAAGGAGATTTTGCATTTTTGTCCCTCGGGAATCCTTGCAGTTGATGAGGGTTTCCGCATTATTTATGAAAACCCCAAAATGCGGGAGATCCTCGGGGTTCCAGCAGGCGAAGAGTCAAAAGCCATGGGAGTTGACATTCGAGATTTGGAGCCCGTCAAGAAAACTGGGCTTGTTGAGAAACTTAACAACCTCTTGGAGGGAAAAACGTTTGACGTGGAAACTCCCTACGCTTCAATTTATGGAGAGAAATCTTATCTCAAAGTTGTAGGCGTTCCAGTTTTTGAGGATGGCAGGTTTGTCGGCGCGGTTCTCCTCGTAACGGATTTAAGCAAATTTAAGGAGGTTGAGGAGAAGCTAAGGTTTTCCGAAAAGAGGTACCGTGAACTTTTTGAGTTTGCATCCGACGCCATGTTGATACTGGACAGAAATGGGCGTGTCCTGGCGGCTAACAAGGCTGCCCTGGAGGGATGCGGTTACGGCGAGGACGAGCTTGTTGGAAGGCACATGCTTGAATTTATCCCAAAGAAGTATTGGCCGATGGTTTTGAAGCATAGGTTGGAAGTTTTACGCGGCAAAATTGTGCAGGGAGAGGTTGAAGTCTCCACCATGGGAGGCCCCAGGCTTGTGGAGTATAGGGTTGCCCCTATCAGAGAGGATGGGAAAGTTGTTGGAGCCCACCTCACATTGAGGGAAGTCTCTGAGCGTAGGAGCTTCGAGGAGAAGATATCCCTTCTGGCTCTTTATGGACGTGAGCTGAATAGGGCTGGAAGCGTTGATGAGGTTTACCAGCTAACACTTGACGCCATGGAGAAGATACTTGGCTTTGAATACGCCTCAATATTTATGGTTGAGGGTAAAAACATTCGCCTTGTAGCCCACCGCAAATATCCAGAACAGCTTGAGCTTGTCCTCCCAATATGCGGGGAGAAGGGCGTAACAGCGAAGGCTGCTAGGCTGGGCAAACCCATCATCGTTCCAGATGTTAGGAGGGAGAAAGCCTATGTTGAAGGGAGGCCTGGCATGCTTTCCGAGCTCGCCGTGCCAATTAAAATGGGGGAAGAGGTTTTAGGGGTTTTAAACGCTGAACGTGAAAGGGTTAACGCTTTCAACGAGAAAGATTTGAAGCTTCTGGAAATTTTGTCCTCCCACGTTGCCGTAACCGTATGTAATCTGAAAAGACTTGAAAGTCTGAAGTCGCTATCAAAGAAACAAACCCTTCTGATGGAAAGCTTAACAAAAATAATGCATGCTAAAAGCATGCGTGAAAGACTATTAATCATAGCCAAGGCAATACGAGATTCAGGGTGGCGAAGGGTTGTAATCTCCCTCAGAGACGAAAACCTGGAGGCAAAAGAGCTTGTCACAGTTGGTCTGACAGAAGATGAGGTGAAGCTTTTAGAGGAGAGGAAGGCTCCAGCCCACGTTTGGAGGGAACGTTTGGGACCAAAATTTGAAAGGTATAGGATAGGCGAGTTTTACTATCTCCCTTGGTCAGACCCATGGGTCCGCGAACACGTTCACGGTGTTCCGCCACATGCGCCGCCTGATGAAGTGACAACGTATGCTGGTGTTCCAAGCCGCCTAAAGCCTGAAGACATGGTTGACTGGCACCCTCAGGACATGCTTTACGCTCCACTACGGACACCGGATGGGAAGATCGTCGGCATTTTAAGCATGGACGACCCTGTTGATGGACGTAAGCCCACAAGGGATTCTCTGTCGCTTTTGGAGATATTCCTCCATCAAGCAGCATTAACAATTGAAAACGCCCAGTTGCTCGAAAAAATTGAGGAATACGCCAAGAAGCTTGAAAGCATGGTTGAGGAAAGAACAAGGCAGCTGCAAGAATCGCAGGAGAAGCTTCTAAGGGCTCAGAGGCTCGCGGTTATAGGTGAGCTTGCGGGAATGGTTGGACACGACCTTCGAAACCCATTAGCAAGCATGGTTGGAGCCATATATTACCTAAAAAAGAGGCTTGGACAGAAAATGGATGAAAAATGCCTTGAAATGTTTGAACTTTTAGAAAGGGACATAGCCTCCTCGAACAACATTATAAACGATCTCCTTGATTATTCAAGGGAGATTCAGCTTACACCGTCGAAAACCAGTCCAAAAGCCCTTATGAAGGATGCATTATCCACATTGAACATTCCAAAAAACGTGAAGGTTTTGGACCTAACAGAGAAAACCCCCGAAATAACCGTAGACGCTGAAAAGATTAGAAGAGTCTTGGTTAACATAATAAAGAACGCTTTTGAAGCCATGCCGTACGGTGGCACACTAACATTGAAAAGCAGAAAAATCGGCGACAAAGTTGAAATAGCCATAAGCGACACCGGCGTCGGCATGTCAGAAGAAACGTTGAAGAAGCTTTTCCAGCCCCTCTACACCACAAAATCGAGGGGCATGGGGTTCGGCCTATCCATATGTAAGCGTTTTGTTGAAGCCCACGGGGGCACCATAACCGTTGAAAGCGTTTTGGGTAAGGGTTCAACCTTCAAGGTAACCCTTCCAATAGAACCCGAAATAAAAGTTGATGGAGGTGAAAAAGTTTGGGTGGAAATGCGGGAATCCTCATTGTTGACGACGACGAAAACATAAGGAAGGTGCTAAAGACAATTTTGGAGGATGAGGGCTACGCTGTTGATGAGGCTGAAGACGCGAAGAAAGCCATAGAAAAGTCTAGGAGACATGTCTACAACCTAGCCCTAATAGACATTCGTTTGCCAGATATGGAGGGAGTGGAACTTCTAACGAGGATGAAGGACGCGGTGCCGAAAATGCGGAAAATAATCATAACTGGTTATCCAACGCTTCAAAACGCCATAGAAGCCGTTAACCGCGGTGCAGACGCCTACATACTTAAGCCCTTCGACATGGAAAAGGTTCTGGCAACAATAAAGGAACAGCTTAGAAAGTATGAGGAGGAAAAGCGCTACAGCCAAGAAAAAGTCGCAGAGTTCATTGAAACAAGGGTAAAAGAGTTAGAAATAGAAAAGCGAAAAAGTCCCTAACGCCCAAGCATATCCGCTTCAGCTAACCAATCAGCCTTTGTTTCTTTCATGCTTTTCCTATGTGAGCAAATTGGTCCTTAGCCTGCCTTTCTGCACAAACACTTCGGTCGACAGCTCGCGCACCGGACGTATTATGCGTAAATCTCTGATTAAAAGCCCAACTAAAGCCTGAACTCGAATGTCTCTAAAAATGTTTTTGCCAAGCTTCAACCCCCACGCGAGTATGGATGGAACTTAAATTCACACAGGTCATCTCCCTTTGCAACACACTTCCTCTCAATCACTCTTATATTTTTTGCAAACAATTCGGATAGGAAGCCCGCAACAAAGTTGGTGAGGAAGTGGCAGCATGGCTTATCTGCCCCTCCTCTTTTTCTTGATTCAAAACAATTTTTAACAGCGATTCTCCCTGCTCCATTTTTAAAGTCCACTTCTGAAAAGGAGAATTCTCCCCAGTTTCTTTGGCTCATCAACTCTGAAAACTTTTCCAATGCTTCCATAACGCTTGCGGATTTAGCTATAAAATTTTTGCATAGCCATCTCCCGCAAGACTTCGCCATAGTGGCAATGATTACAAAGGCTCCAGAAGTAAAAACTTGCTGAAGCGCATCCTCCATCACAACTAACATTTGGAAATCAACGAAGAACTCATTGTATTGTTCAAGAGCCTCCTTCATAAAAACCCCTCAAAGTTATGAAGGGACAGCCCAACTCTTGTATTGAAGATACATTCCAATGAGTATAAGCAGACCTCCAATCATCATTATTAAGCCCCAATGGAATGGACAGCATGTCCGAGATTTAAGAGGTAATGGAGCGAAAAAATGGATGAGCTGAGGGCAAGGGCTAACACGCCTGAAGCGACAAACCTCCAAGGCTTACCCATAATGCCTCCCCTGAAAATCCACTATAACCTAACAGCAAAATAAACCAACCCAACATTAATCAGCAACGAAACAATGTTTATGGCGATGCGGTAAACCTCCATCAAACCCACCATCCCCTTCTAATCTTCAACAACAAGCTTTTAGAGATTATGAACTTAAAATCCACATTACACGTCAGCTACACGTCCCACACTTATGCCTATTTTTGTGTTTGGTATGTGCATGCACTCTCGCCTACTAAATGTCTCCCTGCTAACCAAGTCTTTTGTTACTTATCCGTTCTTTTTAGGCGCATCAAGTCTCTTTACCGCCTCCTTGCACACGCACACACTGATGCATGCGCTATACGCACATAATTTTTCCCTAAAGCCTACACGACCAACTGAAAACATTAGCAAGCAAAACAACATAAGTCTAATAACAGAAAAAGTCCACCGCTGAAGTGAAATGCGCGAAACTTTTAACTTTCAATACAATTAACGAAGCCTCTTTTCTGATGATTATTCCTTAATGTTCAGTGGAATATGCGCCAACATGCACTCGCAATGCAGATGCATCATAACAAAGTTTACGCCGCAAGAATGAGGCATAGCTAACACCTTTTATAAGTACGCTAAAGGCGTGAGCTTAACAACCGAAAAGTGCACGGAATTTAGAAATAAAAAGGTCAATGTTTTGTGGGCGAGTTCGTAGTTCTGCTTTTATGAAATGCTATTTTGGAAGCTTATTGGTGATATGAACTTTCAATTCATAAGGTTTTTGATTTATTAAAATTAGAGCCTTTAAATGAGTTAAGTGCGAGGATGCTGATCCATTGAGTGTTAACTCTATAGGCTTTGTGGTTTCCATATTCTGTTTTGTTTTTGCAATTTATTTTGCTGGGCTTTCCTTCTACATAGCTGACGCATCGTTAAAGGTGCAGTTTTTAGCCGTCTCCACTTCCTTTTTTTGTAGCCGGATTAGTTGTGCTCATGTCGTGGATAATTCTTTTAGCCCTAAAAGGCTTCTTTAAAAACAATTCGTATTCGTGATTAGAATTGTGGTTTCATAAACTATATTTTGCTTTCAACAAGACTCTCTGAATAAAACTTGCAGAAAAATGTGCTTCATGGAGATGTCGTTTCAGTTGTTTCCTCCAGAGCTGTTCATGTTGGTGGGCATTAACGTTTTTACAGCTCTGAGCTTGTTGACCTCCCTTTTTGATGGAGCTTTTCCAAAGGCTGTTCCATATGTTTTCCAGATTGCTGCCCTTGCTGGTTTCGGTCAGATTTGGGTAAATTATGCGCTTTTGTTTTTTGTTGAGGTACGTTTTTGGTGTAGCATGCTTTACTTAATTGTTACTTTGATGGCTGTGGTGGCGGTTAACGTTTACATAGCCGTGAATAAAAGGCGGTTGAGCGCTGCTGGAGTCTTCTTGGGCGCCTTCACCATTCCAACAATCTTCACATCTTTCATTTTAGTTTCCGCCCATGTTAATGGATCAGCGATTTGGATGCCGCCATTTCCAACAGTCCCATTTGAAGCCATATACCTGGTTTTTGCCTCATGCATAGTCATCCTCGGGCTTAGCGTTTTCGCCTACTTCGAGTCGGATAGAATTAAAACGTTTTTTAGGCGTGTTGGATGTCAACATGCTGCGCCTAACCCATGCTTAAGCCCGGTGGATAACCCTAAAGAGGATAAAGAAGAGGGAGGTGGAAGTGTTGGAGAATCGGGATAGGAGGAGACTGTTAAGGACTTTGCTTTTGCTCATGTCATCGTTGCTCATTGTCTCAGCGAGCGCAAGCGTTTACAACTTAATGTATATGCAAGCGTCGCCCATACCAGCTGAAGCTGCTGATGTTCAGTTCGTCGCCGCAGCTGACAGCACAGCCGCAGGGGCTTCTATAGGCGCTAATGGCACTTATGTAGCCTTTAATAGCATGGCTGGCTGGCCAAATGCAACGAGGATTTATGAAGCTGCTGTTGGAATAAAAAACTTTGACACTGTAGCCCGCACCATTGAGCTTAAGTTCGATTCTTGGAGCGGCTCCACCAACAACATCGAACACATTTATGTGAAAATCTTCAGCGACGAAACACAGCAGGGCTCAACAATAACCGTTGGCACAGCAGGCTCATCCAGCGGCTCGCTTAGCATCCCAGCGGGTGCTACTTGGCGTGTGCAGTGGGAAATCATGTGGAAGGCGGGCGCTCTCTCAACAGACACCGTGTCAGTAACATTGCAGCTCATTGTAACAGGCGAGTAAACAGCCTAACCAAACTTGTCGCCTTTTTCCATTTCTCTAAACCGAGGAAATCCTATGAGAATAAGATGCATGTGTGTCTCGATTCTAAACATTGTGCTACTGGCTATTCTTTCGGTTTCTGTTTACAGCAGTGTATATAACACATATTATGGTCAAGCATCGCCCATTAGGGCTGAAACACCAAAAGTGATTCTGCAACAAGGAACTGCTGGCACAAGCATGATTTACATGAACGGTACAAGCGCGAAGGTTGAGGCTTCAGCCTCATTCAGCATTGCCTATGGTTATGCGTTCAAATCATCCAATGTGAGGGTTTCGACAACTTCTGGAACCCCTGTGGATGATTCTGAAGCAGTTCTAAGCATCACGTTGGATGTGGAAGCTCCAATATGCATAATTTATAATGTTGGAAGCAGGCGTGGTTCAACCGAGGACTATGACGGCAAGGGCTGTGCAATAAACATTGATGGGGTGGATGTGGCCTTTTCATGGCAATCTCCCTATGGAAGCAATTACGCCAACTCTGTTACAGTTGTTTATGCCACAACGTTGGATGCTGGGCCCCATGTGATTAAGGGCAGATTTTTCGCAAATTATCCAGGATACACTGTTGGCATAGATACGCGGCAAATTGCAGCTTTTTGGTTTCCAGGCATTGTTGCGAAATATGTGAGGTCTATAATTAAAGCAACAACCACTTCAAGCACGCCAGCCGATGATCCTGAGGCAACTCTAACCTTCACCCTTGACAGGGAATCATTAGCCTTCATCTTATATAATGTTGGGAATAAGCGAGGCTCAACTGAACCAGCAAGGGGGAAGGGTATAACAATCAACATTGACGGCGTTGACATTTCAGCCAGACAGTGGCAATCTCCATACTCGAGCAACAGGGCAAACTCGGTCACTATTGCTTATGCAACCACGTTAAGCGCTGGATCCCACACGGTTAAGGGCAGGTTCTTTTCGAATACAGCTGGCTCCACAACAACAATAGATGAGCGTCAGCTCATGGTGTTCTGTTTTCCAACCAGTTTAATCACATATGGAGTTGTGCAATCAGCAACAGCGGTTTCAACGACCTCCGGAACACCTGTAGATGATGCTCAAGCGGTTCTAAGCCTTTCATTAGCGATGGATTCGGACGTACTTATTATTTATGTTGGAGGCAACCCCCACGGCGCAAATGAGGATTACGATGGTAAAGGAGTTCAACTACAAATAGATGGTGTTGATAAATCTAACTCTACTTCATGGCAGTCTCCCTATGGTAGTAACTATGCTGACTCAGCAACAGCATTATGGTACGATCAGCTAACAGCGGGTTCACACATTATTAAAGGAAGGTTCTTCGCCAACTATGCAGGATACACAGTGACGATTTCTCACCGTCAACTTATTGCCTTAGCATTTCCAAAGCCGGCCAACTACAACTATGTCCTTAAAATTGTGAACAAAGTTGCAGATGCCTGGAATATTCGACTCAAAGCCTATGACCAGTTAAACATTGCGCGCTTATCCAACTGCACCATCTACCTATGTGATGGTAGCGGATTCTCCCGCCAAATCTATATTTACAATGGAACCTACAGCCAACAGTTTGGAAACTGGTACTACCTCAGCGGCTCAAGCACCGTTTACATCGCCATGACGGTTTCGGCAACTGCTACTGGAACCTCTCTAGTTTATGCTTATCTTGAGGTTCTTGTGCCCAGCTCATCAACGTATAATTTAGTGGTTATCACGTTCGAAATCTCCTAAATAAAAACACACTGGAGTCCCGGTTCCGACCCATGTCGTGAAGAAACATCGCTTTGAGTGGCAAATCATACTTAGTAATATGAGGTTCTAGTCAATGACTTGCGTGTATGGTGTTTCGAGGGAAACTGATACATATAAACGAGTTTGAGAATGTCAGCTTCTCTTTTCAAAACTGTCAACACTGAGTAGCCCTGAAGTTTGCTGATGTCAACCCCACCATGGTATCCGCCTCTGGGAAACGTGATTTCAACATTGACTGCAACTCCAACCCGTATTTTTGGGCGAACTCCACACACACTTACGTATGAGGTCTTTTTTGGGGGGAAATAGCTGTTTAAGGCTTCAACAAACTCAGCCTCATACTCCATCAAAAAGGCTTCAGGTCATGTTAGCCCTCATCTCTTCAAGGAACTCTGGCTTAATCAACGGGCAATCGCTTGACTTCACTTTGTGAACGCTATAAGCGGGATTGACGAAAGCTCCGTGGAAAAAGTGGTTTTGTCCCATGGAGTGTTTAGGAAAATCGCATAGCCCTGCGTTGTGCTTAGCATTGGAATAATACTTGAGTGATAACCTCTTCAGGAATCCAGCTGGCTTCATCCAAAATAACCATCGTGACACGCTTACAAAGGAAAGGATTGGTTGAAAGCGAGTTTAAACGCCGAGACGCATAAACAGGCTCACAGGGAGAGGCTTTGAAATAGCAAGACGCCTAAAAGAATTAAGCGAAAACCTTAACCAAGCTTGATAACAAAGCACATCCAATGGTTCCGCTTCTAAACCAGCCGGTGGTTTTTGGGAAATCTTTCTATTGGTTATGTACGTCGTTCGTAGATTGTTTTTCTTGGACCTATAGCTATCACATAAACCTTTTTGTCCTTTTCTGAAATGTTGTAGACTATTCTGATTTTTCCAACCCGCAAACTATAGCTTCCCTGTAAACCTCCATGAAGCCTTTTTCCAACGTAAGGCTCGCTTTCTAAGCCAATCAGAGCCTTTTTAACCCTGCCTCGAACATTTCCCTGTAACTTTTTATAGAATCTTTCAGCTTGCCTCGATAAGAGTACTCTATAGCTCAACGGGCTTCTTCCTTCAAAAGCTTACGTAACTCCGTCACCCTTCCCGCCTTTATATCTTCAAGTCCCTCTTTTATGGCTTCCATCATATCCGGGTCGCCTAAAATCTCAAGGGTCTCGAGAAGTTCCTCCATGAGTTTAGTGATCTCCTCAAGCTTCTGCCTCGTCTCCAATATAAGCTTCCTGTCACTCTCATCGAGATGAACAACTTTGGCAGCCATCAGCATCACTAATCTAATTGGGTCCCTCCGCCTTTAATAAATTTGTGAACGAATACAGCCTTGTAAAGGAGATGAGGATTGTTAAAGGTTCCTATGATGACTGGAAAATATTAGCTGGCTTTCATTACAGAAGCCACCGCATAGCTGCTCCTCGCAAGATTTTCTGTTTGAAACGTGGAGACGAGCTGGGCGTGATCGCCTATTATTATCCGCCACCCACATGTTTCGGAAGACGCAAGGCTCTGTCAAAAATGAGCATGAAAGAGCTTACGAAAAATTGAGTATTATTCAGCCGAGTAGTTGCGCACCCAAAATACCGAACCATAGGTTTAGGGTCTAAACTTGTCAAGGAAACACTACATTTAGCGGCACGCCCTACGTGGAAATGATCGCAGTAATGGCAAAATACAACCTATTCGCAAAGAAAGCATGAATGAAGAATCTCCTCGAAAGCAAGCCAAACCCAGCTCTCCTTGAAGCCGCAGAAAAACTGAAAAAATTAGGCTTCAACCCGGTTTTCTTATCCTCCGAAAAAATACAACATGCACCAGCTGCGCGAGGCTCAACTGAACCTGCAAGAGGGAAGGGCATAACAATCACGCGCAGCATGTAGCCTTCGATTTTGAGACCCTCAATGCATTCCTCCATTACCGTGTTTTCGTCTCCTGGTTCTATGTTGTAGGTTCGGCAGTTTTCAATGTAGTTTGTGTATGCTTCTTAGATTGTTACGTATGTTGATCCGTCGCGTCTAATGTTTCCATGATGCTTTTGGTGCACAGCTCCAAATATTTCCCCTCGTCTGTCGGCACCGATGGCTTCGGCTGCCCTGCGGCTAAGTAGCTGGGCACATTACACTCCACTTCTTCACATAATCCCGAAATGTGGAGGCATATCTTCTGCAAGTTTTTCGGTTCGAGAACCGCCCTGTTATGTCTGATTAGGAGGCACAGCTCCCTTGCCAAAACACCAGTTTTTAACATCATATTTGATTCTGTACAGGACTTCATCCCGCTGCCTCTTTCGGCTTATCTCCAAGCTTCCCTTTAGCTATGCTTCTCAGCATCTCCTCACTTCCACCCCTCTTCTTGCCATGGCGAAGGCTAAAGCCGTGTATGTCCAGCCTCGGGCCGGGCCTCAGCGCTCCCTCAAAGCGGGTGTAGAGCATCGCTTTGTTGCGTTTGTTGTCAGCAGCCTTGACGAGTTTCTCAAACTCCTCGGATGTGAGAAGCACATCAGGCGGGTAAGGCGTTTCCCTGTCACAGCGTCCGCACTTAGCGTACTGCGCCAGCTTCTTCAAAACGAGCTTCTCATCGCGCTTCGTCCAATCTTGTAGGGCTGAGCGTTTATCCATGCCACAACACGCTCCACATCCCTACGCGTGGCCCCTAAAGGGTTGAGATCCCCGCAATAACCCTTCTGTACCGCCTTATGGTCGCGTCGAAGTCGTATATCTCTATCATTTCACCTACAGAGGCCCTGTAGACTTAAAAGGCGGGGGAGGAAAGTTGAACCCGAAATGAATGTGCTCCGGGCGGGATTTGAACCCGCGTCTCCGGCTCGAAAGGACCATAGCCCCAATCATATATACGGGAAAAACCCAATAGTGTATGGGAACAATCTCATGCGCAAGGAGATTAACGAGCTGAAAAAGCTGGTGGAAGAACAATGTAATACTTTAAGCTCCTTAGCTACCAGCATAAAAGGCGAAGATAGGATAAGCGAGCTGAAAAGACGTATTGAGAAGCCCTGCGAAGCCTTAAGCTCTTTGGCTGCTGGTGGGGCGGGTGAAGGGTTTGTTTTGAGCTGGCCTGAAACGAGAGAAATGTTTCTACAGTATTTGAAGTTTAAGCGTTATGAGCCTGCTAATGCGAGGAACATGCTGGGCTATTTGGATAGGTTTGTTAAAGAGCCTATAACTGCTCCCATGGATGTTATGAAGATTTTTTCGCCTTTAACTGTTGGGCAGAGGCATCATTTGAACCGTGCCATGCGGGCTTGGTTTAAATGCTTAGAAATTAACAAGCCAGACGGTCAATTTAAAGAGTTTCTTGACAGTCTAAGGAAGGCTATCCCGAAAGATGAGGTTGGCATAGACATTAAAGTGCCAGAGGAAGAGCAGATAATCTCTGATTTGAAGCGATTAGTTTCGGAGCCTTTATCAATACAAGCGGAATACAATCTACTCTTGGATTCTGGTTTAAGGCTCGTGGAAGTTGTAAAGCTCCTAAACGATTTTCCAGAACCTGAACATTTAGAGGGATTTTACCGATGCCCAGTTGGGCTATTCAGAGGCTCAAAACAAGCCTACTACTGCTATCTGACAGAATACACATACCAGTTAATAAAGAAATTAAAGGAATTGAACGAGAAAGTTTCAGGAATTAGGCTGAAAAGGCTTCATCAACTCCACAAATATACAAGAGCAAAATACCTAAGGAAGTTTGCCAACGACATAATGACAAGCGAGAAGCTGAACATTCCAGAAAGCGTTGCAGACTTTATTCAGGGAAGAGTTCCAAAAAGTATAGGGGCTAAGCACTACATGCAACTTAAACGCAAAGCAGATCAGTTCTATCCAAGATATGCAGAATATATTACAGAGTTGAGGCGAAAGGCTGGAATATTAAGAGGCTAAACTATTCCCTATTTTCATTTACAAATCTTGTATTGGAAATATGCTCGCAGTATATTACGCCGCATGTGAAATTTTAGGGTTTTAGAACACGCATTTCACTTCTAAGCATAAATAAAATTTAAAAGATCTCCCGTTAAAAAAATAAAAAGCAGAGGATCTCGGAAAAAGAATAGAATATTTGAAGGATCTAGCATGACCAGACACGTATTATTAGTCGAACCTAATTACTATACACAGTATCCCCCTTTGGGTCTACTGAAGTTATCGTCCTATCATAAGAATCTTGGCGACACTACGGAGCTTGTTCGTGGAACTAAAATGAATGTTTCGCAGGAACCAGATATAATTTATATAACGAGTCTTTGGACTTGGGCTTGGAGGCCTGTATGGGAAGCTATAAGGTTTTATTCAAGTTATTTCCCTAAATCAGAGGTTTGGCTTGGTGGTCTTTATGCTTCCCTTATGCCTGAACATGCATCCTTAAGCGGCATTCGTCCTGATCATATTTTTAAAGGAGTATTTGGAGACGCAGAAGATATACTTCCTGACTATAGCTTGGTTCCGGAGTGGAACAGGAAAGTTGGCGCTAGCATTATATTTTCCTCCAGAGGTTGCATTAGATCTTGCCCTTACTGTGCTGTCCCCCAAATGGAAGGAACGCTGAATTCTGTAAAGCGAAGTATAAAACATCTCATTTGGCCAGGGCATAAAAAAGTTATTTTCTTTGATAACAACTTCCTTGCGAACCCATGGTGGAAAAATATTTTGGATGAAATACAGGAGCTCGATTTACTAGTGGATTTTAATCAGGGGTTAGATGCTAGGTTAATAACAGAGGATATTGGAAGAAGATTATCAGAACTCAAATTTGAACTTTTGAGATTGTCATATGACTATCGTGCACTGAGACCTTACGTTAAAAAAGCGATCAACCGCCTTAAGTCCCAAGGAGTTGATGGACGAAAGATTCTGGTGTATGTCCTCTATAACTTTACGGACGATCCTCAAGACTTCTATGAACGAATGAAAGATGTTCTTCAATGGGGTGCTGTTTGTTATCCGATGCGTTATCAGCCGATAAACGCTCTTAGGAAAAATAGCTATATATCTCCAAAATGGGACGCTGTAAGACTCAACGCGGTTCAAAGAGCTCGAAGAGTCATAGGGGAAGGAGGAGCTTTTCTACCTCATGAAGGAATGCTGAAAGTAAAAGTGCAAGGTTGCAAAACTTTCGATGAAGCTTTTCGTGAATTTATGACTCCATTGGAGGTTATAAGATGATTTGTTGCTGTTGTGGATACGAAATTAAAGATACACCACATCCAATTGAAAACGGAAAGAAATATGTATGCGATAAATGCTGGAATAATCCAGATCTTTTCTTTCCGGAAAAGCTTCAGGTTGATGATCGGCTTAGATTGCTATCTAAAATCGCCGAGAAAAGCAGAAATCAGTCTATATTCATTCGCGTTAATGTTATCAAACTTTGTCAAAAGAACATTGAAATGTATATAGGCAAAATGAAGTCACAAGATATCTTGGAACTTTACGAGATTGATAAGTTTAAGGAGGAAGAACTTACCGGATACCAACGTGAGCTATATGAAGAAAGGACAGCTGATCTCGTTGAGTATTTGGCTAAATGCCCGGTAGCTATAATGCCCAGTTTGTTAGTAAGTCTGAGAGAGGCTAAATTCATCCCAAGAGACAGCGATTTCGGGATCCTCCAAATCCCCAAGAAAAAAAGTTCAATTTGGATAATCGATGGACAGCATAGAATTGGAGGCTTCGAAAAGATACGTGAACATTTTATTTTTGCCCAGAATCCCAATATTGACCCAAACCTCTTTCTGTTACTAATGAATTATGAGTTGCCCGTGGTCTTTATTGATACTAGAAAGGCGGCAAAGGAAATAAGTGTGAAAACGTCAAAGCAAACCATTACACCTGAGGACGTTGAAAGAGCAACATTTTTTATTGTAAATAAAACTCAAAAAGGCATTAATCCCTCGCTAAAAGATGCGCTACTTTATAGAATTAAAATGGGAGGGATTGAAGGTATTCCAGCATTAAAGAAGGAAGAATGGAGAGTTCGCGCAGCATATATAGGCATAACTTTAGATCAAGAAAAGGATTCCCCATTGAAAGGAAAAATAAATGTGAGCGGTAAGAAAGGAATGGGCAAGCCGATTCAGTTGAATTCTTTTATTTCATCTCTTAAGCCATTATTAACAGATAAACAGTTTTCAAAGCTCAGCAATTCTGAACGTTTAAAGTTCATCAAGAGCTACTGGAGTTCTTTAAAGGAGATACTTCCAGATGCCTTTGATGCTAAGACGTGGAAACAACAAATGGTGTTAAAAGCTATAGGAGTTTATTGTTTAAACTGGCTTGCTTGTGATATATTTAAAATGTGCGTTAAAGATGGATATTCTTATGATGATAAAGAAACTTTGAAAAAGGTCCTTGAGCCCCTAAGATCTTTTGATTGGGGAAGTCAAACTTCGCCTCTTTCCATACTTTCTGGAATGAAAGGAGCCCGAAAAGGTCACGAGATGCTATTAAACATTTTGTTTCCGAATAATGACAGAAGTGGCGTTGCGCATAGACCCGTTTTCCAATAAAGAATTACTTATAGATTCATATTTCTTCAATCCAATATTTTTTTCTTAATTGACCGGCAACTTTGATAAGCCTTAACGCACATTTTAAATCCTTAGTTCTGTTTTCATCACATAATGCTTCACGCTTGCATGACAAGTCTTTTTGGGTAGTCCAATTTGGCAACCAACAACACCTGATGGAACCTTTACCTAAAAGAGCTTTCTTTAAATCCTCATCTGCGTAGTTTGCTCCAGATTCTTTGATGAGTTTTTTAAGCTCAGTGAATGTTGCTGATGACAAATGAACACACTTTTATGTTCATTATAGAAAAACTTATATTTATGTTTATCTGTTCATTTAAAATGGACATGGAGTGAGTAAAAATGAGTAGGAAGGAAATGCTTGAAATTCCAGTTGTTCGCTTGGAACAGCGAGGTTTAGTGCTATACCAAGGAAAGATAAAGGCAAGAGAACTTCTAGATGTATGGGACGTTAAACGCTTCGAAGAAGACTACTTAAGAGGGCCTTCAGCGCCTCCGGGATATCAACGAGAGGTTGAAAAGCGTGCAGAAGAGATCGCAACATATGTGCGCGAATGCCAGATTCCTTTGATTCCATCTCTTCTCTTAAGTGTTAAAGGAGCAGAGTTTAAGGAGTTTGAAAGAGGCTTTGGCATATTAAGAGTGCCAAAGGGACAGAAAAGTATATATGTCATTGATGGCCAGCATCGAGGCTATGGTTTCTATCACATACTTAGGTCTATAGCTGATCGTTTACGGTATTTCCCTACTACAGCTGAAGAAAAGAGGAGGAAACTCTTTGAAAATGAAATCAAAGAACTTGAGTCACTTCTAGACTTTGAGCTACCAGCTACTTTTATTGATGGCGACGTAGCTGCTAAAGTTGCTACAGAAAGGGTTGATAAATCCATCGTTGAAAGAGAATTAGGTAAGTCAACTCTAAGCTCTGACGATGTTGAACGTGTGTTTTTCTTTGTGATCAACAAAACACAGAAAGCGATAAAACCAGCACTCAAAGATGTGCTAATGTATTTGATTGCAAGTGCGGGTATAAACGGTATTCCTATAATCGAAAGGGAATGGTGGCGAAAGGAAGCGGTTCCTCTTGTTAGGGACTTACATTATGACAGAGATTCACCGCTTTGCGGTCTCATCAGCCTTATTGGAAGGAGGGGAGCATCAGAGCCTGTTAAGTTAAACACATTCGTCAAATCTTTACAACCTCTTATCGAGAAAAACGATGAGTTTCGAAAACTGGAAAGGGAAAAGCAACTACGATATCTAAAAGCATACTGGACAGTTATAAGAGAAATGTATGGAGACGCATTTAGGAAGGAAAGAATAAAGGATTACTTAGTCCTAAGAAGCCTAAGCGTCTACGCACTAAATCGCCTCGCGAATGATGTTTTTAACTGGTGCAGAAGAGATGGGATCGAATTACCCTCCGAGGATGATGTTCGAAAGTATCTTGGACCTTTAAAGAGCTTTGACTGGAGATCTGACAGCTCGCCCGTAATGGGTCTTGGAGGCGAAAAAGGGGTAAGGGAGGCTTATAAAAAGCTGTTGGAAGAGCTCAGCAAAGCGGGTATTGACAAAGCCACTCGGCAACTAGAAATATTAGAATCACGACGCCGTCGATAAAGACTATAATAGAAATGCATTGTCAACCCCCCTTTAGTATGAGTGTAAACATATGTAGGTGAAAAATGAATAGAATGGATAATCAAATTGAAGAAATGAGAAAACAAATAAAGCAAGAGTTACTAGAACTCGAGGAGACAAAGAGAAGTTTACGCGCCAGAGAGAAAAAGTTGAAAGCCTACATAACCCATTTAGAGGAACTTTTTGCAGATGTTGGACGAGCAACGTCAGAAACACAGTTGAATGATATTGCAAAGAAGAACGAGATGCAGACGAAAATAATACCATCTTTCTTCAAATTGTCAAGATACTTGCTGGAAAAAGAGATTGAGCAAAGAATTGAAGATGCAAAAGAAATGCTGGAAGCGTGTTTACAAGAAATTAAAAGTATTAATTGGAGACGGAAAACCGCGAATGTATGTCCTCATTGTCAAGGTCGCGGTTGGTTAAGGGAAGTGGAATTTATTAGAGAGGATGGTTTAGTTAACCCAGTGTTACGAGTAATAACATGCCCGTTGTGCGAGGGAAAGCGCACCATTGATTTAAAATAATGAGACGGGTGCAAAATAGTATACTTGGATTTCGTCTACGCATTATTGCTTTAACCTATGTGTGGCCGATATTGATGCGCCCTTTCTCTTGAAGAATATATATAAGCATGGATGGCAATTAACTAAACAATCCCCGCCGTGATTTCTTCCTTTTTTCTCTTTCTTCGTTTCAGCCATACTTTTATGAGTTCTTCCATTTCGCTTTTGTTGCATGGGTTTTCCATGCGTTTTCAAGGGCTTGGCGCTCGTTTGTTGCGCCTATCAGCCCAAAGTAGGCTGTTAGCTCATGGTTTAGTTGTTCCCTTTCCATTTCGCTGAGCAGAACTTGCATTTCGTTAAGTATGGCGTTTAATACTGCTCTGCTCATGTTTTTCTCCTTTTTCTCATGTTTTCCCAGTATTCTTCTATTTCTTTTAGGCGTTGTTCAAGCTCTTTTACTGTTTGTTTGTCCAATCCATGTTCCTTACTTTCTTTGTATGCTTCAAATACTCTTTCTATGGCGTTGTCGATTGCTTCGCTTATGCATTCTTTTGCACTTGATGGTGCTCCGAAGGTTTCTGGCGCTAAGTAGTCTATTATTGCGTCCATTTTTTCAATTGTTTCTTTTGGGACTTCAAAGTATTCGTATTCGTCGTTTAGCCAGTCGAGTTGGAAGCGTATGGCTTCTCTAATGAATTCTTCTCGTGTTGTGTAGCCCCTCTGCTTGTTTTTGTTTATGAAGTTTTCAACCTCTGCTAAAAGTTCGGGTGGGAGAATTACGGAGTATGAGAGTAGGTTTTCTATGGCGTCTGTATAGGTTTGTAGGGTTTTTGTTTGGGCTGTCAAGTCTCCGAGGAGCTGGGTGAGCTTTTCATGAGCGCTATCCGATATTCTTAGGGTTTTCATGCGTTTAACCCCTGTTATGGTATAAATGATATTTGTATGATAAACCTTTTAAATCTTTTGTATAACCTATTTATTATACAATTTATGCGAGATGCATGATGTATGCGAAGGGTTAAGATGGACGTAACAATAGACCCAGAAATCCTAAAGGAAATTGACGCGCTGCGCGGAAGGGAGAAACGCAGCACCTTCGTCGAGCACCTTTTAAGGATTGGACTTGAAGCATGCAGAATGGACAACCCAACTTCACACGTGAGCCGAAGGGAAGAAGAAAGGGTGAAGGAGGCTTAAAATGAGCCAAAAAGGCGATTTGAAGGTTTTAGTTAAGTCTGCTGAGGATTTGGCTTATGCCTTAAGGGATACTCTTGATGTTTTAGCTGATCATGAGCGCCGTATTAAGCGGCTTGAGGAGAAGCTTGGCTTTTTGGCTGACGTAGAATCGCGTGTTGTTGAGCGGGCTGTTGCTGGAGGGCATAGTTAATGAAGCTTCAGCTTTTAGCCAAAATCTCGGATGCTGAATTGCTGCGTAAGTGTATGCATGAGCTTGGAACAGTTTTTTATCAGGCTGATGGCGAAGGCAACATTACTAAGGTTGTTTATTTTAGTGGTTCGCGTGTTGTGGAGTTTGTTGGCAAGGTTGACGAGGGCTTAGCAAAATGCGTTAAGGCGTTGGGGCATAGGGTTGACAGTATTGAAGTGGATGAGTTTCAGGGTTTTGTCCGCATAGTCCAGCAGGGCTGAAGCCTTTTTATGCGTTTGAGGGTGACTAAGGATGTTGATTCGCACAGGGTTAACCCAAACTATCCCACACTACGCATCGAGTTTGAACTTCCAAAAGATGACAATTTTCGCATTCGTAGCATGTTGGAGGCTGACTGGTGTCCAAGGGATGACGAAATAATTGAGGTTGTTGAGAAAATGTTGGACATAAGCCCAACTTTTGGACCTAAGCTTGCGAAACGCCTTGAGGCTAAAAGCAAATTGTTGTGGAGGCTTCTAAGCGAATACGCTTTCGCATTGCATCAAGTGAAGCCACACCTCGAAGGAATATTAGGCAAGAGGCGCGGTTAATGCCCCGCTGCTTGCTATGCTACCCTTTCACACATAACGAGGCGGAGTTTTTGATTATTTTTGGTAATGATGAACAACTATATGTTTGCAAATGGTGTCTGCAAGACTTATGCCTACTTGGATTCAACGCCAACCAAATAATCTGTTTGCCAAAGCCATTCCATCTAAAAGTTTCCTTCTGGTTTTTAGGCCCTGTCAGAAGCTTGTTGGAGGCTAAGGCTTGAGCGAGTTTGACACGGCTGAGGTTCGCCAAAGCGTCATGGAAGCCTTAGCCAAACTGGATGAGTTAAAACATTCTATTGACTTCTTGCGGGCTCAGATTAAAAGCGATTTTGAACGTAAAATGGAGTTGTTTCGCTTCAGCCAAGTGCGAAAGGAGTTTTTAGAACCATTCTTTGAAGAGCCTTACGTGATTATTCCTAAGAGGGCTAATGAATGGTATGTTATTGCGCCTAAGTGGCTTGACTTTCAGATTGGCTGGCTTGAGCGCAGCACCAAGAGCTACAACATTTTTGTTGTGAACCGTTATGTTAAATGGTTCAGCGAAATCCCAGCAAGCCTCGAAGACAAATTCAAATTCGCCAAGCCCCTGCCTTTCAAAGTTTACGAT
>CAZNKF010000009.1:0-43261 GCA_964573785.1 uncultured Candidatus Bathyarchaeia archaeon
GGGGTGGCTGGTTTCAAAAATTTTTAATAACTGTATAGTGGTGGATGTTGGAAGCACGTCGACGAGCATAATTCCAATAGTCGAGGGCGAGGTGGCGGCTGAGGGCAAAAGCGATTTGGAGAAGCTCATTAACGGTGAACTTGTCTATACAGGGGCTTTGAGGACGAACGTTGCGGTCATCGTGAACACCGTCCCGGTTAGAGGCGGAATGGCGAGGGTTTCCTCAGAGCTGTTCGCTACTTCAGGAGACATCCACCTTGTTTTAGGAAATATCAAAGAGGAGGACTACACTGTTGACACGGCTGATGGCAGGGGGAAAAGTAGGGCTGAGGCCCTTGCAAGGTTGGCTCGGATAGTATGTGCGGACGTTGAAACTTTAAGCGAGGAGGAAATAGCTAATATAGCCAAATATGTTTACCGCAAGCAAATAGATCAAATCAGTGAAGGTTTAAAACAGGTTTACGGAAGGATCAAAAAATGTTTGAAGCAGAATTTACAAATCGTTGTTACGGGACTTGGAAGAAAATTCCTAGCCCGTAAGGCGGCTCAAGCAGCAGGCTTTGAAGAGATAGTCGATTTAGGAGAGCTTTTAGGCGAGGAAATCGCCTTGACAACCCCATGCGTTGGCGTAGCGCTGATGGAGGCAAGCAAACTTTCAGGGAGGGATATTGCTTGGAAGCGGTTTTAAAGGTTGGCGGAAGCCTGGTTGGGCATCCGGCGGAGCTTAAAGCCTTATGCAAGACATTATCGTCGCTTGCCAAAACCCATAAGATGTTGATTGTGCCAGGAGGGGGAGCCTTCGCAGACGTCGTTAGAAGGCTGGATGAGACTTACGGCTTATCAGGCACAACCGCTCATAAAATAGCTGTGCTTGCAATGGATGAGTTCGGACTATTCTTATCCGATGTAACGCCTAACTCTCGAGTATGCTATTCTCTGGAAGATGTGGGAAGCGTCGAGTATGGTTCGTTACCAATACTGTTGCCTTCCCATTATATATTGCGCGAAGACCCTCTGGAGCACTCGTGGGATGTAACCTCAGACTCCATAGCCGCCTACATAGCTGGAGTGCTTAATGCCAAGAAACTATTGCTAATCACAGATGTTGATGGAATATACACGGATGATCCAAAGAAAAGCACAAACGTTAAATTCGTTGAACAACTTACAGCTAATCAGCTACACAGCTGGAATAGGCGAACGAGCGTCGATAAAGCCCTGCCTAAAATTCTTATGAAGTTCAAACTGAACTGCTATGTGGTTAATGGCATGCATCCCGACAGGGTTCAAGCAATACTTGTAAATAGAAAATCAGTTTACACACGCATTATTCCCCGTTAACCTCACAATTATAGATCTCTTCAACGAATCTGCGAACTAACTCCGCATGGACGGTGCCGTGGAGCCTATCCTTACAAGCGCAAACAGCCCCTCTAACACCAATTATGTCAGCTTCCAAAGCATACAATTTATACACATCCGGCCTATCTAAGGAGCCTGCTATGGCCGCGATTAAGTTTAACTCGTGTGCTTTATCAACAAATTTTTTAAGTTCTTCCTCTTTCAGAAAACTGAAAACATTTCTGCCAGCGCTCTTCGCTTTGACATCCACTAACACTCCATCGGCTCCTACTTTATAGGCCACTTCAGGCAGCTCCAACGGGTTCAAACAGCCCGCAGATTTATAGTCGGCGTATCCTGCAGCAATAACCTTTAAAGCTGGATTGTATTCTTTAACGGCTATGCAAACCTCCCTCATCAAGTGTAGAGCTTCAGATGTTGTTTTCACACCCAAAAGCCCAGCCTTAACGTAGTCTGCTCCTGAAACGGCAGCCCCTAACGCTGCAAGAGAGGCTGTTCCAGGGAGGTTAGGCAAATCACCAATCGTTGAACTCACCTCAACGTTTTCGGGGACCACTTCTCTGACCCGCCTTATAACCCTTGGAAAGTTGGCGCCCAATGAACCCTCCTTTGGATTTTTAACGTCAACAACGTGAGCTCCACCCTCAACCGCGTTGAGAGCCTCCTTTTCGTTGACCACGCTAACCAGTAACCTCATCGTCCCACCTCTTTGATGAAGATAATGGGAAGCTGCTTTTAAGATTAAAGATTAAACCTTCCCATAATTTGAAGGCGAGCACGCCTGGCAATAATAACTTTTCCGGCAGTAAGACAAAAGAAAACAGTTGAAATACCATTCTCTTAATTTCCTCTTTTCAGGAAAATCGTAACTTGTTCTATAGTAGCTGTTAAGTGAACATCTCGAAATTTACAGTAAGTTTAGACGTATTATGAAATAACGGTTTGGATGTTGTAACATGTTTGCCGAAAACTCCCATTTTCATTCTAAGCGTTTGGAAGAGAGGCGGTTAGGGCGAGTGTAAGGGAAGCGCCTATCGCCATTATGAAAGGGTAGTAGATTGAAATTTCGTATATGATTCCACCTATGTATGGCGCTATTATGGAGGCAAACATGCTAATTGTCTGGGGTATGGATATCCACTTAGCCCTTATTGGTTCTGGGGCTTGAGGCCCTATTACTGCGCTCATCAGCGACCATGTTATGTAGGAGGCTCCTGCGAGGAAGAATGCTGCTGTGAGGGCGTATAAGTTACCAGTTAGGAGCATTATGGTTAGGGATATGCTGCACGCTGTCATTGAGGCTGCTAGGGCGTACTCCTTCCCCCATTTGTCTCCAACCTTGCCCAAAATTATGCCTAGAACTGCCGAGCCTAAGAAGGCTATTGAGCCTAAAAACCCTATTTCAAAGTCTCCATAATGGTATGCGTCTGCGAGGAATTGGGGGACCAGTGGACGGAACATCATCGTAACGAACATTATTGAGGCGAAGAAGGCTGACATGCTGATTAGTTTTTTATCCTTCAGAAGTTCTATTGTTGATGAACCAGCAGATGTTTTTTGCTGGGTTGGTGCGTGTTGGCTTCTCATGAAAGCTAGGACAAGCCCTGCAACGGCGTATAATATGAATGCCATGTAAAAGACTGCTTGCATGCCAATTTTTCCGGCAATGTATCCGCCTATGGCTGGCGAGAAAATGTAGCCGAAAGACCATGATGAGGATATAACCGTAAAAGTTAATGTGAGCCTATTTTTGTCTGCTGATGTTACGATGTAGGCTGTGCTCGTTGGTCCTCCAAGCCAAACTCCCCAAAGAATCATTCCTGGCAACATTTGAATCCAGTTCTTTGCCATGGAAAAGATTAGTGGGGCTGGGACCCATGCAAGCCATCCCGCAACCATGATTTTCTTCCTGTCGTATTTGTCGGCGATGCTTCCAGCCAAAATAAGTGTGAGGGCAGCTGTTAGGCTTGTAAGGGCGTATAAAATGCCAATCTCAACGGAGCTTGCCTTGAGGGCTTCCTTCATGTAGTATGGGAGGAGATAAGCGTATAAACCGTCGCCGAAGGCGCCTATGAGGTTTGATGTGAAAATTAGTTTTAGGTCTCTGTTTAGAACTTCGATCGGGAAGCCTATTCGCAGAAGCCTCTTGTATGTTCGCGTTGACAAGTGTCAGTCTCACCATGTTCGCATTAACAGTCGTATTTTGTGATGCCCACTATTATTCTTAATGCTATGACATGGTAAGCTAAAAAGGTCAAAACGAGGTTTGGTTAAGACTTGTTAGGTTCTTCTGTCCACTATATCTAGGACATCTTGTCCAGTGCCTATTAAAACCACTGGTGTACCCAGCTGCCCCTCAATCTCCTTCACAAACTCCTTAGCCTCTGTTGGGAGTTCGTCATATCTTCTTGCGCCTTTGCATTTTGGATAGACAACGTCAAGCTTTGTAAGGGCTATTTGTGTTGCCCCATTAAGCATAACAGCCCTTTTCGCAATTTCAAAGTTGAAGGGGGCTGAGCGCCTCTCCCGCCCAGTTCCAGCGGCAACCTCAAACCATCCACGCCTAACAGCCTCCTCTTTTGGGAGCTCTCCTGGCAGTGGACCGGCGCCAACGCGAGTCATGAAGGATTTGAAGACTATTAGGACTTCGTCTACCTTTGTTGGTCCAACACCAGCCTCTGAGCATATTGCCGAGGCGCTTGTGTCCCTACCAGTCACATATGGATATGTGCCAAAAAACAACGATAGCATTACGCCTTGGGTTCCCTCCAACAGAACCTTTTTGCCCTCGTCTATGGCTTTGTTTGCCTCCATCGCCACATCCGTCAGGTAGGGTTTTAGTTCCGGTATGTCCCTTGCAAGTTTTGCTATTCTGCGGACGCGCTCCTCTATGGCTGGTCCAACACCCCAGCCTGTTGTGCCTAAGCCTTTCAAATGCGCGTTTGTTCTGTCCTGTTCTGCGTGCTTCTCCTCAATTATTGAGGCTTGCTGGTCTATGCCTATGCGGTTTTTAACATTTGTTAGTTCCACTTCTTCTAGGAATTTTGCCACGTGAATGTTGGCTCCAGCCCCTATTAGGAGACGGCACCGCTCATATACGAAGGCTGATGGAACCATGTGGAGGGCGTAACGTTTACCCTCAAACCAGACTGTGTGGGCTGCATTAACAGAACCAGTTCTAACGCAAACATCCACCTTGTCCTTTAAAGCCAGATGGGAGACTATTTTGCCCTTACCCTCGTCCCCCCAGAAGCCTCCAACGATAACAGTGCACGGCAACTTGGCTCACCGCTCACAAAATCTGCTGAAAACTATTTAAAATTGTTTTAAGCCTTCATGTCAAAAGGGCTGCTCTTATGGCGGAAAATGGCTTTTGGTAAAGGCTTATTTTCCCTAGCCCCTCTCCTTAGTCATATTTGTGCTTGCCGAAAAGCCACAAATATTCTACCCCTCTCTAGATTTTTCGCTCCAAGCCAAGTCAAATTTAAAAGCCCCTCTAGTTTTTAGGCTCTCTTAAACTCAAAAATGTTTAAGTCCACAAGCTTAGCCCATACGATGTTTCTTAAGGGTATTTGGAGCGTGTTGTCCTTCCCATACGAGACGCAGTTGACGAAGACTTCTTTTCGCATTTCATCCCTTTTAATCTCAGCCAGCTGCACATTCACTATTACAGAGCCATCCTTCAAGTGGAGGTTAACATTCTTCCCGAGGAAGGATTTGGCAACGTTCAAGTTGAAGCTATTCATCCCCCTCTTCACCACTCCAGGTCTTTTTCGGCGATTTTACTCCAGCAACGCCTACAAATGGGGAGCTTATCACCCTTGAAGACTATGTAGACCTCTATGTCCTCGTTTCTGCATTCCTTATTCCAGGGGTTTCTACAACGCTCCATGAGGCTCACCACTCTCCATGCTTGGCTTGATGGTCTGCCACAAACCCCCTTTTAAAGCGTGCTGTGAAAAGTATCTGCCGACAAGGGGAGAGAGATAAGTTAAAGTGAAAACTCTTTTCTTACAAAGGCACAATTTCTGGAATAATCTTCTCCTTCGTTACTTTTAACAACGCGACTGTTGGCTTCGTCACAAACGGCGGGAGGGGATTTGTTGGACTTCCAGGGTTTATGTAGAGGATTTCCCCCTCCCACTTTATGTTTGGATAATGCGTGTGCCCATAAACAAGCACATTGAAGCCATTTTGTTTGACTATTTCCCGCATCTTCCCCATTCCAAAAAGGGTTCCAGGGTCGTGCATAACGCCGATCTTCCAATCAAAAATCTTGACTGAGTTCATTTTTGGTAGTTTGCCGCGAATTTCAGGTCCATCCATGTTGCCATAAACAGCCAAAACAGGGGCAAGCTGCTCAAGTCTATCTATAACAGACAGGTCAACCAAATCGCCAGCATGCACAATATAATCAACCTTTTCGAAAATTTCAAAAACCCTTTTTTGGAATTTCTCTAGCGCGAACTGGAATGTGCGTGTCGGAAATAAGCCCAACATTTTTCGCTAATGGCGTTTCTCGCAGTTGGCGTAAGGCTTCCTGGCTTAACATTTCCGTGTCCTCTAAAAGATTTAATGCTCATTTTGTAGATAAGTTTTCACGGCTTAGAGACAAACCTGTTTCCCTTAATGTAAAACCTCAATTCTTGCGGAAGATCCCTCTTAACACCTATTCTATGAGATGTGCCTATTTCAAAATCCTCCATGGCAGCAGCTTCAAAAATTGCTATTTCATTTTCAGCCTTTGTGACGTCTAAGCCGTTCTGCTCCTTCGTTATGCCCATTGCCCTAGTAAGCCTTCCAGGACCGCTTGATAAAGCGTGCACGTCCTTTACTCCCCTATTTTTCCTCATGAACTCTATTCCTTGGAGAGGCTCAATCGCCCTTATTAGGACGGCGCCGACACCGCCCCTTGGGTGGGCGACAATGTTTAGGAGCCAGTTTCCATGAACCATGTAAATGAAAGTTTTTCCGACATCCAGATACATGAGTTCGTTGAAGGCTTTTCTCCCCTTATAGGCTTTTGAGGCCGGGTCATTCTCTCCATAATAGGCTTCTGTTTCAACAATTTTCCCGCTTAAAATGTGGTGGTTGAACCTTCTAACAAGGGTTTTTCCAAGAAGCTCTCTTGCAACGGTGGCTGGATCTCTCTCGTAAAAACTTTTTGGGAGGGTTTTCATGGCTAAAATTGATTTGAGCGTTAGGCTTTAAATCCTTTAAACCATTTCAGAAAATATTGGTGGTAGCGGATGATAGAAGCGTATGATTTCGGCGTCATGGTCATAAATGGCAAGCGTTACACAAGCGACGTTGTAGTCTTCCCAGACAAGGTTATAAGCGGATGGTGGAGGAAGGAGGGTCACAGAATCTATGTTGAAGACTTGAAGGAGATTTTCAGCCACAAGCCTCATCCAGAAGTTCTCGTGGTTGGCACAGGCTATTCTGGGCTTGTTAAGATCATGCCAGAAGTCAATGAAGCCTTAAAAGAGCGTGGGATAAAGCTTATCGCCCAGCCTACCGGCGAAGCCTACAAAACTTTCAACGAGGCTTTAAGAGCTGGGAAAAATGTTGTCGGTGCCTTTCATCTTACATGCTGATTCGCGGTTTTTCCAAAATCTTAAATGTTTTCAGCCCCCTATCATGAGGCTAAAGTGGTAGCTTATGGGTGGAAAGCTTCTAACTGAAATTGAGGAGGAAGTTACGGCTCTTCTAAGCGATTTAATTCGGATAAATACGACGAACCCGCCGGGAAACGAGACTCAAGCCGCAAAATACTTGGCACAAATTCTGGAAAGGGATGGTTTCAGATGCGAGGTTTTGGAGTCCGCCCCCGGAAGGGGAAACGTCATAACCCGCCTCAAAGGAACAGGAGAAAAGCCTAGCCTACTACTGCTTTCCCATTTGGATGTGGTTGCCGCAAACCCGAAAGAATGGAGCGTGGACCCATTTTCAGGCTTGGTTAAGGACGGCTGTGTCTGGGGTAGGGGTGCCATGGACATGAAATCCATGACAGCCATGGAAGTCATGGTTATGAAACTTCTGAAACGCAACAATGTAAGGCTTAAAGGCGATGTCATATTGGCTGCAACAGCCGACGAGGAGAAAGGCGGAGAGGCAGGCGCAGGATGGCTTGTCCGCAACCATCCAGAAAAGGTTAGGGCTGACTACGTCATAAACGAGGGCGGTGGACAAGCAATCCCCATGGACGGAAAAAACGTTTTCACAATTCAAACAGCCGAAAAGGGTATTTTGTGGTTTAAAGTTAAAGCTAAGGGGAGACCTGGACACGGCTCAGTGCCTGGCGCGGCTGACAACGCAATTCTCCGCATGAACCGAGTTGTGGATAGGTTAGGCAATTACTGTGCGCCTGTAATGCTGACGCCAACTGTTAAGCAGTTTTTAGCTGTTATGGCTGAGGAAAATGCTGAAGCTAGGCAAGCGCTTACCCTTCTGCTTCAAAACCCAGCGGCGGGCGACGAGATTTTAGACAAGCTAGCCCAGAAGGATAAAGCCATGGCTGAAGAGCTCCGAGCAATGTTAAGGATGACCATTGCGCCAACAATTATTCATGGAGGCGTTAAGGAGAACATAATCCCATCAGAATGCGAAGCAGTCTTCGACTGCAGAATCCTATCAGGACAAAGCACAACTGAAGCCCTAAACCGCATAAAGGAACTTTTGAAGGACGTGGACCTGGAAAAGCTTGATTTTGAGATTGTTCAGGCTAATGAGCCTTCAGAATCCCCCATGGAAACGCCTTTGTATGGGCTTATGGTGGAAACCCTAAAAGAGTTTGAGCCCAACTGCGCTATAGCCCCAATACTGCTCACTGGTGGGACGGACTCCCGCTTTTTCAGAAGCATAGGAGCAGCATGCTACGGCTTCCAGCCAGCCCTTTCAGACCTACCCTACGGCGAAATCTTGAAAATGGTGCACGGCATAGACGAGCGAATATCAATAAAGAATTTGGTCTTCGGAACAAGCGTCCTATACAATGTTGTTGAGCGTTTCCTAACATAAAAGTTTGGGAGACGTTCAACTGAAGCTATAAATATTGGACTGTTGTTAATGCTAACACCTTTCTAATGGTTGGAGGATTAGGGCATGCCGGCAATTGAGGTTGGCAGAATCTGCGTCAAAATCTGTGGAAGAGAGGCTGGCAAAAAATGTGTCATAGTGGACATTATTGACAAGAGCTTTGTGCTTGTTACTGGACCCGAAAATGTTACTGGCGTTAAAAGGCGGAGGGCAAACATCAACCACCTAGAGCCATTGGCTGAAAAGATCGACATTAAACGTGGTGCCTCAGACGAGGAAGTCATCGAAGCGTTGAAAAAGAAGGGACTTTTGGAAGCTATGGCTCAGCCTGTTAAACCAGCCTTGGCTCCAGCCTAACAACTATTATTTAGCTCCTCTCACATTTTCTAATCCTTTAGAGGTGTTTCGCACAAGATGCCTAGAAGTGTCCCACCATGGGAGGTTAAACGAGAGCTGGTTGTTAAGGCTGAGGGCGAAACAGACCCAAAATATGGCTGCAAACCAGAAGAGCGCCCAGCAAAAGACTACATAAAGTTCGGCGTCGTCAACCTCGACAAGCCAGCCGGACCAACAAGCCACGAAGTCGCAGCATGGGTTAAACGCCTATTGGGCGTTCAGAACGTTGGTCACGGCGGGACCCTAGAAGCCCTATAAAAGCCTAAAGGCTAAAAGAGGGCTAGGGAAACCCCAACGTGACCGGCGTTCTGCCAGTAACCCTAGAGGAGTCTAGGAAGATTGTTCAAGCCTTGCTTTTAAGCGGAAAAGAATACGTTTGCCTAATGAAGCTTCATGGAGACGTAAGCGAAGCACGTGTAAAAGATGTGTTGAAAGAGTTTGAGGATACAATTTATCAGAGACCACCACTAAGGGCTTCTGTTAAGCGGCAGCTCCGAACTAGGCGAATCTACTACATAGATTTTCTTGAAATGGATGGGCGAAATGTTCTTTTCAAAGTAGGCTGCGAGGGCGGAACATATATTCGCAAGCTATGCTTCGACATCGGCGAAGTTCTAGGCTGTGGAGCGCACATGCAAGAACTCCGGAGAACGAGGGCTGGACCCTTCGTTGAGGAAGAAGGCATAGTAACACTGCATGATGTGGCTTATTGGTTTATGGAATGGCAAAACAGCAAAGATGACACGATTCTTAGGAAGATTATCCAGCCCATGGAGAAAGCCCTAGCGCTGGTTCCAAAAATCTACATTAGAGACTCAGCTGTTGACGCCATCTGCCACGGTGCAAACCTAACCGCCCCAGGCGTTCTATCCCTCGAAACTGGGATAAGCACAGGCTCTGTGGTGGCAATCTTCACCCTAAAAAGCGAGGCAGTAGCCCTAGCAGTGGCTGAAGCATCCACAGAAGAGATCCTAAACATGGAACACGGCGTGGTCGCAAAGGTCAAAAGGGTTTTAATGCCCAGGGGCACTTACCCCAAATGCTGGAAAAGCGGCGAAATATAATGCCAAACAACAAAAACAGCCAAACAGAACATTACTTTGCACCAAAGCCAAAGTCAAAGCCAAAATTTGGAATAATCCAAACCTGGTTAAGGGGGATACCCTTCAAGTTTTTAACAGCCTCGGGGGTTTTCTCAAAAAAGCGGGTGGACCTTGGCACAAGGCTTCTGATAGAAGCCATGGTTCTTCCAGAATCTGGCTATGTTTTGGACATGGGATGCGGTTACGGGGCTGTCGGAATAGCAGCCGCAAAACTAAACCCAAAACTACATGTGGTCATGGTGGACGTGAACGAAAGAGCCGTAAGACTTGCAAGACAAAATTTAAAGCTAAACAGCATTTACAACGCCGAGGTAAGAAAGGGCCACTTATACCAACCAGTTGAAGAAATGTTCTTTAATTGTATACTGTCAAACCCGCCGGTAAGCGCCGGACTAGCCACAGTAAAAGCCATAATAACAGAGGCGCCAAAACACATGATGGAAAAAGCCACACTACAAATGGTTTTAAAATCAAAAATCGGCGGGAAAAGAATCCAAAAAATCTTCGAAGAAGCCTTCGGCAACTGCACAATACTGGCAAGGGAAAGCGGCTACAGAGTGCTAATGGCAGAGAAAAATAGCAATCCTTCAGCCAACTAATTTGTTCACAATTCTCCTAACAAGCGGAATTATAGCCAAAGATGTTGGAAAACTCACAGCAAAACCTATCAAAAAAGCCCGAAGCCACCTCGCTGGAAAATCCGAAACAAGACCCAAATTAATTAATGTAAGAGTAAGAGACATGGCAAAGGACATGCCCAACGACATGAAAGCTCCAAACAAAACATCCCTCAGATACTTCCCACCAAACCCCAAAGGAAACACCAGAAAAAGGATAATTATAAGGCAGATAAATAAGCATTAATATTAGCTACACAGCCGGGGTCTCCTAGTCAGGTAGGGAGCAGGCCTGGAGACAAAACCGCTTAAAAGCCACTAAGCCTGTGGCCTGAAAGGGCCGCGTGGGTTCAAATCCCACCCCCGGCGCCTTCTTAAAGGAAAAATAAGCACAAAATATTGATTTTCATAAAAATAAGCCTCAATTACGGAGGAAGCATGAACTGTAATAAAATTCTGTAGGCTATCCCTCCTAAAAGTAAGGCTAGGGCGATGTCTGTGAGGGTTATTGCTAGGGCTTTTCGCCATCCAAACTCCCTTATCAATGCGGCGATTGTGGCTATGCATGGAATATAAATCATTATGACTATGGCGAATACAACCATCTGTATGGCTGAAAGCGTATCAAGGGGGATTAACTGTGAAAGGAGGATTAGGGCTAATTCCTTGCGTAAAACGCCGAAAATCAGTGGGACTCCCGCTTCGACTGGGAGTCCAAGCCATCCGCTTATTAGTGGCTTTGCCCCGGCAGTTATGTAGTTTATGAAGCCGGTGATGTTTAAGGCTGTTATTGTTAGGCTTCCAGCCACAATTATTGGAAAGGCTATGTACACAAAGTCTTTTGTTCTGCTCCACGTTTTGGTTAAAACGATTTTTAGGGAGGGCTTCTTGTATGGTGGCATCTCCATTATTAAGCCGACTGGTTCTCCGGGCAGGACTTTGAAGGCTATCCTTCCAAGGATTAGGATTAAGATTAGGTCGAAGATGTAGAGGGCTAGTGCGGCGTGCAAACCAACAAACCTTCCAACAAGCCCTAGGATGACGACTGTTCTGGCGGCGCATGGAACAAGTGTAACAACGAAGGCTGCTAGGAGGCGTTCTCGCTCCGTTTCCATTATTCTGCAGCCTATGCATGCCGGAACACTGCAGCCGTAACCCAAAATTAACGGTATGAAGGCTTTCCCGTGCAAGCCAATCTTATGCATTAAATTGTCCATTAGAAAGGCGGCTCTTGGTAAGTAGCCACTATCCTCAAGTAGGGCGAGGATTATGTAGAAAGGCACAATGTATGGAAGGGCTATGGTTATTCCAGCAACTATTCCGCCGAAAACCCCGTCGGTTATTAGGCTTCTGGCGGTTTGTGGCAGAAAAGCCAAAGCCCCCTCAATATATGATGTGACGCTGCCGAAAAGGGACTCTAAAACCCCGGAAAAGAGGCTTCCGCCAATAAAGATTAGGGAGAACATAGCCAAAACAACACCTACCAAAATTGGATACCCAAGGATTTTATGCGTTGTTATGGCGTCAAGTTTCTGTTCAAGGCTTATCCTTGGAGGAGCCTCCACAACAGTGACTTCCTTTGCTATTTTGCTTGCAATTGAATATCTCTCAGAAGCCAGTATGACGGGTGAGGGTTCACCATGCAGTTTTTCCAGTTCCGCCGCCAGCTCTTCGGCAAACTCTAAAACTTCCGCCTCACCATCATAGTTTTTTAGCTTCCCAGCAACGTCAGTGTCCCTTTCCAAAAGTTTTGTGGCAATCCACCTCGCGGGGTAAACTTCACAAAGATGTGGAAGCTTACGTTCCACCACCTCTTGAAGCCTCTGCACAATTTTTTCGACTTCTGCTCCAAACCTAACTTTTAGGGGCTTAAGTCTCTTTTCGCCGCTTGCCACCGCAATAACAGTTGTTAGGAGTTCGTTTATGCCGCTTCCAGTGATTGCCACCGTTGGTATAACGGGAACACCTAAAATCTCTGAAAGTTTTTCAGCGTTTACGCGTATACCCTTTTTGGCAGCAAAATCCACTTGGTTTAGCGCCATCACCACTGGGGCTTCAAGCTCCAAAAGCTGCAATGTAAAGTAGAGGTTACGCTCCAAAGCCGAAGCATCAACAACATTAATTATAATGTCTGGCTTTTCAACAGCTATGTAATCCCTCGAAACAATTTCTTCAATGGAGAAGGTTGAAAGCGAGTATATACCAGGCAAATCAATAACACGTATAGTGTAACCCTTAAAATGGAGGGTTCCTTCCGCACGTTCCACAGTTTTTCCGGGCCAGTTCCCAACAACCTGATTTAAGCCAGTAAGCTGATTAAATATGGCGCTTTTGCCAACGTTGGCGTTTCCAGCAAGAGCCACCCTTAACTGCTTAGTCATGGACCTCATCCTTGGGCTTCACAAGAACCCTTGAGGCCACTCCACGCCCAAGCGCGAGGGCCACGCCCCTAACCTCGATTTCAACTGGTCCGCCGAAAGAGCCTTTCCTCAAAAGTTTAACCTCAACTCCAGGCGTTAAACCCATCTCAGCAAGCCTTCTAACGAGACCAAAGCCGCCGACAGCCCTAACCATCACGCCTTTTTCGCCCTCAGCCAAGTCCGTTAAAGCGCACAATTCGCCATCATTTTTCGCTGCGCCTTGTCTTTGTGCGTTTCTCCTATGCCCGAACATTTTCTTTCACCTTGATGGTTTAACCCAGATGCTTTCAGCCTCTTTGCGGGTTATCGTCTGCTCCTTCCCAGCCACGCATAGCACAATGTTTTTCTTTCGCATCTTTACTATGTGAACTGGAACGTTGGGTTTTATCCCCTTAAAAGCCAATGCGGTAAGGATCTCCCTCCTTTCATTGACAATTTTTGCAACCGTGCAAGTCTGGTTCATGGCAACGGAGGTTAGCGGATTGCATTCAACATCACTGACCTCGCCGCTTTCGGACGGAATGGGGTTCCCATGGGGACAAAATTTTGGGTAGCCAAGCCTCTTCTCCAAAAGTAATAGCACATCCTCTGTTAGGGCGTGCTCAAGCCTACAAGCACTTTCGTGGACGTCGCTCCAATCTGCCTCCAAAATGTCCGTGAGAAACCTCTCGGCAAGCCTATGCCTCCTAATAATGTTCAGAGCTAGCTTTTCGCCCTTAGCAGTAAGCCTAACACCCCTATAGGGTATGTGCTCCACAAGTCCATGCCTCTCAAGATGCGAAATAGTATTCGTTATGGAACCAGGTACAACATTCAGCTCCTCAGCTAGCTCCTTTGTTCTGGCAACCCCGCTTCTCTTCTGAAGCTTGTAGATGGCTTCTATGTACTCCTCTGCCTCATGGGAAAGCTCCAAAGTCAAAGCATTCATCATTTTACGAGCACTCGTAATTTTAAACAACGTAAAGCGCCTATAAAACATTTCGGAGAAACGAAAACAAACGAATCTTAAATATACATGAAGAGTTTTCAGCACCAAAGCTCTTAGCAACAAATCTCCCAATGTAAAATGAAGGCTTAACATAGAATCTCTGTACCGTTAAGGCCCCAAAATTGCGATCTTAAACTAAATTCTTGAGAAAATTTCGTTTTACGTGCACGTAATTACAGCGAAAATGTAAAAATTATCAAAAATATTCAAATAAAAAATGTTTTTAAAAGAATGCATTATGGAAATTTTGCAAAATCATTTAAAACATATTCTTTGAAGGTTGGATAATCTGCGAAGTTTATTATTGATGTATGCGTATTTCTCTGCCTTCAATAACGGCTCTTGCGAGTTTTTCTCGCGCCTTTTCAGCTAATCTCCAGGCGGTGTTTCTTGAGACTTGCATTTTGCTGCGGCTTCTTCGAAGGTTAGCTTCTCCAGTTCCACAAGTTTTAGGGCTTCTATCTCCGCAGCTTCTAGGAGGATTGGCTCCACGTTCCTCTTTGGGGTTGGCTCAAATTTTTCCGGAAGGATTTTTGTTGTTATTGCTACTGGTTTTGGCGGTCTTCCAATTTTGCAGCGTCTATGGCGTTTTCGCCATTGGTGTTGTGGCATATTTTATGGGATGTATCACAAAATATAAATGATTGCTCCATTTTTGGGATATATCACGAAATAGGAGGAAAAACTCTATGCGAAGAGCATGGTGCTGGCCAAAAGGATGGTGGTGCCCAAGACACCCATGGCCCCCAGCATAGGCAAGAACCCAATACTACTACACAACAGATCCAACAGAGGAGCTGTAAGTCCTACAAAACTACAAAAGGGAATTGGAGATAAAACTTGCAGAACTAACAAAACGCATAGAAGAACTCAAAAAGTTAATCGAAGAGAAGAAATAGGCTCTTTTATTCACTAGCTTCACCCATCACTTGGACTATCACTTTTCTTCTTCGCGGGTGTACGTCGGTCTCCACAAACAAAAGAGACTGCCATGTTCCAAACTCCACTCTGCCATCAACCACTGGCAAGGTCTTGTCTGGTGGCAGCAGAACAGACCTTAAATGGGAATGGGCGTTTGAGGGGTGCATGTAGCCGGCGCCTTCTGGAACAAGCCTTTCCAGCAAAGCCCTAATGTCGTTTAGTAGGCCATACTCGCTTTCAGTTAGGATTAGCACTCCAGTAGCATGAGGCGCAAAAACATGCACTATGCCATTCCTTATGCCTGAGCGAGAAACAGCCTCCTGAACCCTGTCAGTTAAATCTATAAATTCAATTTCGCCCTTCGTGGAGAAGCTGTAGGTTGTGTTATAAACTTTAAAGTTTGGCAAGCCTTTTTCACCCTTCTGCTATTCTAGCATTTTTGTCATTATTATCTCATCTGTGTAGGCGCCATCTTTGAAAAACCTTTTTGGAATCCGCCCAGTCTCGACAAACCCCATCTTCCTGTAGAGGTTTATGGCATGCTGATTGTTTGCAAAAACTGATAGCGCCAAAACTTTTAAGCCCATTTTTCTGGCGTGCTCCTCCAGCGTCCTCATCATCTCGGTTCCTATGCCGATGCTCCTAAAGCCCTTCTTAATTGCTATGCCAATAAAGCCCACATGCCTTGAATAACCAAACCCTCTTACAATATCGGAGTTAGCCACCACATGCCCATCCACCTCAGCGGCAACACAGAAAATTTCACCCCTCTCCAAGCGTTTGAAAACGCCTGAAAGCCACTCAACCTCCTCATCCCTCGAAACCTTCTCTGTTTTAAGGATGTTCGCTCCTTCTTCAACGAGCGAATTGATAAAGTCCAGCAAGTCGTCAAGGTCTTCCCATTTAAGCGTCCTAAGGATTACCTTGCGTCCGTCTTTGGCAACAAACTCCCTGATAACTTCCCCAGTTTTCATAAAGTTTAGAGATGGTGTTAGAGCCACATAACCTTTTTCAAAGGCTAAAACTGTGAGTTTTGTCGATGCTTTTGTATACAGTTTCCAGCTAGCAAAAGCCTTGGGAGACCAGGTGAAATGTAAAAATTAAAGTAATACTAATACAACTATAGCAACTTAAGAGTAAAATGAAAATCCATAACGCTTAAAAACATTAGATACTTAGCCTACACCAGATGAAACAACTTACAACATCCATGGAAAAACGTCCGGAAAAAGCCGTTTTCAAACACAATTTTTCCAAGTCAAAACTCGGTGAAAATTTTCAGTCCTACCCTACCTATAGAAAACTCGGTTTGGCGTATACAAAAGCATCAACCAAGTGAATCACTTAACCCACCCTTTGCTCACAGCGAGAGAAATTGAGCAGCTGAAAGCCAAAGCTTGCAAGGTTGCACATTCATTCCATTCCAAAGCTAATGCACTGTCCCATATTGTGCTGGGAAAATCTCGAAGGCTCGTCGAAGGTTAGTGACGCTTGCTTGGAATGGAGATTTTCGCCAGTTTTCTTTATGAAGCAACGGTCAAGTCCATGGTTTGGTTTAATGACAAAACTGAAAGGCGATTAAAGGGTTTCTTTTGAGATTTTAGGCTTAAAAATGGCTTTTCATTTTGTGTCTTTTCTCGCTAAAGGTGTCCTCTTACGTTTGCCGGTTTATTCATTAATCTTCGCCTTTCCATTTTTCTTCTCGCTGCCAAATGAGGCCGTTTTCAGCCTTTTATTTTGAAAGGAGTTTTTCGGTTGTCGATTTTCAGTCATTATGCTTTTCAATGTTATTGGTTTTTTCATATTGCCATTTTTGAAATAACCCTATAATTATTCGCTGAGATGGTTTTTGTTGAGGGTTGGGGAAGGACTGGTAAGGCTAAAGGGGTGTGATGCTTTCCATGGACTATTTTGGGAATGACGTTGAAATACTCGAGAGGACAGTTAATGGAAGAAAGGTTAGAGTGAAGTGGGACTGGGGAAACTTCGAAAGCACCGAAGGTTTTCTGATTGACGACAACCTTATAAACTGGGTTATTGGGCAAGACCAAGCCTTAAGCGAATGTTTCCTATGCCTAGACGAGTGGGTTCATAAGCTGAAATGGCTTGAGAAGACAAAATGGTATGAAAGTTGGAGTAGTCCAGAAAAGCCGAAACCATCGGCAAAAACAGCCATAAGCCCTGGACCATACCTTATGCTTCTCGGTGATCCTGGCACCGGCAAGTCTCTTATTGGCAGGGCTTTAGCCGAAAAATTAACCCAAATTTACAAGGAGAGGGGCATAAAGCTTTTTGATGTTTTATGCTGGAAAAACCCTGTGTTACCAAGCCAGCCGAGAATTTCTATACATCCATCTGGCGAGGGGAAGAAGATACTTCATAGGGAGCAGTTAAAAGAGTTTAAAAGAAAGTTTGTCACAAAGGTTGGTTTGAAAGCCTTACAAATATTCCTCATAATTATGGGCTTGTTCCTGATGGGTTTAGGTTTCTACTTCATGTATCAGGCTTGGCAGATGTGGAATGAGAACCCCATGTATTTGGGCGAGCCTCTGCAAGAATATTACAATTACAACTTTATGGATTATTTCATAGGGAGAATTGTGGGGATTGTCCCCTTAACGTTCATCCCAGGTGGAAGCCTCATATTCTTCGGCGTTTTCATATGGTGGTTCTCCAGAATTGGAGGTTTAGGAGCCCTAAAAGGTATAGGTGGGGCACAGCAGAGCGACATACCAAAACTATTAGTTGACAATAGTTCTGGACATGCGCCTTTTGTTGACGCCACTGGTCACAGAAGTGCTCAACTTTTTGGCTCAATAGCTTGGGACCCATATCAGACTGGTGGTTTGGGCACTCCGGAGCATCAGAGGGTTACAGCTGGGGATGTTCATAGAGCTTCCCTTGGCATTTTATATATTGACGAGATTAAGAACTTGGACCCGGAAGAGGCTGTAACGCTTCTAACAGTTCTCGAAGATGGACAGTTGCCCATAACTATTAGGGGGAGGTGGCATGGTGGGGACACAGCAGCCATGGCTGTCTCAACAGAGCCCGTCCCAGCCTTAACCTTCCTTGTGGGTGCTGGAAACTTTGACAGCATAAACCAGATTCACCCAGCTTTAATGGACAGAATTTACGGCTACGGCAAAGTTGTTAGAATGAATAATGACATGCCAAACACTGTTGAGAATAGGCGGAAATATGTGCAGTTCATAGCTCAAGAGGTTAAACGCTTCAACCTAATCCCCTTCAGCAGGGAGGCATGCGAAGAAATAGTTGAGGAGGGACGGAGGCGGAGCAACAAGAGGGATGCATTAACAACCCGTTTCAGACCTTTGATTTCCATAATTAAGACTGCTGCAACCCTTGCAATGAATGAGGGATGCAAGCTTGTTGAAAGAAGACACGTTCGCGAGGCCATAGAAAACCACTGCAAAACCATACAGAGGCAGATACTTGAACACGAGATGAATGAGAGGGGGAAGCTTCTGGAAATAAAGCCAGAAGGCGTCAAGCTAGGGCAAATTTACGGCTTGGCAGTTGTAAAAGACCCCTATAGTGGGGAGATGACTGGCAGTGTGTTATGCGTAAGGGCAACTATGGTTAAGCGCAGCGAGCTCCCAAGGAATTATCCAATTAAGGGCTATTATAAAGTGACGGGTGTAGCTAAAGGGCAGAGCTTCATAGCTGACAGCATAGCCAAAGTTAGAAGCGTCATCCTACAAAAGTATGGCATAGACATAGCCCAAGACTATCTAACGCATATAGATTTCGCCCAGTCCTACGGTGTTGACGGACCCTCGGCAGGTGTAACTATGGCGATATTACTGTGCTCGCTTATTGAGGGTAAGCCCATAAGGCAGGATGTAGCGGTAACAGGTGAAATAAACTTAGGTGTGGGAGACACAATACAGGTGACGGCTGTTGGAGGTGTTTACGAGAAGATTAAGGCTGCTGAGGCTTGGGGTTTCAAAAAAGTTGTTATTCCAAAGAAGAACTTCGACCACTCCATAGACATAAGAGACTATAAGATTGAGGTGGTTCCAGCCGCCACTTTAGATGATTATTTGAAGGAATGCCTAGTTGAGAAGCCAACCATCAAGGTTCCGGTTCAAACCCGAAGAAAGCCGAAATTCTAGCTTCGCCTTAGAGAAACAGCTTTAACTCCACCACATCCTAATTTTGTGTTTGAAGTGGAGCCACCAATGGTTAGAGAAGTTGATAAAGAGGCTATTCGGAGATGGCGCAAGAGAGGCTTTTACAGCGAAAATGTTCTAGTGAAACTTTTACAGAAAAATGGCTACAATGCTGTCCGCATACCCGTCAGCAATCCAAGCCTAAATCCACTGCCAGACGTCGTAGCCAGAAAGGGCTTGCACGTCTATGCCTTTGAAGTTAAGAATGCTGGTTATTACGCTTATTTTCCAAAACAGCAAATAGAGAAGCTCTTTAGATTCCTAGATGAACTAATACCGTTAGACAAAGAGTATAAGCACGCTGTCGTTGCGGCTCATCTAGGCAAGAAGTGGATTTTTAAAGAGATAAAATGGGCAGACTGGGAGGCAGACAAAATCCATGAAAAAGTGCGCATATTAAAACGCGACAGAGGAAACTTCAGTCTACAGGGTTAGAGAGCGAAAAAGATTTAAAATTTTGATAGATTTTCCAAAATGCCTAGATTGGGGGAGTCAGCCTTGACAAGTCCCATCAAAGGAGTTGTTGTCAACTATAGGGTTGGACCTAAAACCCAGAGAACGAAGGAGTGCATAATCCAGTTCGCCCATGCAAAAACCGTTTCAGAAGCAAGCAGGCTCATTGGACGAAAAGTGGCTTGGATAACAAGTAAAAATAACAAGATTATTGGTAAAATTGTGGCTTTGCACGGCAAAAAGGGCTTGGTCAGAGCAAGATTCAGAAAGGGCTTACCTGGACAAGCCCTTGGAACAACTGTCGAATTAATCGGCTAGAACATGAAATTTTTAGAACTTTTTCGCTATTTTTTGCTTTTTGATTTTTGAAAATAGCAGATTCAGCTAAATTTTGCATTAATAATCGGTTTTAAAATCTGAAAATTATCGTGATTGCATCATTTTTGAGAAAAATTGAGATTAAAAATAACATGAAAAAATTAAAAATGACTGATTTTTATTGATTATTTAAAAATTTTTCTCTTCACATCATAACAAGATGTAGACTGCCATAGAAACTATAATAAATGCTTCGCTTAAAATTGAAGCATCATGGAAGGTTTTAGGATGCTTGAAAGTTACATTTCAAGAACTCAGAAGTCTAGGACTTTATACGAACGCGCCAAAAATGTCCTCCCAGCAGGGGTCTCCTACGGGATTCGCTTTTTTGAACCTTACCCATTTTATACAGCAAGAGCTGAAGGAAGCAAGCTTTACGATGTTGATGGAAACGAGTATATCGACTTCTGGATGGGACACGGCACCCATATACTCGGCCACAGTCCGTCAGTGGTGGTGGAGGCTGTTAAGAGACAGATTGGAAATGGCACCCACTATGGAACTTCTCATGAACTTGAGGTGGCACTTGCCGAGCAAGTTGTGAAAATGGTGCCCAGCGCTGAAATGGTGAGATTCACAAACTCTGGGACTGAGGCTAACATGTATGCCATACGCCTAGCAAGAGCCTACACTGGCAGAAGCAAAATAATAAAGTTTGAGGGAGGATGGCATGGGGGCTACGACGCCCTCCACGTGGGCGTAAAATACCCCTTTGACATACCAGAATCAGCAGGGCTTATGGCTGGCGCAACACAAAACACGATGCTTGCGGTTTTTAACAACCTTGAAGACGTAGAGGTAAAAACGCGGAAAGAACCGGTGGCAGCCATAATAGTCGAACCGGTTTTAGGCGCTGGTGGATGCATCCCAGCGGAAAAGGAGTTTCTCAGGGGTTTGAGAGAAATCTGCGGTGAAAAGGGAATACTCCTAATCTATGATGAGGTTATCACCGGATTTAGGCTTGCACCTGGAGGAGCCCAACAATATTATGGTGTTTTCCCAGACATAACGGTTTTCGGAAAAATATTGGGTGGAGGCTTCCCAGTGGGCGCCTTCTGCGGAAGACGTGAAATCATGGAGCGCCTAAACCCGCTTATGTATGAACGCCCTAACTACTCATTTCACGGCGGAACGTTCTGTGCAAATCCAATCACGTCAGCAGCTGGACTGGCGACATTAAAGGTCCTTGAAGACGGAAAAATAATATCAAAACTGAATGGTGTTGGCGAAAAGGTCAGAAAAACGTTGAAAGAGATATTTGAGGCGAGGGGTATAAACGCTCAAGTAACTGGCGTAGGCTCCATATTCAGCACGCATTTTACAAAGAAAGCTGTTAAAAATGCCAGAGACGCCTTCGAAGCGGATAGGAAGAGACTTACGGAATACCACATAAACTTGATTGCAAAAGGAGTTTTCTTTCTCCCAACACACTTCGGCTCAATAAGTGCTGCTCACACGGACGCTGACATCGAAAAGCTTTTCCAAACAACAGAAGACTACGCCAAAACCGTTGGGAAAACTTAGCCATTATCTCTTAGCCTTTAAGCATAGACTCAGCCCTTTTCAGATCCAAAGGCGTGTTAACATTAAAGAACATTTTAAGTTGCGGGTCAAACTGTTGAAAGACGAGGGTGGAGACATAGCGAATGTTCCGCAGCTTATCAACCATGGAACGCAAGTCCAACCTTCCCCCATTTAAGGCAGCCTCAGCAGCCTCCAAGGCTGGTTTAACACGATAAGCCGCGTGTAAAGGCTCTATATAGCTGTTTGGCCATCGGGGAATAACCGCGTTCTTACCCATGCACAGTTCAAGTACAAGCGCAAGAATTTCTCTTGAAACTAGCGGAGTGTCGCATGGAAGCAGAAGTGCATACTCGCTACTTGCCTCCTTAAAGCCAGTTAACGCGCCTACAAGGGGGCTTTGAAATTCGCTGTGATCAACGGCGATTTTAATGTTGGGCTTTAGGACTTTTGCGATTTTTTCAGCTTGCCCTCTCGAGCTTACAACAACAATTTTCTCCTCAACAACATTGTCCAAAGCGTCTAAAACATACATTATTAATGGCTTGTTTGCCAGTTGGGCTAGCCCCTTATCATAGCCGAATCTTTTTGATGAACCTCCAGCCAACACTATTGCCGAATTATCCAATTGTTGATGCTTTCCTTCCTTGGTTCATTGCATATGAAGATGTCTTAGTTTTCTATAAGTTTTTTCTACTGATTGGGAGAGCGCAAATTTTGGAATATTTCGGAAGGTAGAATATAGGCTATACATAGGGCTTCGCCAAAAATATTTGGGAGAGGAGCACTTAATGAACTCTGAGATTAAAGAGTTGAATAGGATAATATGCAAGCAATGCGACGAAAAGGAATATGAGAAATGCAAAAACTGCAGGATATATCAGTTAGTGAATAAGCTTGTGGCACAGTAAGATTTTGGCTTAAATTCTGTCTATTTTTGTTGCTATCTCGTCCAGAATCCTTGTAAAGGGATGATCGGGCTTTTCATGAACAAAGATTATTTTTCCTTCAGCTCTTGAAATGTCGCAGAAGCATGGAATAACCCCTAAAAGTGGTACTTCGTATGTTTCCTTAACCAAAGTTTGCAGCTTTTCCTTTCCAGATCTTAGTGAATCATCGTACAAAATTTTGTTCAGAACAATCTCAGTTTTCTTCTCAAAGAGGTCGTAGAGTTCCCGCAGCATTCGCCTTGTTCCCTCAACATCTGAGTTGTCGAGTGTTGACGCCACTAAGACAGCGTCGGCGCTAACTATGGCATTTATTGACGAGTACTGCAAGCCGGGACTTGTGTCGAAAACTATGTAGTCGAAGCCTTTAGCATTTAAAAGTGAGTTTTTGAGGGAGAGCAGCCTTCCAAGGGCTCGCATCTCCCATTTTCTATCCTTTGAGGACATGTCCCTAATGGCTTCCACGGATGGGTTGGCTAAACCTACAAAAAATTTTCCTTGGTCTGCTATTCTTTCGCTTAAGTCGATTAAGACCTTTTCTATTTCACAAACTCCATTGAGATAATCGTTAAGCCAATACTCAACCTTATCCACTTTTAAAAGTGTGGCGAGGCTTGGCGCCCTAAAATCCAAGTCTAGGAGGCACACTTTCTTGCCGTGCTTAGCCAAGGTGACAGCCAAATTAATTGAGAGGAGAGTTTTCCCGGTTCCACCCTTGTAGGAGTGAATTGCCACAATTTTGCCCAAGGCTTTCACCCCTGGCTCTCCTTTTCCACATAGAAGTAGGCTTTCCGCCCCTTACGCTCCTTTTTAAGATAGCCCATAATGACAAGCTGGTTTAGGTAGGCGCTTTCCACGGCTCTTGCTCTGCGGGTTTGCTGGGCAACCTCGTCGGCTGTTGCCCGCCCAAGCCTACAAACGGTCATAGCGGTCTTTCTCAGATGGTCTGGCATGGAGAGAAGGGTCATAACATCCAAGGGGGCTTCTTGTGGGATTGTCTGTATGTTCCTTCTTCCATGTTTCTGAAGCTCAATCATAATTTCCATTTTCTCATTTAGTTTCTCAAGATTTTCCCTTATCTTCTCCAGAATTTGGAGGGGCTTTTTCCCAAGGACTTCCTGGCTGGACACTGTTTTTTCCCCATTGTGTTTTACGTGTGTACATATGGTAGTGGGGAAAAGAGTTTATTAAGTCTTACGAAACACCCATAATGATTCACAAACAAATGCAAACCTACAAAATCCAATGCCGTTTTGGCACAGAATTAAGGCTAACAAAAACGAAAATGTGAAAATTGTTGAAGAAGAAAACTTTAGAACAGAGATTTAGGAGAAAATGGGCTAATATGGTATTGGGGCTTTATTCCTTGCCTCTTCAACTATTGGCAAAACTTGTTTAAGCTCTTTGAAGTGCTTAAGAACTGTTATGCCCCTCTGGGTTATGGCGTAAACAACCCTGCACTTGCCAATGGTTCGCTCCTCAACAAGGTTCTGCTTCATTAGAAAGTCTAAATACTCTTTAAGAACGCTGCAGTTCACATTAGCCTTATACATGATATGCGTAAGCTTCAATGGACCTCTATGAGCCAGTACCTTAAGGATGTCTATATACATTTCAAGCTTGGAGCGTCTCATCATCCAAACCTCTTTGCCATATTTTCCCCAATTTTATATAAAGCTTTTATGGATTCAAACTACGTCTTTTCCCTATTTAGTCTCCGTTAGTAGCTTCTTTTCGCTTGTACTCGCATTAACACGTTTATTCTATTTTGAAACGCTGTGGCAAGGTCATCTATCAATATTTTTTGAAAATCTGTCGAAAGACCCTTGATGTTTTCCTTGAGAGCCCTAGCCATTTTAGCTTCTATTTCCCTTCGCTGTTTAGGGGTTAACTCTTTCCTCAAAGGTTTTCCTCCAATTCACGCAACAAAATAGGCTAAGCATATTTAACTAACTTATGAATCGCAAATCTATATTCAAAATTCACATTTCATTCCATCCTCAAAAACCAACATAGTTAACATCCGCTGATAGGAGGATGCTCGATTGTCTGTTTCCAGGAGTTTTTCAAGTTATGGTGTAAAGATGTACTAAATGGGTATGGATTCCCCTTTCGAATATTTGTACGCTTTTTACTGGTTTAAGCCCATTTAGGTTGTAGTCGTGTATAAGCACTCTCGTGCCCTTCTGGCACTCGGACATTATTTTTTCTGAAAGCCTTGAAATTATTGGTGGGAATGGGTAAACGTATATCACGTTAAGTCTTGACAGGTCGATTGTGAATAGGTCCGAGTAGACAATTTCTATTAGATGTTTAACTCCTTCGTTTTCCGCTTTTTTATGGGCTATTTTGGCTAGTGCCCGGTTTATTTCAAATCCAACGCAGAAAACCCCGAATCTTTTGGCAGCCTCTACTAGTACGGCGCCGTCTCCACATCCGAGGTCTGCGAAAACCTCGTTTGGTTTAATTTCAATCATGTTTAGAGCTGCCTCAATAACGGATGCTGGGCTTGGGAGGTATGGGAACTCCACAAGCCTTTTAATAATTGCTGATTCGTGCAACCGCCTGCTCCAATTAAGGTTAATTACTTTTAAAGAGGTAAAGTTAACGGTTGGTGAAGTTATGCCGCGATTTGTGGTTCAGCGTCACCACGCGACACACTTACATTACGATTTTAGGCTTGAGATGGATGGCGTTTTGAAAAGCTGGGCTGTTCCAAAAGAACCGCCGACACAGCCCGGAATAAGGAGACTGGCTGTTATGGTTGAGGACCACCCGATAAGCTACATAGACTTTGAGGGCACAATACCTGAGGGAATGTATGGCGCTGGAAAGGTGGAAATCTGGGATAGGGGCACTTACACTTTGAAAAGCAAGAGCGTCACCAAAATAGAGTTCACCTTGCATGGTGAGAAACTTAAAGGTGAATATGCACTGATAATGTTTAAGGGGGAGAAAAACTGGCTTCTAATAAAAAAGAAGGCATAGCCAACATTTGCCTTTCTCCTTTTCAAAAAGCTTTTACATTAGTCTTCTTCTTTCATTGAGTTCTAAAAATGGTGAGTTAAATGGTGGACCCGAGAATAGAAAAGCTTGCAAAAATCTGTGCCCATTACAGTGTTGAGGTGAAAACGGGCGAAACAGTCTTAATTCAAGGGAGCAGCGAGGCTCTTCCGTTAATTAACGAGATTTATAAGGAGTGTTTGTTAGCTGGGGCTAATCCAATGGTTTATCCTAGGCTGGATTTGCAGTACACCTTCTTTAAATATGCCAATGAAAAGCAACTTAGTTACGTTTCGCCCATTGAGAAGTTCATAGCTGAAAATGTTGACGTGAACATAAGCGTTTACTGCGAGCCAAATCCTAAAAAATTGACAAATATTGACCCAACGCGGATAAGACTTCATGCGGCGGCGAGAAGGGAGCTTTCAGAAATCTTCTACAGACGTGTTGCTGAGGGGAAATTGAGGTGGACTCTTCTGCCATACCCGTTGAATGCCCAAGCCCAAGAGGCTTCCATGTCGCTTGCCGAGTACGAGGACTTTGTCTATGCCAGCTGCTTTGCCGACAAAGAAGACCCAATCGCAGAGTGGAAAAGAATTCACCAAGAGCAAGAGCGAATTTGCGAATTTTTAAACCGTGGAAGCGAAGTTCGTATGGTGGGTGAAGACACAGACTTAACCTTCAATGTTAAGGGGCGAAAATGGATAAATTGCGCTGGGAAAGAAAACATGCCAGACGGTGAAGTCTTCACGGCACCCATTGAAAACTCGACAAATGGCACGATAAGGTTCACTTTTCCAGGAATAGTTTCCGGAAGGGAAATGGAGGACATAACGCTTACATTCAAGGATGGGGAGGTTGTCAAGGCTTCCGCTGTTAAAGGGAATGAACTGCTGCAAGAAATATTGAAGATTGATGGTGCAAGGCGTATCGGAGAAATAGCCATAGGAACAAACTACGCTATATCAAAGTTTACAAAAAACATGCTTTTCGACGAAAAGATGGGTGGCACAGTGCATTTGGCTCTTGGAAACTCGTATCCAGAGTCTGGAGGGCTTAACAAGTCGGCAATCCATTGGGACATATTGAAGGATATGAAGAAGGATGGCGAAATCTACGTGGACAACCAATTAATCTACAAAAATGGAGAATTCCTCATCTAAAAGTGGGCCTAAAGCCTTCGCTTTGAAAAGCGGTTTCAATGAGAGAAAGAAACGAGCAAACTTCAAAATTGACGCTTTTCACTAAAATTTTTGTTAATTTAGGCATTTTCCAGTTTCTAACCTTTCTCCGAAGGGGAATATTCTACACTTTCATGGTTAATTATCTTTACACGCTTATGCATGCGGTGACTTCAACAGCGGCTCTTGGAACTTTTGACATGATTGCCTCTGCTCTGGGTCAAAACCTCCTCTGGGGTAGGATATGCGACCGTTTTAAGGTTAGAACCAAGCTGATAATAATTGGGGAGAGCATAGCCGGCTTCACCTACATAATCGTGTTTTTCATCCACAGATTTTTAACGGATGTTGGAAGAAGCTTTGACGCTGGCTTAACAATAATTTCTGGGCTGGCGGTTCTGGAGTTTTTCTGGTCTATGTCTGACGTGGGCTGGGCTGTGCTTTTAACAGAAATCACCACTCCAACTTCGCGGGGAAAAATTGTTGGTTCATTAAACTTCATAGCCTCTTTAGGAAGATTAGTTGGCATAATATTCGCTGGCTTCCTTTACGCTGGCGGCGAAGGCTTCAGAAATGGGACTATTTTCTGGACTGTGACTGTGCTGTTGTATATTGGGGCAGCCATAATGGCTTTTGTTTCAAAGAGCATTGGAAGAGATGGTTTAAAGCCTATACAAGAAAGTCCAATAACAGAGGGAAAAGCAAAGGAGAAATTTCTTTTCGAGAATGAGAGGGCATACAAGTGGTTTCTGGCATCGCTGATAATCATTGTTTTGGGCGCAGCTTCAATTAATCAGATATTTTTCCTCTTCATAAAGCTACAAGACGGCTTAAACGCAAGCGACCAAGAAATGAGTCTAATAATTGGCGCTTGGACTGTTGGCGGCATGATTGCGAGCGCCATTTCTGGAAGGCTTGCGGATAAAATTGGAAGAGAAAAAACTATGCTTTCTGGATTGACGTTGGCAGTGGTCACTCCGGTGCTATATGGTTTGGCGGTAAACGTTCCCATGATGGCTTTTATCTACGGATTGAATGGTGTGGCTTTTTGGAGCATTCAGACTGTTGGATTCGCGCTTGCTGGAGACTTAACTCCAGAGCATAAGAGGGGTCGACTTTTAAGCCGTTATAATACAGTCATCGCCTTAAGCTGGGGACCCGCTGGAATTCTAATAGGCGGACCCTTCGCGGATATCCAAACAAAAATTTTGGGCACACAAGAGCGTACAGCCTTCATAAACGCCTTCTACCTATCATCAGCCATAGTGACGGCTGGCACAGTGCTTTTTGCCACAAAATTCTTGAAGACTAAAGGCATAAACCTAAATTAGCACGCTTGAAAACTGAGCGTGGGGAAACCGTATGCTCAAGTTTGAAACCGTGAAAATTGAGGTACCGAAAGACTGCAACGTGATTTTAGGCATGTCCCACTTCATAAAAACCGTTGAAGACTTGTATGAGGCTTTGGTTAACGCTGTTCCTAACATAAAGTTCGGGATAGGCTTCTGCGAAAGCTCAGGACCATGCCTTGTTAGACACGAGGGAAACGATGAAGAGTTGAGGCAGCTTGCCGCACAAAAGGCTTTTGAACTTGCCTGCGGCCACAGCTTCATAATTTTCCTCAAAAATGCCTATCCAATTAACGTTTTAGACAAGATTAGAAAGGTGCCGGAAGTTTGCACCATTTATGCAGCTACAGCTAACCCGCTGGAAGTTGTTGTTGCAGAAACGGAGCAGGGTAGAGGAATCATTGGCGTTGTTGACGGTTTCAAAAGCAAGGGGATAGAAGCAGAAAAGGATATTAAGGCTAGGAAGGAGTTTCTGCGGAAAATTGGGTATAAGCTAAGCTGAAAAAGGCTTCGCAGGGTGGAATTGAAATGGCTTTGAATATTATTTCTTAATTATGGAGTTACTAATTCGTGCTGAATTTCAAAAGGAACCTTTTCCCTCATCCTTTCAGCGGCGTAGGCAGCTAACACTTTAAACTGTTTTTCTGTAAGAATGTTGCGTGCCCTTGACAGGATGTCTAGACATATTTCCTTAAAAACAAGGTCGGCGCATCTCATTTTCGCATCGTCAATTAATTCCTTGCACGCTTGGAAGATTTGACTGTTCAATGCAATTCCACCCTGCAAACCTTAGTTAATTATGAAACATTAAAACACTTATGAATTTAGAAAACAGATTCAAAATAATGATTGTGAAACATTTTCGCATTTCAACAAGAGCATTATAAAGGCAGCAGTTAACATAGCAATTGTGGATCTAAAATGAAAAGTGTTGGGAAGGGCGAAGTCTACTTCATAGGAGTTGTTGAAAAGGTTGATGAGAAAGAGGCGCAAATAAGGGTTTTCCCAGAGTTTTGTCGCGGACTTAAAGGTGTTGAGGGTTTCTCCCACCTAATTGTCCTCTACTGGGTTCACTTACGCGATAATGAGGTGGATAGGCGGACGCTGCTTGTCTTTCCAAAAAGGGGATTGGTGAAGGTGGAAACTGGTGTTTTTGCATGTAGAAGTCCCTCCAGACCAAACCCTATAGGATTGTGCATTGTTGAACTTGTTAAAAGGGAAAATTGCACCTTAATGGTTAGGGGGTTAGACGCCTTTGAGGGCTCGCCAATAATAGACATAAAACCATACATTCCAAACACAGACGCTGTTCAAAACGCGAGAGTTCCAGAATGGGCACGTTAAAAACGACATTTCATTTTTGGAAGCTCTTAAATATTCACATATTTACAATCATCTCTCCCATAAGCAGGGCTCAAAAATGTATAGAAAGCATTCGAGGAAAATTCTTGTCACGGGGGCGACGGGTCAGATCGGCTCCGAACTCACATTGGAGTTGCGAAACAAGTACGGCGGAGAAAACGTGGTTGCCGCTGGACATAAAAGGAAGCCCAGCGAAGCCTTACTAAGCTCTGGACCCTTCGAGTTTTTGGACGCAACAAAAATGGGAGATATTGAAAAAATTGTTAATGAACATGACGTTGACACAGTTTATCATTTGGCTGCCGTGCTTTCAGCTGTTGGCGAAGAGAACCCGCAAAACGCGTGGAGCATTAACATGGGAAGCCTCTATAACGTTTTAGAGATTGCAAGGCAATATGGCTTAAGGGTTTTCTGGCCGAGCTCCATAGCTGTTTTTGGTCCGGAGGCGCCCCGCGTTAAAACTCCTCAAAACACAGTTTTGATTCCCAGAACCATGTATGGCGTGACAAAGGTTGCCGGCGAGCTACTTTGCAACTACTACTTCCTCCGCTATGGAGTTGATGTTAGAAGTGTACGCTATCCGGGAATAATAAGCAGTGAGACCCCTCCTGGTGGGGGCACGACAGACTATGCTGTGGAAATTTTCTATGAAGCTGTTAGGCGTAAGCGTTACACATGCTTTTTGAGGGCTGACACTGTTTTGCCAATGATGTATATGCCAGACTGCATAAACGCTGCCATAACCCTAATGGAGGCTGACGCTTCAAGGATTAGGTGTCGCACAAGCTATAATGTGGCGGCTATGAGCTTTTCGCCAGCCGAACTTGCCGCAGAGATTAAGAAGCACATTCCAGACTTTGTCTGCGACTACAAGCCAGATTTTAGGCAGAAGATTGCAGATTCTTGGCCCACATCCATCGATGACAGTGCAGCCCGTGGTGATTGGGGTTGGAATCCAAAATATGATTTGGCTTCTATGACGCGTGATATGATTGAGAAGCTTTCTAGGCGTTTTGCTGAAGGACGCCTTTAACGTTCTTTTTCGCTTTGGTTTTATAGGAAGTGTTAAAAGCGGCTTAAATTTAGACTATTTAGAAGGTGAAGGGCATGGTTGAGAGGCATCCCACACGCTATTTGGCTGAGGAATATGAGCGTTTGGTTCGGGAGAACCTAAACTGGGAGCTTAAGGTTTTGGAGTCTGCCAGCGAGCCAATATGCATAGTTAATGGAAAAGAGGTGCTTATGCTCTGCGCCAACAACTACCTAAACCTTGCAACCCACCCAAAAGTGGTCAACGCCATGATAGAAGCCACACGAAAATACGGTGCTGGAGCTGGAAGCGACAGGTCCATTTCGGGAAACATGATACTTCACGAGGAGCTGGACCGTCGCTTGGCAAAGTTCAAGAGGGCTCCAGCTTCGCTTACATTCCAGACGGGCTTCATGGTTAATGAGGGGCTTATCCCGCAACTCGTGGACAAAGGCGACCTAATCGTTTCAGATGAGCTTAACCACGGCTCAATAATCGATGGTTGTAGGCTCAGCCGAGCTGACAGAGCCATATACAAGCACAAGGATGTTGAAGACTTAGCCCGCGTGATGGACGAAGCTGAAAAACACGATCCGCCCTACAATCACATATGGATTATAACAGACGGAGTTTTCAGCATGGACGGAGATACAGCACCACTAAGGGAAATAGCTAAAATTGCAAAAGAGCATGGAGCAGGCGTTTACGTGGACGATGCCCACGGCGAGGGCGTATTAGGCGAGGGCGGACGCGGAATAGTAAGCCACTACGGGCTTAGGCGTGATGAAGTGCACGTGGAAATGGGCACTTTTTCAAAAGCCTTCGGCGTTATAGGTGGACACATAACAGGAAGCGAAGAACTCAGAAACTTTGCCTACAACAAGACTAGAAGCTGGCTCCTCAGCGGCGCTGTTCCGCCAGGAGTTGCAGCCGCATGCATAGCCGCAATAGACGTTCTCGAAACAGAACCAGAGCATGTCCGCCGAGTCTGGGAGAACCGAAACCACCTGCTTGATGCATTGCAGGATGCTGGTTTTGATACTGGCAACACTGAAACCCCAATAATTCCAGTCATGTGTGGAAAAAGCAAGGCTGCAAGGGACTTGGCAGACTACTTGTGGACGAAAGGCATATTCGTACTGCCCATATTCTATCCAATGGTTGCAAGGGACAAAGCCAGAATCCGCGTCCAAGTGTGCACAAAACACACGACGGAACAGCTGGATAGGGCATCCGCAGCCTTCAAAGAAGGCGGCAAAAAACTAGGAATAATCTAGATTTCTATCCCCTTATTTTCTCTTAACAAAACCATATTTAGTGATTTCAACGACTACTGGGCAGTGGTCTGATATTTCTAGGTTTGGGACAAAGGCATTTTTAATTAGTGGTTCTAGTTGTTTTGACATGAAGATGTAGTCTATTCTCCAGTCGATGTTCTTTTCTTTAGCGTTGAAGCCTCTGAGCCACCAGGTATAACCATCCTTTGAGTGAACCTTTCTATAGGAGTTGATGAAGCCTAAACTGACTATTCGGTCTATTTGCTGCCTTTCCTCTCTGGTGAACATGATGTTGTTTTCGTTTTCTTTAGGTCTTGCTAAGTCAACTTCTTCATGTGCAACATTGAAGTCTCCCGCGAGAATTATCGGCTTGTTGCTTTGTGAGAGAAGTTCATGAAGATAGCTCATCAGGATTCGTAGGCTTCGATTTTGTTGGGGAGATTTGACTTGTCCCTGCCTCCATGGGGCATATAGGCGTTACTAAAAGTGAAGGCTTCAAATTCTGCTCGAAGGAATCTCCCTTCTTTATCGAATCTCTCATATCCCATCCTCCTCATAATATTCAACGGCTTTTCCTTTGCAATTATGGTGTTCCATGAAACCTTGAAGGGTTAAAATGGAAACTGTAATCTTCAACCAGGGAGTTTAATGGCGCCGCAACATCCACTGTTCGAAGCTCTTGGACAGCGAGAAAATCAATCCTATTTTCCTCAATCCATTTTAGTAGCCCCTTTTTAGTTGCGGATTTCCAGCCACAAATGTTAAACGTAGCAATTCTAAGGGCATCTTCTTTTTTACCATAGCATGAACCTTAATGCTTTCTCTATTTACTAGCCTTGAACTCTGCTAGGTCTTCTAATTTTATCTCCCTTCTCAGCTGATTAAAGAATGTTGAGGCAATTTTGTTTCTTCTTTTCGCTATTTTTTTGGCGGTTTCAGTGTAGAAGTGGGGCTTTTTTATGCGTATCCATTTAATGTGCTGAAAAACATACGATTCTTGGTTTTCTGTGTAAAAGCTTTCTAAAACCTTTTCGATGGTGTTGCCTGTGAGGCAAGCCTTTATGAAAATTGTGGCTATTCCAGTTGCTCCAAGCTTGTCCAGAAAGTCAGCATCGTGCAGAATTTTTGCCTCAACCGATTTTGGCTCCTCTGAGTGAGTGTGAACCTTTATAGCGTGGCATACGGCATCCACTTTCTGTTCGGGAAAACCGCACTTCTTAAGAAAGGCTTCAGCCATTTGAGCCCCTACAACGCCGTGATCTATCCTAGGATCATTTTTCTCGAGATATTTTGCCACATCATGCAATAAAGCGGCAGTCTTAAGAACCTCAATGTCGACATCCGCGCCTTCCAGCTTAGTCAACTCAACGCAGAGACGGAGAACCCTCTGAACATGGGGCCAGCCAAACAAGCCAAGCCTATCCATCTTTTCCCTAGAATACTCTTTAATAAGTCTAAACAATGGCTTATTCATTATTAATCCTAGCTCGACTTTCTTAAACCTCACAATTTTTAGCTTTTGCGGAAATCTATAGCAATCCAAATGAGAAAATGATTTTGTTAACTGACGACTTAAATTCTTGTTTCTATATTTTATTCCCAATGTCAAGCAGAATCGCTGAAGAGAAGCAGCGGTTGCGGGAGAAGATTTGGCGTGAAATAGAGCAGTCTGGAGTGGCAACTTTTCCTTTTCCATGCTGGGGGAGAATCCCAAACTTTGTTGGAGCTGATACCGCCGCAGACAAGCTTCGACAGCTTGAGGAATGGAGAAAGGCAAAAGTTGTTTTTGTCAATCCAGACGCGCCTCAGCGTAGGGTGAGGGAAAACGCCCTAAAAGAAGGAAAAATTCTTATTATGGCTTCGCCAAGGTTGGCGCGGGGCTTCATACTAATAGACCCGGCGAAAGTGTGGGGAAAGGAGCGCTTCGCCTCAACAATAAAGGGTGCCTTCAAATTTGGGGTTGAGGCACACGAGTTTCCAAAGCCAGACCTTATAGTTGAGGGTTCTGTGGCTGTTGACATGCATGGGCATAGGCTTGGAAAAGGCCACGGATATGGCGATGTGGAAATAGAAATCTTGGAGAGAAAGTTTGGAGAAATCCCGGTCGCCACAACTGTTCATGACATGCAAGTTGTTGAAAATGTGCCCTTCGAAGAGAAGGATAGAAGAGTCTCCTTGATAGTTACGCCGACAAGGGTTATCAGAGTAACCTAACAATAGCAAAAATCTAGAGGGTGACTAGTGTTTTTCAACAGCCAAAAAATGTTGGTTTTCAGCGAAGCTTTTCCAAGGCTTTGTCAACGTCTTCTAACCCAAGTCTTCTAAGGGTTTCAGATTTCGGTACGCCCCTCTCATCCCAGCCTACAAGCTCATAGTATCTGCGTTTCTCCTCGTCCACCCGAGCCTTCTCTATGGTTTTTCCCTTGTACGGTCCTGATGGCAATGGCTCATAAAATCTTGGTGGGTTGTCATCGTGAATTTCTGGGTTCCACCTTAAGTCTGGTCCGCCTAGGAGGAGCATTGCTCTCTGCAACTGTATTATTTTCGTGGCTTTTGCGGCAACCCAATCCTCTTTTGTCAACTCTATGCCCGTTACAGTCTTGTAAAAGTTAAAGACAAAAGTGCGGGACAAACCGAAAACATTGAAGTAGCAGTAAACGCCTGAATCGTGGAAAGCCATCATAAGCTCACTTCTAAAATCGTCCAGGGGCATACACGCCGTGGAAGTGTGGTCTCCGCCTTGAACAGAACAGGCATAAGAGTATATTTCAGGATAATCCTTCTCGCTTCTGATTCCGTGGGCGCCAACGCCTATGCCCTTAACCTGCACGGCGTAGGGCATAACATCGACGCCTTTCATTTCGCCAATTTTTAGGGCTGCACGATAAGTGCCTTCGGCTAGAGTGTTGCCTATGCCTTCTCTGTAGGCGATTTTTTTAGCTAAGGTGGCGAAAGCTTCAGCGTCACCCCACTTCAGTTCTATGCCGTCCAAATCCTTCTTTGTCAATATTCCTCTCTGGAAGAGCTCTGCTGCAAAGCCCAACACGTTGCCTGTTTGTATGCCGCAGAGCCCCAAATCGTCTATAACGGAAGCCATGTAAACATTCTCTTCTGGAGTGAATATGCCTAGGTTTGTCCCCACATAGGCTTGCAACTCGTAGTCGGGGTTGTCAGTTATTGCCCCTTTAAACTTTCCAGACCTCACAACAGCCAATTTTAGGCATGTTGTTGGACAGCCAAAATCCCCCCAATACTGTTTCACCCAAACCCTATTTTCAAACTCGTTCACCCCGAAGCTTTTCTCGTCATGCCACTCCTCCTGCCAATTCCGAACAGGCTCAGAACTTGTTTTCGCCCCAACCTCGTAGCCGGCAGAACCAGTCCCCCATCGCCTCCAAAGCTCACTTTCATAGGCGTTGTTGCAAACCTCCTGCATAAGCGCTTTCAAGCCTTCCATGTCAGCAACTTCGGGCAGTGGACCAGTGCCCTTAACCGCTATCGCCTTCAGCTTCTTAGCACCCATAACAGCGCCATATCCTCCATAACCAGCCGCGTGGCTCCATTTGGCTGCCACAACCGCTGTCCGCACTTTGTTTTCTCCAGCTGGACCAATGTAAAGAATCGCAGGTTCTTTCCATTCGCCCTTCTGCGGATAACGAGCCTTTAAGAGCTCTCTGCATTCTCGATTTAAAACAGTGGTTGTTTGTTTCGCATTCAAACCCCAAACATGGTTGGCATCACGAATTTCAACATCGGAATCCTTAATAAAAATGTAGCATGGCTCCTCGGATTCACCAGCCACTATAATTCCGTCATAGCCAGCACATTTCAACTCGACACCAAACTCGCCAGCAACCGTGGAGCCAACGACGCCATTACTTTGAGGAGACTTGCCGGAAACACAAATTCTCCCACCTGGGAAAAAGCCAGTAAGAGGCCCCGTCAAAAACAGCAGCAGATTTTCAGGTCCAAGTGGGTCTATGGTTTCCCATCTTCCGCCAAGCCTGTCCCAAAGAATTTTCGTCGCTAAGCCCCTGCCGCCAATATAATCCCTTAAAACTTCATCGCTGAACACCACTTCTTTAAAGCTTCTGGCGGAAAGGTCAATCTCCAAGAATTTTCCAGCATAACCCTTAATCATATGTACCTCTCTCCTTTTTCGCCGAAAATTTTAACAGCCAAATCCCGAGCAGTCTCCTCCGGGGTTCTAGCATAAAGCTTGTAGGAGTAGCTTCCTCTAGGCACAACCCTTAAAACGTTCCAAAGCCCCTCTTGGCAAGCCTTAACACATTGCGGGTCGCCCCTACACAAGTCGCAGATTAAAATCTTGTTTTCCCTAGGATGCATATGTGGAATCCTCCCGGGACAGGCGTCAATACACTTTCCACAACCAATACAAGCGTCAGAATCCACAATTACGGCACCAGTTTCCTTACTCACTGAAAGGGCGTTAACTGAACAAGCTTGAACACATGGATAATCCTCGCACTGTGCACAGAAATGGGGAAACTCTATTCCAGGGGCAAGCATAAAAACCCTAATGCGAGAAGCTTCAGGCCACATGCGCTTCTCATGGAAAAGTGAACATGCAATTTCGCATTTTCTGCAGCCGCTGCACTTTGAAAGGTCACGGGCAATCCATATGAGCTGCTTCTCTTCTGAAGCCAAACCTCTTCAACCTCTCCTCTAAACGTGAAATCCTAATTCTCACTTAGGGCAAATTTAAGTTTGATGCCACAAAAGTCGATTTTGTGAAAAGTCTTTAAAGCCAAAGACCTTAAGAGAAAGAGAGGCTGAGGCTTGTCGATAGCGGACGTATTCCAACAGCTTGAAGAGTGGCTAAAAAGTTTTGCACAATACAGCTATTTTGGCATTTTCCTAATAAGCCTATTAGGCTCAATGTCAATATTTTTCCCAATACCCTATACCGTGGTCATATTTTACATAGCCGCTAATCTTCAATATCTCCACCCCCTACTAATTGCACTTGCTTCTGGGGTTGGATCGGCTATAGGAGAGTTTACTGGCTATTTGCTTGGACTGGGCGGAAGAAAAATCATAAGTGATAAACGCAAACGCCAAATGGAAGCCCTATTGAAAATTTTCGGAAAATACGGGCCAATCGCCATATTCCTTTTCGCTTTAACACCGCTGCCAGATGACCTGCTCTTTATACCGCTTGGCATAATGCACTACAACTTATTGAAGGCTTTCATCCCAGCAATAATTGGGAAAATTTGCATGAGCCTAATAATCGCCTACAGCGCCCGCTACGCCATAACAATAATCAAAGACATATTTGGCATAGAAAGCAGCTGGATAACCGCACTAATAAGCATGACACTAGCAATAATCCTACTAATAATAGTTCTCGCCATAATGTTTAAAATAGACTGGGAGAAAATAGCCAAAAACCTCGAAAAGAAATGAGGCAGCTTAAGCCAGCAGAATTTAGCCAAATCCTTGTTAGCATAAAATCAAAATTATGGTGCCGAGGGCCGGGTTTGAACCGGCGACAACCCGGTCTTCAGCCGGGCGCTCTCCCAGGCTGAGCTACCTCGGCATTTTCAGCAATTTTTGAAATAACGTCTGTAATTCTTTTTAATGTTTCGCTGAAGCCGCTCTACTCTTTTCACTCCGTTTCCAGTTTGTAGAGGACTTTCATTCCCTTTAGGGTTTCGTGAATCTTGTTTGCGAGTTGGAGGACCTCCATAAGCTCAACTTTTCTCCCCCAATCGTAAACGTGGTCGTGATAACCCCTCAATGGTTCGAAGCCCATGGAACGGAGTTTCTCAACAACTTCTAACGGGTTTGCGCCTTCGCTGTAAAACCATATCGTCAAATACGTTTTCACAGAGCATCACCTCATGCATTGCTTTAAAGGGGATGACGAAGGGAAATTAAACAGTTTCGGTTCTGATGCGTTGCTGTAGCGTGGTGCGTGGGATTTGAGCCAGCATAAACCAAATGGACCGCCGACTTGAGCAGGCTTTGAATACATCTGCGAAATCCAAGGCGCCAAACTCTTCAGGAAAAGAAAATAAAGCCCCCGGGAAAGCCCGGGAGTACGCCAGTACTATCCAAAGCGCCGCCGGTCGGACTTGAACCGACGACCGACTGGTTAACAGCCAGCCGCTCTACCACGCTGAGCTACGGCGGCATCAACCATGCCTATCTGTGTTCTGAGTTTTAATGCCATATTTAAGTTTATTCTGCCGTTAATAGATTCCTTTTTTCTTTGCTTTCCGTTCTATAATTTTTACAAAGATTCGGTATAATGAGCGCATTGGTTTTGCATACCATTTTTCGGCGAAGCTTAAGCCTATTAGGTCGTCTATCCAGTAAAAGTCGTGTTTTAGACATTTTAGCAATAGTTCTTTGTGAAGCTTTGTCATTTTTGTCTCCTTAAACCATTGTTCGCTCTTCAGCCTTCCTAGGGGCACGAAGAATAGGGGCACTATTAGGCTTCTAACATGCTTTAAGTCTTCGACAAGCTCTATTGTTTTAACGAGGTCTTCTTCTGTTTCTTCCGGTATGCCTACGATTAGTGTGCATGCTGGGACAAGCTTGTTGTCGTGCATAAGCCCCATTCCATGGCGCACAATGTCAGGCCATTCTTCAGGCTTGAAGGGGTGCGCCTTAGCCGGCATAACTTTTTTCGCTAGCTCTGGGGAACCTGTTTCTATGCCAACTTCTGCGCCCCACCAAGACTGTTTCTGCAGTATGATTTCAGCCACTTTTGCAAAAAGTTTCGGCTTGACTGTTACTGTGGCTAAGGAGCAGTGGCTCCAACTGAAGTCGCTCTCGCACTTCTTCATGACAGCCTCGTGAAGCTCGATGAGTTTTTCGTCGTTTGGAATGGTGTTTTTTGAACCATAGAGCATGACATCTTCAGCGTGAATGCATGCTGTGCGGTCATAGCCACTTTTAATGTTGACATCTATCTCCTGAAGTATCTTTTCAATGGGATACCATCTTAAAGGCCTTAGGGTGACGCTGCAGAATTTACAGCCCCTGCAACAGCCTCGTCCAATCTCCACCAAGCCGTTAACGGATGGGTTTACTATGTTTGGGATTTCCTCTAAGCTTGGTGTTTCTTGAACGCTAACCTCATAATATTGGGGTAGCTCCTCGCTGTTCATGGCTGCCCGCATAATTTTACCAATAACCTTTTCAGCTTCTCCGTCAATTATGCAGTCAATTCCATAATCTTTGACGAATTTTTCCCTATACTTAAACTGCCAGACTCCTGGACCGCCCACAACAATTTTTAGTCCTCGTTTCTTCGCCTTCCTAATTTCGGGTTTAGCCATCAAGCTGCGGAAATGCTGGGCTAGGAAAGGTTCCTTTTTTAAAATTGCCGCGAAAGTGCTTGATGCTGGACCGAGTCCAAAGGGGTCCATAACATGTATGCCCAAAACCTTAGCCTCGTCTAAGTATTTTCCAATGTGGTCTGGGTCAACAGTTAAAACGTCAAATCCTTCTATTAGAAGTTGAGCCTCAATCTTCCTTAGCCCGTATGGAGCCGCCACTGGAACGCCCTTTCTTGTTTTTATTGGTGGAAAGAACAGGAAGCTGTAAAGCCAGTTTGGAATCACGTTAGGAGGGGCGCATGTTCCAAAGCCTATGAATTCGTTATGATGGTAGTCGCTCATTAATGTGCGGTCAGCTGTTAGGATTATGTCAGCCATTCCTCCCTCAGTCCTCCTCCTTTTCGATTAGGTCCATGAGAACTTCTTTGACGGGTTTGCTGAAAACTTCCTTAACTCTGCGGAGGAGGTCTTCTCCGCTCTTTGTTAGGGAGTAATGCCTTATCCTTCTCTTGCCCTTCGTAATCCATTCCCCGCTTGCGAATCCGCCCTTTTCAAGTTTGTGGAGGAATGGGTAAACTATGCTTGGCTTTAGTTTTCTTCCTGTGAGCCTCTTAAACTCTAATATTAGTTCGTATCCATGTCTTGGTTTGTGGGCTAAAAGCCAAAGTATTATTGGCTTCTCTAAACCTCTTAGGAAGACGTTGCTGATTTTAACCATGGTCGCTCAGAAATGCATATTTTAGTTTTTGATATATCAATTTTCCGCTTCCAGTAGCACTTATATCCTCAACTGGTAATTTAAGCCTAAGGCGCTTTGGCACATAAGAAGGGCGAAAACTCCTATGGTTAATTTGGAGAGCGAGCTGGTTAAGGCGGCTGTTCGGGGTTTCAGCAGAATTGTGATTCTATGGCTTTTAAGCCGAAAACCATTGTCTGGATACAGCGTCACAAAGGAGTTGAAGAAATTAACAGGCTGGAGTTTTCATCCAGGGATTGTTTACCCGCTCTTGTATGAGCTTGAGGAGAGCAAGCTTATAGTTGGTAAATGGGTTAGTAAGGGTAGGAGGCGCATAAAATACTACTCTGCAACGAAGAGCGGTTTGATGGTTTTAGACCGTGTTAGGGGACTCCTCAAAATGCCGGTGAAAGAAGTCTTGAAAGATCTCGTTTCTTAAGCTTAAATGGGGCTTATGCTTTAGAAAAATGTATATTCAAGTTTTTCTAATGTTGATGGAGCCACGGGAGAGTTAAGCCTTGAAAAAACCCTTAGAAGTTAGGTGGCATGGAAGGGGCGGTCAAGGGGCTTGGACAGCCAGTGAGCTGCTTGCAAGAGCCGCTGTTTACGAGGGGAAATACATTCAGTCCTTTCCAGAGTTTGGTCCGGAGAGGATGGGTGCCCCGGTTTCAGCGTTCACAAGAATAAGTACAGAGCCAATTAGGATGCATTGTGCCATTTACAATCCAGACGTTGTGGTTGTTTTAGACCCTACACTGATTAAAACAGTGCCGGTCACCGAGGGACTAAGCGAAGAGGGAACACTGATAATTAATTCCAAGGATAGCCCAGCTGAGGTTAAGAAAATGCTTAAGGAGGATAGAGGTAGGGTTTGGGCTGTTCCGGCGACGGAGATTGCCATAAAAATTTTGGGTTTGCCCATAACAAGCACAGCCATGCTTGGAGCTGTTGCTCGTGTGACTGGCGTTGTCAGCCTAGAAAGTGTTGAGAAAACTGTTAGGGAGCGTTTCAGAAGCGACATAGCTGAGAAGAACTTCGCGGTTATTAGGGAAGCCTACGAGGAGGCGCGTTCACAATGACATCTAAGGAAAAGGGTTGGAAGGAAATCTCCATAGCCGCCATATGCTGGAACCCCAGCACACAGTTCCCAACAGGGGACTGGAAAACCTACAAGCCCATTCGAGACGTGGAAAAGTGCACCAAATGTTTGTTATGCGCAATTTTCTGTCCGGATGGGGCAATTCGCTGGGAGCCTGAAAAGGAGGATATAGAATTTGACTACAACTTCTGTAAGGGCTGCGGAATATGTGCCAATGAGTGCCCCGTTAAAGCCATAGAAATGAAGCTTGAGTGAGGCGGCGTAAATGAAAAGTTTTGTTGAGCAGAAAACCTTAGCCTTAAACGGTAATGAGGCTGTTGCTTATGCTGTTAAGCAGTCGGATGTTGATGTTGTTGCGGCTTACCCCATCACGCCCCAAACAATAATTGTTGAAAGGTTCAGCGAGTACGTGGCTAATGGCGAGGTTGAAACAGCCTTTGTCTGCACGGAGTCAGAGCACAGTGCCCTAACCGCTTGCCTTGCAGCCTCGCTTACTGGAGCAAGAACATTTACGGCTTCGGCTTCTGCTGGTTTGGCTCTTATGCATGAAATGCTCTTTGTAACTTCTGGTTGTCGTGCGCCAGTTGTTATGGCAATAGCCAACAGAGCCCTCTCAGCGCCGATAAACATTCACGGAGACCAGTCAGACACAATGGCGCAGAGGGACAGCGGATGGATACAGATTTACGCGGAAAACGCCCAAGAGGTTTACGACTCTGTTATTCAGGCTTTCCGTATTGCTGAACATCCAGATGTTCTATTGCCAGCTATGGTCTGCCTCGACGGCTTCCAGCTGAGCCACTCTGTTGAAAATGTTAATGTGCTTCCAGACGATGTTGTGAAAAAGTTTGTTGGCGTACGTCAATTCCCAATGGTGCTGACCCATGAGGGGAAAATGGCTCCACTCAAGTTAGACCCTGAAAACCCGATGACTATGGGACCATTGGCTTTTCCAAACTACTATTTTGAGTTTAAGAGGCAGCAAGAAGAAGCCATGAGAAACGCGCTTAGAGTTATCTGCGAAGTGCATGACGAATATGTGAAAATCAGCGGGAGAAGCTACGGTGACGGCTTACTTGACCCATACTATCTTGAGGATGCTGAAATAGCCATAGTCTGCCTAGGCTCAACGGCTGGAACTGTGAAAACTGTTGTGGACGAGTTGAGGGCTGAGGGCGTTAAGGCTGGACTGCTTCGTATGCGATCCTTCAGACCGTTGCCAGTTGACGGCATAAAGAAGGCTCTTGAACATGTTAGGGCAGTAGCAGTCATGGACAAAAGCATGTGTTTTGGAGGCTTCGGCGGGGCAGTCTTCCATGAGGTTCGCCACGCGCTCTACGACTTGGACGAGAAACCATTCGTGGTAAATTACATTTACGGGTTGGGTGGAAGGGACACAAGTCCAATGCAAATCCGAATGATATACAAGGACCTTCAAGAGATTCTCGCGAAAAACCGTGTTGAAAACCCGATAAGGCATGTTGGATTAAGGGAGTAGGAGGCGAAAATGAATGCAGAGCGAGTGGAAGTTTACGGCTAAAGACATAGCGGAAAAACCAGACCTATTCATGTCTGGGCATAGGGCATGTGCTGGCTGCGCCCCAGCAACTGTTATGAGGCTCATAACGAAAGCCTTAAGGGGACCAACAATTGTGACGCATGCCACTGGATGCATGGAAGTGGTTTCAACAATCTATCCCTACACTTCTTGGGCTGTTCCATGGCTTCACACAGCCTTCGAGAATGCCGCCGCAAACGCTTCTGGAATAGAAACTGCAATAAAAGTGATGAAAAAGAAGGGAAGAATCAAGTACGGGCATGTGGACGTTATAGCGATAGCTGGAGATGGAGGCACATATGACATTGGCATACAGGCTCTTTCAGGGGCTGTTGAAAGGGGACACGACTTCCTATTCGTATTATACGATAATGAGGCTTACATGAATACTGGCATACAGAGAAGCGGTGGCACACCATTAGGTGCTTCAACAACCACATCGCCAGCTGGCGAAGTCATACCTGGAAAGTTGGAACCCAAAAAGCCCATAGCCGACATAATGGTGGCGCATGAAATTCCATATGTGGCTACGGCTTCGCCCTACTACTGGCGGGACCTAATAACAAAAGTGCGCAAAGGCCTAGAAGTGGAAGGACCAGCATTTCTCCACGTTTTCGCGCCATGCCCCCGTGGATGGAGAAGCGACCCAGCAAAATCCATAGAACTTTCAAGGCTAGCAGTGGAAACATGCGTCTTCCCACTTTGGGAGTGCGTAAACGGCGAATACCAGCTTTCAGCACCCAGCAAAGTAATAGCTATGGCACCCCAAAAGAGAAAGCCAGTAAAAGAGTACTTGGCGGTTCAAGGCCGCTTTAGGCACTTGTTCACTCCAAAATATGAAAAGCTTATAGACGAAATACAGCGGATAACAGATCAGAGATGGCAAAAACTCCTCAAAAAATGCGGAATGGCATAGAGAGCCTTTAAACAGCGTTTTTTAGGAATTTTTCTATTTCTTTTTCTGCGTTGTCTGCTTTTATGAATATTGGCACGTTTTCTATGCCTGTTGCTAT
>CAZNKF010000010.1:0-33131 GCA_964573785.1 uncultured Candidatus Bathyarchaeia archaeon
GGGTTTTGGAGGTAAATGCGGGCTCTTCCAGGCGTCGTGTAAATTATGCTCCTTAAGCCGTAGTTGCGTTGTCCCTGCCAAGCATCCAAAGCCGAGTGGGAACCCAAATTCAGCCCTATGGGTTCTTTGTATTTTTTGGCTATTTCCTGCATTTCTTCCCTTTTTATGACCATTAGAACACCGTGGCTAAATTCCAGAAAGCCAGTTTTAAACCTTTTCAACACGACTGTTGAAACTGTCCATAAACCTTTTCCACTAGAAGATTCTTCCATACATAGTTATAAAACGGTTAATCCTTTTGCTTCAATTGGGGAAGGGGGAGAAGGGAGAGAACTCTTTGGCTGAATCTTACGGCTGGCTGTTTGTTGATTTCATTCCACTTCTCTATGAGAAAAGAAGGGTTGCCAGACAGCTTCAAGTGGAGACTTGGCTGGACTTAACCCAGCTCTTGAACGAGTTAAAACTTGAATTGGCTGACGGTGGAACAAACGAACAGAACAAGAAATCGAATGTTGATTATGTGGTTTAGAGGCTGCAAACCTCCAACAACCTTTCAAAGCTTTGGCGGCTCCCCTCAGCCTTATACCGCCTCAAAGCCTCAATAACCGCTTTTTTATCTTTCTCGCCAAGTTTTTGAGCTATTTTTTGGGCTACCGTTCCGCTTATGAAGAGGAACTGTGCAATAGACGTTACATTTGATGGTTTGCGGTTCTGGCTTGCGGTTTCAAAGTCCACTATAACGGGCTTGCCACCGCGGTCCACAATTACGTGTTTTGGAGCGCGACTCAATTCACCATGGTCTAAGCCAGCCTTGTCAAGGCGCCAACACTGCCTTAAGATGTCTCTCAAAACCCTTTTTAGGCGTGTTTTGCTCCGGCACTTTTCCAGCCATTCCGGAAGCAAAATGCCCTCAACAAATTGCAAGACAAGAAAGTTCTTACTAACGCCCAAAAATTGTGGTCCAACACCAACAGAATTAGCCGCCTTCAACATTTCAGCCTCATGCAGCATCATGGCACGGTCGGCATCCATCCTCCGGATTTTTAGGGCAATAGCCTCGCCACTTTCTCTAAACGCCTTTACAACTATGCCAACGCAACCCTTGCCCAAAACGCGTAAGTTCAAAACTTGTTTTTCTCCGCAAAATTCTAGTGCTGTAACGCCCAGTTTTTCCAGCTCTTTTAGGCGTTTCTCCAGCTCTGCTTTGCTTGGTTTTGGATAGCATAATATTGAGGCGATTGGCTCTTCGCGGAGACCAGCAAGAGGAACCCGTAGGCTTTCAGTTCCCATTTCCATACTAAACATGGTTGGGGCTTCAGCGTTTAAAAGAATATGCCAAAAGAAGTTTAAGAAGGGGAAATCTGCGTTTATTCTTCTTCGCAGAATTCTTCTGGTCTAGGCGGTGTTGGCGGTAAGCCTTTTCTTTCGCGTATCTGTCTTATAACTTCTACTTGCATTGATTCTGGCACTGGTGCCCATCGGCTGAACTGGGTTGCCCAGAAGGCTCTGCCCTGCGTTGAGGAGCGGAGTTCGTCGGCTATTCCGAAGGACTCTGCCACCGGCAATTCAGCCTTAACAATAACCATGTCCTCCTCGTTAACCATGTCTAGGATTTTGCCTCGACGCTTCTGCAATAGCGTTATAACTGGGCTTACAAAGTCATTGGGAACTTTGCATTCGAAGCTTAGGATTGGCTCTAAAAGTTTCGGCTCGCTTAGGAGGAAGGCACCCCAAATGGGACGCCATGTCATAGGCAAAATCTGTGCTGGTCCCCGGTGGACTGGATCCTCGTGAACGAGGATGTCTTCAAGGTTGACTTTAAGTCCGTACATTGGTTCCTTGGCCAAAACTCCTGTGAGGACGGCGTCTCTAAAGCCTGACCTAACATGGTCTAATACTTCTTCCACATACTGCCTACCCTTAATTCTGTTGACCAGTATGTTTGTGCCTTCTATGGCGATTACGTTTCTGGCGTCCTCTGTGGACCAGCCGAACTCCTTCATTAGGATTTTCTGGCGCTCATCACGAGTTTGCATTTCATTAATCTTGCCAGTTCTAATAGCCTCAATAACTTCTGGCTGAAGCTTTTCCACGGTCACCCAAAGCTTGTTATGCTTGTTGGGGCTCTTGCCCATAACTGGCGGACCTTTATAGTCACGGATTACGGTCTCACGGTAAATCACAATGGGTTTGCTCATCCTAACCTTTAGTCCGGCCTCCTGCATGCGGTAGGCTGTAACCTCAAGGTGAAGTTCGCCCATTCCGCTTAGCAAGTATTGCCCGCTCTCCTTGTCTATCTTAAAGTGGAGGTTAGGGTCCTCAAGGGTAAGCTTATGAATAACCTTGTCGAAAAGCGGCAAGTCTTTAACATCTTCAGGCTCAACAGCCACTGTAACAACCGGGTCTGAAACATACTTTAAGGCTTCGAAGGGCTGGGTTTCAACGCCCTCTTCCGCGATGGTTTCGCCCACATGTATGGATGGCAAACCAGAAATAGCAGCAATGTTCCCAGCTGGAATCCTCTCCACTATGACTCTGTCCGTCGCCATGCTCATGTAAACCTGCTGTATTGTTCCCTTCTGACTGCTCGTCACAAGGCGAACAGTTTTACCCTTGTCCACAGTGCCGCTGAAAACCCTCCCAATGGCGACAACACCACTATGGGGGTCAACCTCAATGAAGGTTATACACATCAAAAGCGGCCCGTTAGGGTCCACCTTAGCCATAGCCTTTCCAATAGGACTATTTGGGTCGCCTGGCCAGATTTGGCTCTGCCTATATGGCTGCGCCTCCAGCGGGTTTGGAAGGTGCTCGCAGAACATGTCCAATACTGGCTCGTAGACGGGTATGCGTTTGCTTAGAGCTTCAACCTTCTGCCCAATTTCTTCAGGCTCGCCAGTGTAAGCGTCAATAATGTCTTTGAAAGTTATGCCTTTAGCCTTCATGTGGGGTAGGTTTAAGCCCCACTTATGGAGCGCAGAGCCGAAGGCGACACGTCCATCCTCAACCTTAACCTGCCAATCTTTCTTATGCTCTGGGGGTGCATACTTCTCGATGATGCTGTTTATCCTCGTGATTATTCTTGCAAACTTCTTCTGTATCTCTTCTGGAGTAAGCTTCAACTCTCGGATTAGTCGGTCAACCTTGTTTATGAATAGTATTGGTTTGACCCTCTCACGGAGGGCTTGCATCAAAACTGTTTCAGTCTGGGTCATGGGTCCCTCAACAGCGTCAACAACAACTAAGGCGCCGTCAACAGCCCTTAGGCTTCTTGTTACGTTTCCGCTGAAGTCTATGTGTCCAGGCGTGTCAATCAGGTTTATGAGGTAGTCCACGCCATTGAAAGTGTGGACTAGGCTTATGTTTGAGGCGAAAACCGTCATCTGCCTCTTCTGTTCAAGCTCCCAAGAGTCTAGGAAAAGCTTCTGCCCAGCCACCTGCTCGCTAATAATGCCAGCAGCAGCCAAAAGGCTGTCTGAAAGTGTCGTCTTTCCGTGGTCAACGTGGGCGATTATGCTTGTGTTTCTTATCCTCTCAGTGTTATTCATCAGTTTAACTATTTCCTCTATCTGCCTATAACGCCCCATAGCTAAACATACCCCACACTAACCAGAAGCTTAGAAACTGAAGGTTATTTGCATAGTTTATAGCAAACATTGTTATCAACTTGCCAAGGTTAGGCTACATGCAAATGAAAAATGAACCATATTAACTTTTTGCACGTAACCCATAAGACTTTTAAGGTTATGGAAAACCCTTGTCTCTTGACTTATAAATAATTGGAAAGTCAGCCTCGGTGGTTCTACACTTGCCAAAGTTTAGGCAGACCGCGGAAATTCTAAAGCTTATGCATAGGAAGGAGGATATCCGCAACATTGGCATAATAGCCCACATAGACCATGGAAAAACTACCATGACAGACTCACTTTTGGCTGAAGCTGGCTTGCTTTCGCCTAAAATAGCCGGTGAAGCCCGGGCTCTGGACTATTTGGAGGAGGAGCAGAAACGCGGAATCACCATAAAGACGGCTAACATTTCACTTTTACACGAGATTGGCGGTCGCCCGTATGTCATAAACTTGATTGATACGCCTGGGCATGTGGACTTCACTGGTAAGGTTACGAGGGCTTTAAGGGCTATCGACGGCGCGGTGGTTGTTGTTGACGCTGTGGAGGAGGTTATGGTTCAAACAGAAATAGTGACCCGCCAAGCCCTAGAAGAAAGAGTGCGCCCAGTCCTATTCATCAATAAGGTTGACCGTTTGGTAAAGGAGTTGAGGCTTACTTCAAGCGATATTCAGGACAAGGTTTTGAGGATTATCAGAGACTTCAACAACCTTATAGAGCTTTACGGCGAGCCGGAATTCAAGGACAAGTGGAAGATTGACCCGCAAAATGAGACTGTGGCTTTTGGTTCTGCACTGCACCGTTGGGGCTTCACCCTAAAAATCGCCCAGGAAAAGGGCATCAAATTCAGCGACATAATAGAGGCTTACATGCGGGAAGGGCATCAAAAACTTGCAGAATTAATTCCACTTCACAACGCCATTCTGGACATGGTTGTTAAAAACATTCCAAACCCCATAGAAGCCCAAAAGTATAGGCTGCCGAGAATATGGAAAGGCGAACTAAACTCTGAAATTGGACAAGCCATGCTTAACTGCGACGATAATGGTCCAACAGTAATGTGCATAACAATGGCTCAAATGGACCCCCACGCCGGGCTTGTGGCAACTGGAAGGCTATTTTCAGGCTCAGTTAAGGAAGGCGACCATGTCTATTTGGTTAGAGCCCGCAAAGACTATCGTGTCCAGCAGGTTTCCATGTACATGGGAGCCTTCAGAGAAGTTGTGGATAGGATAATAGCTGGAAACATCGCGGCTCTTTTGGGTTTGGATTTGGCTAGGGCTGGGGAAACCCTTGTGGACTTCGCCTACAAAGACATTATGGTTCCCTTTGAACGCATAAAATATGTTTCAGAACCAGTCATAACCATAGCCCTTGAACCGAAACACCCGAAGGACCTGCCGCGTTTAGTGGACATCATGAACAGGCTTTCAATTGAAGACCCAAACCTCGTAACCACTATAAATAGGGAGACGGGCGAATACTTGCTGAGCGGGATGGGCGAACTCCACCTTGAAATTGCTGTTAAATTTCTGCGGGATTATGGTGGCGGATTGGAAATCACAACTTCACCGCCAATAGTGGTTTATAGGGAAAGCGTTGCCGGAAAAGGCGTAGTAGCCATGACCAAAAGCCCCAACAAGCACAACAGGTTCTGGGTTCAAGTTGAACCCCTAGAGAAGAAAGTCATAAATCTAATAGAGGCTGGCGAAATAGCCGAAGAAATGGGGAGAAAACAGATTGGCAGCATACTTTTCAAGGAGGCTGGATTGCCGGCTGAGGAGGCTCGGAATGTTTGGGCTATAAACGAGCACCGTAACATATTCATAGACGCCACCAAAGGCATCCAATATCTTCAAGAAGCAAGAGAAATGATTATTGCTGGTTTTAGATGGGCCTGTAGGGCTGGATCCCTATGCGAGGAGCCCTTTCGCGGAGTTAAAGTCAAGCTTATAGACGCTCAACTTCACGAGGACCCAGTCCACAGAGGACCAGCCCAAATAATGCCGGCTATTCGCCGTGCAATTTTGGGCTCTTTTTTGACGGCTAAACCTGCACTTCTTGAACCAGTTTATAAAATTGGGGTTTCTGTTCCAGCCCAGTGGGTTGGGGAATGCACAAGTATAATTACACGAAAGCGGGGTAAAATTTTGGCTCCTGAACAGAAGGGTATCCTAACAATGATTATTGGCTATATTCCAGTTGCGGAGACTTTCGGCTTGACGGCTGAGATGCGTTCAGCCACATCTGGGCATGCCTTCTGGCAGTGCACCTTCAGCCACTGGGAGAGGGTTCCGGAAAACATAGCCTCAGAAGTTATTAGGCGGATACGCGAAAGAAAAGGGCTGCCACTAGAAAGGCCGACTCCCGACATGTTTATAGACAAAGAATAAAAACGCAATAGAATGTGAAGTGAAATGCCATTAAAAATTGCCTTAAAGCCATCTCAACCCTTCAACTTGGATTTAACGTTATGTTGTGGTCAAGCTTTTAGATGGGAAAAGTTCGGCGAATGGTGGTACGGCATAATTGAAGGCACGCCGCTAAAGATTAGGCAGTTTGGCAACATACTTGAATTTGAAAATGCTAACTCAGGCATCGTGAAAACCTATTTTGGGCTAAGCGATGACTTGCCAACAATTCTGTCCCAAATCACAAAAGACAATCTTATTGGAGAAGCTGTTAAAGCCTTTAAAGGCTTAAGGATTCTGCGTCAAGACCCTTGGGAGTGCCTCATCTCTTACATGTGCGCCACCTACAAGAACATTCCAGCCATAAAGAGGATGCTTCACAACCTTTCAAGAAAGTTCGGAGAAAAAACAGTGTTGGACGGCTACGCTCTTTATGTCTTCCCGACAGCAGAGAAACTCGCAGAGGTAAGCCCAGAACATCTAGCCGAGTGCGGTTTGGGCTACAGAGCCAAATACGTGACTGAAGCTGCCAAAAAAGTTGCGGGCGGCGAACTTGAAATTGAAGAGCTGAAAAAGAGAAGCTATGAGGAAGCAAGAGAAAGGCTCTTGGCTTTGCGAGGCGTAGGTCTAAAAGTGGCGGATTGTGTGGCGCTTTTCTCCCTAGAAAAGTTTGAGGCTTTTCCAGTGGATGTCTGGATGAAACGCGTGATAGTGAGGTATTATGCAGACCATTTTGAAGAGGAGTTCGCCAGAAAGATTTTGCTTAAAAAATCGTTGAGTAAGGCGGATTATGAAAGTCTTAGTCTTTTTGGGCGGAGGTATTTCGGTGTTTATGCTGGCTACGCCCAAGAATACCTATTCCATTTTGAAAGAACAAAGGCTGGGCGGAACAAAGCTAAATTAGGTTTTTCTCCTTAAGGGTTTGCGCCGCCCAATTTCCATGGGTCACAGCCATGGATATTGCTTCAGAAATGAACCTCTGAACAATTGTGTAGTTGTGTTGCCTCACCTGCTCAGCTGCCTTTTGAAGTTTTGAGGCTATATCCCTAAAACCTTCAACTTGTGAAGCGTTAGCTGCAATATTAACCTCAACTATTAGGGCGTTGAGATACACCACCAAAAGTTTTTCTGCACCAGCTATTTCCGCTTCATCTTTCATTCCGCCTAAAAGCTCTAGGAGACTTGAAGCCATGATAAGGCTTGTTTTAATCTTCTCTGCATAGTTGAAGACTGTTACCGCCCTTTTAACATCCTCCAAAGTCTTCATCTCTTCGTTTTTGAAGAGGCTCTGGCACGCCACTTCTCCAGCCTTTTACTGACTTCCTCTTCAAGCTTCTCCTTAGAGATGAGGCGCCCAACAACTATGACTTCGTCGCCCAAAACTATGCTTGGAGTACTCATAATTTGGTGGGCAAGCCCCTCAGCCAAGCCTTCTTGGGTATTCATATCAACTTCACGATATGCCAACCCAAGCTTTTGGGCAACTTCAAGGGCTATTTGCTTTGCTGCTGGGCAGCTTGAGCACGTTGGCATCGTGAAAACTATTAGTTCCGGAGCCCTAACGCCAAAGCCTTCCATAGTTCTAAATTAGCGATGCAGCATCCTTAAAATTGTTTTGATACCCCCCTGCCATAAACATTAAAAGGATTTCAGCTTAAGGCATGGGTTTTAACCGTAAAACTTTCATAATGGCGCAACAAATTCTATCAACCGTGGGCCCGTAGCTCAGCTAGGTTAGAGCGACAGGCTCATAAACGCGATATGCTGAGAAACCTGTTGGTCGCCGGTTCAAATCCGGCCGGGCCCACCTTTTTACCACGAAATTTAGGTTTTCAGCTTTCTTATTAACATGGCTGTTCTCTTTCCGAGTTCGCGGCAGTATTCAAGCGCCTCTTTGTCTGGCTTTTCCACAGCTGCTGCGCCATAGTGTTTGTCGTCTGCTCTTCCTTGAACTATCATTCCGTGAATGAGCATGGCGTTTAATATGGACAAGAGTGTTGTTTCGGCCCCTGTGGCTGTTCCACCGGAGCTTGTGAAGGCGGCGCCAACTTTGCCTTCAAGTTTACCGTGGATTTTCACAGATTCGTCTATCAAAGCCTTAAGCCTAGCGGACATCTGCCCATAATATGTTGGAGAACCCATTATGATGCCATCCGCCGCCAGCAAATCATCAAGGCTTGTTTGGTCAACTTTCTTAACGGCTACATCGACACCTTTCACCCGTTTTGCGCCTTCAGCAACGGTGAAAGCCATCTTCTCGGTGTTCCCAGTCTTGGAGTCGTAAACAATAAGGATTTTAGCCATACAACAGCACCAACCACGGGCAAACTCTCATTTTGAAGACGCCTTAGCTTTAAATCTTGCCCTCTGATAGGCTTTAAAGCGGCAACGTCGCGAATAGAAGATTCTTCCATAAGCTATAAGAAGCCAAAGCGAGCTAAATTTCTGGGGAGAATGGTGGAGCCTCTTTAGAGGGGAGAAAGGAGAGAAAGGAGAAAATCAGAACTCCACCATTCTCCCCAACATCCTCCCATCGTATCTCCAATGTTGCTTTTAAACCTTTCTTTCCATTGCGAATTGAACCCCCGCCCTTCAGCGCAGAAAATCTGGTTTTACATGGTCCCGTGTGCTGCCTGCCTTATTTCAGCTTTAAAATTTTCCACATCCATAAAGAAGGTATGGATTGGCTTGGCGTTTACAACAAGCCACCAGTTTCCACGCTTTATAAATTCTTCCGGCTTTTCCCATTCATTTATCAATTCAATTTTTATGTTAGGCAGCGTCTCCGTAACAATAGCCTCTATTCTTTTCGCAAATGGATAGGAGAACTGGCATTTTTGACCATAAAATATATTATCGCCTTACCAACATCCTCTTCCAGTGGTTCATATTTCACCTTTGGAACTGGCGCATATTCGCCTTCTATTGGAAGATACATGGCGCTACCCTCACCAGTTGGAATAAAGCCATACTTCCTGTGAAAGTCAGGCATTGAAAGAAGCTCGCCCGTTTTAAAGGCATTAGCCAAAATAAACTTGCAAGGTTTACTGCCCAAGCATGATTTCCTATGTTTGACATCTTGAACCATGCTTTGCAATAGCATCCTACCCAGTCCGAGTTTCTGCGCCTCCGGCGTTGGGTTGTAAATGCAGTTTATGACCAATACGCCTTCACGCTTAAACGCCTTGGTTTTGTCAGTCTCCTCGGGATAGTATAGAATTTGAGCTGCTGGCTTTCCATTGTAGTAGGCGATTTTTGCACAAGAACCAAAATTGTCAAGCATTTCTTTAAGCCAAAGCCTCTTAAGCCTCACGCCTTCCTGATGAACCGGGTCGGCAAGCCTCTTGGAAGAGCAAACATTGATGGCGTCTTCTATGTTTGAATCTTGGAGATTTTCAATTCTCATCCTGTTATGCATGGCTTTCGCCTTGCCTTCGGCTCTTCGCCATTTCCTTTATGATTTCGTCAACAGTCATTATTTTTGCATTGTAAACATACTCCAAATATCGCAAGCCCTGCTCATGATCCTCTTGCGTGAAGGATTCAACGCCGTCCTTCGCAACAATTATTTTGTAGCCTCTGAAGAAGGCGTCTGCAGCTGTATGCCTAACACAAATGTGCGTATGTAAACCACCCAAAACAACGGTTTTTGCGCCTTCACCATTGTATAGGCTTCTTAAAAGCGGGTCCAAGCCAGTTTCGTAAAAGCCGCTGTAGGTTCGCTTCTCAACAACAAAGTCCTTCTTCGAGGGCTTAAGCTCTGGAATAACCTCAGCGTCCTTGGTGCCTTTTATAGCGTGTTTTCCCCAGCGGTGGACAACCTCAAAATCGCTGGGATAGTGGGCATCATTACTGTAAATGACGGGAACGCCATGCTTGCGAGCAGCCTCAACAAGCCTCTTAAGATTTGGAATTATATGCTTGGCTCTTTCACACTTCAAATCGCCAGTGACAAAATCATTAAGCATGTCAACTATTATGACAACCGCCCTTTCCAACATACCAATCAGCCCAACATAGTATTTAGCGCCACAAGAATATTTAAAGGAGTTTGGCTATTTCCCAGCTTCCAAGGTGTACCATCCATCTGTAAATTTTTCCGAACCATGCTCTTTTACAAGCACAGTATCTTCTATGCGGATTCCGCCGAAACCTACAAGGTATATGCCTGGCTCGATGGTCACTACATTGCCTGTTGCCAGCCTATCCTTGCTTTGCTGTCCAAGGGTTGGGGGTTCATGCACTTCTAAGCCTACGCCGTGTCCCAGACTGTGGACGAAATACTCGCCGTATCCAGCCTCTTCAATAACTTTTCTCGCTGTGGCGTCTATGTCTTTTGCTCTTATTTTGGGTTTTAAGGCTTGAACCGCCCTTTGCTGGGCTGTTTTCACTATTTCGTATAGGCGTTTCTGTTTTTCTGATGGCTTTCCAGCCACCAGCGTTCTTGTCATGTCCGAGCGGTAATAGCGATAGGATGCGCCTATATCCACAACAACCAAGTCGCCTTCGCGAATTTCCTTATCCGTGCAGCCTCCGTGGGGATAAGCCGAACGCACACCAGAAACCACTATGGTGTCGAAGGCTGTCCCCCAAGAGCCTTTCCTTCGCATGGCATATTCTATTTCAGCTGCAACCTCATACTCGCGTATACCCGGCCTTATGAATTCATATGCAGCTTTCATTCCTTCGTATGTGAGCTCTCCAGCCTTGCGCATAAGCTCAATTTCTTCGGCGTCTTTAACTTTGCGGAGCTCCCAAACAAGCCTGGCTTGAGGTTTAAGTTTAGCCTTGCCCCGTAGAAACTTTGCGAGACCGCGATAATTTTCAATGGTTAAAGTGTCGAAGGCTAGCCTTTTTATGCCATAATCTTTTACTTGGGCGGCAACCTTCGCCGCCAAGTTTTCATCACGTTTAACAAGCTCAATGCGGAAGCCTTTGCCTTCGGCTTTTGCCTGCTCATAGTTTACGCCATAAACATAAAGGGTGTTCTCTCCGTCTCTTGGGAATAGGAGGCATATGGCTCCGGGGAAGCCAGCAAAATAAAGCATGTTCACCTCATTTGTTATTAGGAAGCCGTCAAAACCTTTCTCTTCAAAGGCTTTTTGTTTTAGGGCGTTTATCCTTTTCAAGGCTTTTCACCTTTTAGAGAGAATATGTGCTGCTTGTTTAGCTTATAAAATGTTCCACAAAATTTTGCAACCTTTAAAGAAGTGGAGGGCTTAGGTTTTAGCCACCACTTACAATGGACATTAGGATTACATGGTCTCCATGCTTAAGCTTTGTTTCCACACCGCCGCTAAGCTGATTTAGCAAATAACCATTAACAGTTATGATAAAGCTTTGCTTAACATCCGGACCGCCCGGCTCATAAACGGCTTTGCGGAAAGACTCGCCATATTTTTCAGCAAGCATAGAAAGCAAATCTGCAAGCGAGGCACCATCAGCAATTTCTAGTTCTTCTTCCCTCCCGCTGCGAATTATCTCCTTAATGTGCCCAATGTATTCAACTTTAACCCTCAATTTCGCTAGCCCCGCTTCAAGGATAAATGGTGTAGGAATTTTCTTATATTTGTTTCTTGGAAGCCTTCCAAATAACCATTTATATGCTTTCCATTAATGTAGTTTTGGTGCATCCGCCTTGTTTGACATTAAATTGCTGGAAAAAATTCAACGTGAAAGGGAGCGTTGGGAAAAGGAAACTGTGGCTAAAAGCCTTGAGAGGCTTCCAGAGCGAGGTGAATTTCTAACGAGTTCGGACATACCAGTGAACCGCCTTTACACGCCAGCAGACATTGCCAATCTTGACTATTTTGGTGATTTGGGTTTTCCGGGCGAGTACCCCTTCACTCGTGGTGTTTACCCAACCATGTATAGGGCGCGTCTTTGGACTATGAGGCAGTATGCTGGTTTTGGCACCGCTGAGCAGACGAACCAGCGTTTCAAATATTTGCTAAGTCAGGGGCAGACCGGGTTAAGCGTAGCCTTTGACTTTCCAACGCAGGTGGGTTATGACTGTGACCATCCCATGGCGAGGGGCGAGGTGGGCAAGGCAGGCGTTAGCGTAAGCACTTTAAGGGATATGGAAATCGTTTTTGACGGAATCCCATTAGATAAAATTACGACTTCTATGACTATTAATGCTCCAGCGGCTGTTCTACTCGCCATGTATGTTGTTGTGGGCGAGAAGCAGGGTGTTCCGCAAAACGTGCTTGACGGCACTGTTCAGAACGACATTTTGAAAGAGTACGTTGCAAGGGGCATGTATATTTTTCCGCCTAAGCCTTCCATGCGCCTAGTCACAGACATTTTCGAGTACTGTGCCAAAAACGTGCCTAAATGGAACACCATAAGTATTAGCGGCTACCACATTCGGGAGGCTGGCGCAACGGCGGTCCAAGAAATAGCCTTCACTTTTGCCAATGCCATAGCCTATGTGCAGGCAGCCATAGACCGAGGCTTGGACGTGGATAAGTTTGCTGGTAGGCTTTCCTTCTTCTTTGCGGCGCACAACAACCTTTTCGAGGAGGCTGCCAAGTTTAGGGCTGCCAGACGTTTGTGGGCTAAAATAATGCGGGAACGTTTCGGAGCCAAAAACCCAGCCTCTTGGATGCTACGCTTCCACACTCAGACCTCTGGGGTTTCGCTTACAGCCCAGCAGCCCCTAAACAACATTATCCGCGTAGCCATTCAAGCTTTGGCAGCAGTTTTAGGCGGAACCCAGTCATTACACACAAACTCTTTTGATGAGGCTTATGCCTTACCCAGCGAGCAAGCCGTAACAATTGCGCTTAGAACCCAGCAGATAATAGCCTACGAAAGCGGTGTCGCAGACACTATAGACCCTTTGGGCGGCTCCTATTATGTAGAATATTTGACCAACCAGATTGAGGAAAAAGTCGCCCAGTATTTAGAGCGGATAGACGAGATGGGTGGAGCAGTTGCAGCCATAGAAAAGGGCTTCATGCAGAAGGAAATAATGGAAAGCGCTTATCGCTATCAGAAGGAGGTGGAAAGCAAAAAACGTTTAGTTGTCGGCGTAAACGAGTTTGTAAGCGAGGAGAAAACACCCATCAAAATTTTGCGAATAGACCCGGAAATCGAGAAAACGCTGGTTAAACGCCTAAACGAGGTGAAAAGGCAGAGAAACAACACAAAAGTCAAGGAAGCCTTAGACAATTTGCGGAGGGCAGCTGAAAAAGAGGATGAAAATCTAATGTCCTTCATAATTCAAGCTGTTAAAGAATACGCCACATTAGGTGAGATATGCGACACCCTACGCCAAGTTTTCGGAGAATACAAGCCTCCATCCATATTCTAATCTTAGCCAACAACAAATAGTGGGTCACCCTCGCTTACAGATGCGCCTTCAGAAACAAGAATTTCGCGGACAGTCCCAGCAACTGGCGCCGTAATCTCATTTTCCATTTTCATGGCTTCCAAAATGCATAATACTTGTCCAGCCCTGACTTGCTCGCCTTTTACAACTTTTATGGATATTATCTTTCCAGTCATTGGCGCCGTAACGGTTCCAGAAACCACTTGTTTGGGCTTCGCCGTCTTCAGTGTTGGCGCTGGGAGTGTCTGCTCTGCGACTTGGGAAATAGCCAACCGTGTCAACGTGGGCGTTTTTAACTCCACTTTGAAGGATGCCTCTTCAACTTTAACCGTGAAGGGTTTTGTTTTGCTTATTTCCTGCAAAGCCACAGCGTATGCCTTGTCGCCAACCCTTATTTGAATCTCTTTTCCAAGTTGAAATTCGCCGTTTGAAACCTCCACATTAAGGGATTTGTCTCCAAGATTAACGGTGAAAGCCTTTTCGCTGACTTTTGAAACTCCGATTTTCCAAGGTTTTCCATTTATAAAAATCTCGTATGTTGGCATTTTAAACACCATGCTCGGCTAGGCTTTGCCTCCCAGCTATAACCCAAGGCGAAATTCCACGCCTATCCTTTTGGAGAGTTAGGGCTTTCACTTCGCTCAGGCTTGTCGTGTAGGCTGCGACTGCTGCAGAAACTGCTGCCACCTGCTCCAGTTCCGCCAGCCTTTCAGGCGGCACGCCTATTTTTGCTTCCTCTTTTTTGGCTTTCCGCTTTTTGAAGAATTCTGGGGCTACTGCTGGAAACAACGCGTATGTGAGCATGTCCTCCTCGCTTTCAATGTAAGGCTTAACCTCTTCTGGAATCTTTTCCAAGGCTGGCTCAAGGAGGTCTGCTGGGCGACATGTTATGGGCTCCTCGCCGCCTATGATGAGCCTCTTAACCTCCTCGTCTATTGGGGCTGGGGGACGCCCATAAAACCCTTTAACATAGTCTTTTATCTCCTTTGACACTATGCTGTAACGTTTTCCAGACAAGACGTTGAACACGGCTTGGATGCCAACAAGCTGGCTTGTAGGCGTAACAAGTGGTGGATAGCCAAATTCCCTTCTAACCCTTGGAACCTCTTCGAGGACATCCTTAAGCATGTGAACAGCGTTCTGCTCCCTCAACTGCTCAAGAAGGTTGGAGAACATTCCGCCAGGAATCTGGTGAACCATTATGGACGGGTCAACCCTTTCGGCTTTAGGGTCTATAAGCCCCAATGGGTCATAGTATTTCTCCCTAAGCTCTCTAAAGTATTCTGCAATTTCCTGGAGAAGCCCCATATCAAGTCCTGGGTCGTACGGTGTCCCTTTTAAGGCTGCAACTATGGATTCCACCGGTGGCTGTGATGTGCCCCATGCTAATGGCGAAAAGGCTGCGTCTAAGATGTCTACTCCGGCTTCGCATGCCCGCAAATATGTCATCATAGCCATTCCGCTGGTGCAGTGGCAGTGGAGGTGCACCGGCAAGCCCACTTCCCTTTTTAGGGCTGTAACGAGTTCGTAGGCTGGCTGGGGTGCCAGCATTCCAGCCATATCCTTTATGCATATGGAGTCGCAGCCAAGCCAAGCCAGCTTTCTGGCAACATCCACATAGTACTCTATTGTGTGGACTGGGCTTATGGTGTAGCATATTGTGCCCTGCGCGTGTCTGCCAACCTTCTTGACAGTTTTTATGGCTACTTCCATGTTTCGGACATCGTTTAAGGCGTCGAAAACACGGAAAATGTCTATGCCGTTTTCAGCGGCTTTTTCAACAAATTTTATGACAACATCGTCCGGATAATTCCTATAGCCGACAATATTTTGTCCCCGCAAAAGCATCTGGAGTGGCGTTCGCCTAATACGCCTTTTAAGTTGGCGGATTCTCTCCCATGGGTCTTCGGCTAAGTAGCGTATGCAAACGTCAAAGGTGGCGCCGCCCCAAACCTCCATAGAGAAAAAGCCAACGCTGTCCATTTTCTCAGCTATAGGGAGCATGGACTCTGTCCGCATTCTAGTCGCCATCAACGACTGGTGGGCATCGCGAAACGTTGTATCAGTAATCTTAACAGACTTTGCATTCAAACCTCTTTCACTTTTGATAGCGTTTAGAGGGGAAACTTGTGGAAGCACTTATTTATCTATAATGGGATGTTTGCGTGTTTTTTGGATGGTCTAGGCTCACGTTTTGTCATGAGCATTTCAAGGGCGCTTACTAGTTTGGGGCGTGTTTCAGCTGGCTCAATAACCTCGTCTATGTAGCCCTTTTGGGCCGCCACATAGGGGTTGGCAAACTTCCGCCTGTAATCGCTGACAAGCTCTAAACGCTTTTGTTCGGGATCTGGGGCCTCGGCAATCTCCTTCCTAAAGATTATGTTTATGGCGCCTTGCGGTCCCATGACGGCGATTTCAGCTGTTGGCCAAGCATAGTTTATGTCTCCTCCAGAATGTTTTGAGCCCATCACGTCGTAGGCTCCACCATAAGCCTTTCGCAGTATAACGGTTATTTTTGGGACTGTGGCTTCGCAATAAGCGTACAAAAGTTTTGAGCCGTGGCGTATTATTCCTCCGTGTTCCTGCTCTATGCCCGGCAGGAAGCCTGGCACGTCTACGAAGGTTATTATTGGTATGTTGAAGCAGTCGCAGAAACGCACGAACCGTCCAGCTTTTGTGGAGGAGTTTATGTCTAAGGCTCCAGCATAGTAGGCTGGTTGGTTGGCTACTATGCCAATAGTGTGCCCATTCAGCCTTGCGAAGCCTATGACTATGTTTGGCGCCCATAGGGGCTGGACTTCAGAGAATTCGCCGTTGTCGACGATGCGGTGGATTATCTCCTTGACGTCGTAGGGCTTGTCTGGGTCGTCTGGCATTATACGCGCCAATTCCTCGTCTGTGCGGTTTGGGTCGTCTCCGGTCTCCACGTAGGGCGGGTCTTCAAGGTAGTTGCTGGGCAAATAGCTCAAAAGCCTCTTAATTATTTGGATGCAGTGCTCCTCGTCTTTCGCTATGAAGTGGGCTACGCCGCTGGTTTGGCTGTGAACCATTGCTCCGCCAAGCTCTTCAAAGGTAACCTCCTGCCCAAGAACAGTTTTAACAACATCTGGTCCAGTTATGAACATGTAGCTTGTCTTGTCCACCATAATAATGAAGTCTGTTAGGGCTGGCGAGTAGACAGCGCCGCCTGCACATGGTCCCATGATGGCAGATATTTGGGGTATGACGCCCGAGGCTATCACATTGCGGAAGAATATGTCGCCATAACCTGCAAGGCTTGCAACACCTTCTTGGATTCGCGCCCCGCCAGAATCGTTTAAGCCTATAACTGGCGCGCCAGTTTTCATGGCTAAATCCATGAGTTTGCAGACTTTACGTGCGAACATCTCGCCAAGCGAGCCGCCGAAAACTGTGAAATCCTGCGAGAAAACATAGACGAGTCTTCCGTCTATTGTGCCATAGCCTGTTACAACGCCGTCGCCTAGGTATTTGCGTTCAGCCATGCCAAAATCAGTGCACTGGTGGACGACAAACTGGTCAAGCTCGTTGAAGCTTCCCGGGTCTAAGAGGAGGTCTATGCGTTCTCTAGCTGTTAGCTTACCCTTCGCGTGTTGCTCTTCAACGCGTTTAAGCCCACCGCCGAGTTTGGCTTGCTCCCGCATTTCCCTTAAACGCCTAATCTTCTCCTCAACAGTTGGCTCTCTAATCTCCACCATAACACAAACACCTTCCGGTTTGCTAGAATATGTAGGGGCAATTAGTATTTAGGATATATGCAGCTGCAGCCCAGAAAATTATATTCTATCTGACAACTGTAATTAAGAGCTGAAAAGGAGCGGCATAAACGATGGAGCAAAATCCGGTTATTCAGACACTGCTGAGCCACAAGTCTATTCGCAAGTATAGGGCGGACATGCCCCCAGAAAGCATTATACGCATAATTGTTAGGGCTGGACAGCAGGCGCCTTTCGCTTCTCAAGCCTACAGCCTACTGTTGTCGCGGGATAGGGAGCGCCATCCATACAAGGCACCCCTGCTTTTCACCATATGCGTTGACTACCACAAGTTTGAGAGGATTATGGAGAAGCGGGGATGGAAAATGGTAACCAACGACTTGGTGCTGCTGTTCTTTGGAATTCAAGACGCCGCCTTGATGGCGGAAAACATGGTTATCGCCGCCAGAAGCCTAGGCTTGGGAAGCTGCTTCTTGGGAAGTGCCATGTTCCAAGCTGAAAAGATAGCCCAAGAATACCAGCTGCCAAAAAGGGTTTTTCCACTTGTGCAGCTTGTTATTGGTTGTCCAGCTGAAGACCCTCCGCCAAGACCAAGATACCCATTGGAGTTTACACTTTTTGAGGGCAAATACCCAGAACTAACAGACGAAATGGTTTCTGAAGCCATGAGGGTTATGGACGAGGGCTACCAGCCCAAGACTATTATAGGCGGCTAAAAGCGAAAATCCCACTGGAAAATGGACGCCCAGACCCCTACACCTACGAGAATTACAGCTGGACGGAGCACATATGCAGAAAATGGGGGACAATGGCACCCAGACCCAAAAGTGCTTCTGAAACAGCTGAAAAAACGCGGATTCTACCTATCCGAAAAGGAAACTTAACGCCTCAACTTTATGGATAAGTCTCCGGCAAAAATACGCCTTTCCGAGCCGTCTTTAAGCTTTAAAATCAGTGCTCCGTCATCGGCGACGTTGGAGGCTATGCCTTCAAATTTTTCGCCATCGCCATAAACTTCCACTTCGCAGCCCAGAAAGTATGCTAAGTCTTTCCACTTTTCAAGAATTGGCTTGAAGCCTTCTTTTAGGAAGATTTGGTAGAGGTTGTCCATTTTCTCAAGTAAAGCCTTAAAAAGCTCTTCTAGGGCGATTTTTCTGCCCAAGGCTTTTTGTATGGAGGTGGCTTTTTCCCAGAGCATTTTTGGAAACTCTTTTTCCACGTCGAAGTTGGCGTTCACGCCTACGCCGATTATTGCGTAATCTACTTTTTCGCCCACAGTCTTCATTTCTGAGAGTATGCCGCAAACCTTTCGGCCGTTAACCAGAACGTCGTTGGGCCACTTAGTTTCAGCCTTCAAGGCGTAGAGTTCACGGAGGGTTTCTGCGACGGCCAAGCAAGTCAAAAATACGAGCTTGACGGTTTCCTGTGGCTTAAGCTTCGGCCTAAGAATTATTGAGAACCATAAGCCGCCCTTTGGCGAAATCCATTTTCTGCCGAGCCTTCCACGACCAGCAGTTTGGGTTTCAGCTAAGGCGACTGTGCCTTCTGGGGCGTCGAGTTCTGCCAGTTCTTTAGCCCAGTAGTTTGTTGAGCTAGCCTCGTGGGTGAAGAAAATGTATTTTCCAATAAGCCTCGTTTTTAGTCCTTCTTGAAGTTTTTCCACTTTCACGTTTGTGGGCAAGGCTATTTCTCTCCATATAGTTTGAAGGCGCCGATATAGAAGACTGCGTATATTGTTGATGCCAGTATAAAGGAGACTGCGAAGCCCCAGCTTGCGATTAGTAGGCCGCTTAGGGCTAGGCTTGCCGACTCTCCCACATGAAGTCCCATCATAAGCAAGCCAATATCAGTTCCATAAGACTCTTTTTCGCATATTTTTGATAGGATTCCCTCTTGCCCTACGCTGTTCATTCCCTCAGCGAAGCCTACCGCAATCACGAGAGCAGCAGCGAGAATCGGAGGAGAGAATCCAATAAAAATAAGGAGAGTCGAGTATATTATTCCGCTTAGTAGGATAAGGCTCTTCACATCGTGGCATCTTGAAAAAATGTATGAGGACAATCCCGCCATGAGAATCATGGCGCCAAAAACTAGTCCAACATCTTCTTGAGAAAAGCCGAATGTGCTTAGAAAATATGGTATGACATATCCGGAGCGAAAGCCGAAAGCCAAACCCATTGTGAAGAAGAGGAAGAGGAAAATTTTGAAGGTTCGCCCCTTCCTCCTAAAATCGAGGAAACGCAAGGCTTGTTTGACGGTGAAATCTCCCTTCTTCTCGTCAATTAACGTAAAGGATAGGAGTAAGCCCAAAACGCCTAGGATGGCGCATAAAATCATTGTCCCCTCGTATAAGAGAAGTACCGCTAGAAATCCGGCTGCAAGGCTGCCCACGGCGAAGGCTACATAAACAACTGTTCTCAGGTTTACTAGGAGCCTCCAGTTTTCATGATTTCTTTCCAAGATGTAGGCTCTGTTTACAGCCCATATGGCGCCTTCTTTCGTTCCCTCTGTGACTTTTCCGAAGAGGAACTCCATTGGTGTGCGGGCGAAATAGTAGATGAGGCTTGATGCTGCGCCCAAGAAACCGTTTGCCATGAAGAAGGGCTTCCTTCCAAAAAAGTCTGAAAGAGTGGCGAAGAGCATTCTGCCCAACTGCATTATTAGGGGCATGGATGCAAAAACAAAGCCTATGAGCACTATGTCAATGTTTCTTTCTTTCATTATTAATGGTATTACAACTCCGAGAATACCGCTTGCGAAAGAGTGGAAACACTGGATGAGGAAGACTGTTTTCACGGGGCGCAGAAGACGTCAGCCTCCAATTTAGACGAATATGTCTTTCGCTTCTACTCCATCACGAGTTCTAGCAGGACACCCTTCGTGCTTTTTGGATGAACAAAGGCTATTTTCTTTCCTTCAGCGCCTGTTCTTGGCTTTTCGTCAACTAGTTGGACGCCTTTCTTTTTAAGCGCTTCCAAGGTTTTTTCAATGTTGTCCACTTTTACGGCTATGTGGTGGATGCCTTCACCTCGGCTTTCGAGAAATTTGGCAACCGGGCTTTCGCTTCCTAACGGTTCTAAAAGTTCGATTTGGGCTTCGCCGCCAGTGGAGAGGAAAGCCACTTTAACCTTCCGCTCTGTTAAGACATGAACCCCTAAAAGCTTGAAGCCTAAAATGTCACGGTAAACGTTAATAGCCTCATCCAAATTTTTAACAGCCACGCCAACATGGTCCACACCAATAAACATATGCTATTCAACCTCTTTTCCGCTTGAGGTTTAAATGCAATAATCCTTTGTTATAAAAAAGTTTCTAGGCTATAACTACTAAAACATCTCCTTTATTCACAACAGCCCCTTCAGAGACCAGAACTTCCTTGACAACACCATCTTTTGGCGCTGCAACCTCGTTAGCCATCTTCATAGCCTCCAAAATGCATACGCTCTCTCCTTTGGAAACTCTTTGTCCAACGCTGACTTTTAATGCTATGATTCTCCCAGCTATAGGGGCTAAAACGGCATCCTTCCCAACCGCAAGACTTACTGTTGTTTTTTTAGAGAGAGTTGGAAGCAGTTCAGTCTTTGGGGTTTCAGGTTTAAAAGCGGGTGTGGGATATTGAACATCGAAGGTTTTAACGCCAACCCTAACCCGCATTATGCTTCCAGACAGCCTTAAAAGTTCTGTTTGAAACTTTTCGCTGTTTATCTCCAAGGAAAATTTTCCGCCGCCAGAATTGGCAAATTTAACCTCCACAGTTTTCCCATCAACATCAACTAGGAAGGAATTATTCTCCCTCTTCAAAACCTTAACGTTATGCGCCTTCTTATCCACCAAAACTTCGTAGATTTTCAAAAAGCTCGCCTCAGCCCTCTACTTCTGCCAGCAACCTTCCAAAGTGAAACCCCTCCCCGCTCACGCCTCGGAATTAGCGCCTTGACTTTGACTTCACTTGTTTGGTTGGCAAGCACAGCTGCAAGTGCAGCTATCTCCTCCTCTGTTAAGGCCTTTTTTGGAAGAAGCTTTTCCATTCTTTCGTCGACGAAGTTTACGTGAGTGTCGCCTCTTAAGAAGTCTTCATCCTCCATTATCCGCTTGTGAAATGGAATCGTGGTTCTGATTCCCTCGATTATGAATTCATCTAGGGCATTGCGCATCCTCCTTATGGCTTCTTGGCGGTTTAAACCCCAGACGGCAAGCTTTGCAATCAACGGGTCATAGAAAACCGATATGATGTATCCAGCATAAAGGTGTGTGTCAACCCTTACGCCTGGACCGCATGGAAATCGCAGATCTGTGACTGTTCCAGGCGACGGAGCAAAGTTGTTGTAGGGGTCTTCGGCGTTTATTCGGCAGTTTATGGCATGCCCGCGGATTTTCACGTTTCTTTGGGTGTAGGCGAGTTTTTCGCCAGAAGCAATTTTTATCTGCTCTTTAACTATGTCTATGCCCGCCACCATTTCAGTTATTAGGTGTTCCACTTGAAGCCTCGTGTTCATCTCCAAAAAGTAATAGTTGCCACTTTGGTCGACGAGGAATTCGACTGTTCCGGCATTAACATAGTTTATGGCTTTGGCAATTTTTATAGCCGATTTGCCCATCTCCTTCCGCAGTTCCCCGGTCATGAACGGCGAGGGTGTCTCCTCAATGAGTTTTTGGTATCGCCTTTGGATTGAGCATTCCCTCTCGCCCAAGTGGATAACCCTTCCTTTCTTGTCGGCTAGTATCTGGAATTCAATGTGTCTAGCCCTTGGAAGAAACTTTTCAACATAGATTTCCCGACTTCCAAATGAGGACTCCGCCTCCAAGGATGCAGTTTCCAAAACTTGGCGCATCTCATCGCCGTTCTTGACGAGGCGCATGCCCTTTCCGCCGCCTCCGTAAACAGCCTTAACCAAAACTGGATAACCAACAGTTTCGGCTATTTCTATGGCTTCTTCTGGACTTTTGGCTGGCTTTAGGCTTCCGGGAATAACTGGTACTCCAGCATAGGTTGCAGCCCTACGAGCCTCAACCTTATTCCCCATTCTCTTTAGGACCTCAGCTGAAGGACCTATAAACTCTAAGCCATTTTTTGCGCATGCTTCCGCAAAGGCTGGAATTTGGGATAGAAAGCCATATCCTGGGTGGATGGCTTCACAGCCAGATTTTTTGGCTGTTTCTATTATTTTCTCTATGTTTAGGTAACTTTGGCTAGGCTCCGCCGCGCCTATAAAATAGCATTCATCAGCGTATTGAACATGAAGCGAGTTGGCATCCGCCTCTGAGTAGACAGCGACTGTTTTAACGCCGAGTTCCCTGCATGCCCTAATCACCCTTAAGGCGATTTCTCCCCTGTTGGCGATTAGAACCTTGTTGAACATTTCTCACCCTTTTAGTAGTTGCAGCGTGGCCTTATACAATTTATTGCTTCGTCCTAAAATAAGTTTAAACATGGTGGTTGTTTTGGAAAAATATAAACGTTAGAAGGTGAAACTAGGTATTCCTTCAAATTGGCGGGTACAGTTAATGGAAAAACACGCTCACGACATTGTTATTGTTGGCGCTGGCTTGGCTGGCTTAAGGGCTGCCGTTGCGGCTGCCGAATACAACGGCAAACTGGACATAGCAGTGATCTCGAAGCTTCACCCTTTGAGGTCGCATTCTGTTTGTGCACAGGGCGGAACAGCCGCCGTCATGAGGGAGAAGGATTCCTTTGATTTGCATGCCTTTGACACCGTTAAGGGTGCTGATTATCTTGCAGACCAGGATGTTGTGGAGTTCTTTGTTAAGCAAGCCCCTGGAGAGATTATCTTAATGGAGCATTGGGGTTGCCCATGGAGCCGAACGCCAGACGGCAAAATAGACCAGCGTCCCTTCGGAGGGCACACCTATCCGAGGGCTTGTTTTGCAGCTGACATGACGGGCTTTCATGAGATGCACACACTTTATGGTAAAGCCATAACCTACGAAAATGTGAAGTTCTACGACGAGTGGTTTGCCACATCGCTCATAGTTGAGGACGGCACAGTAGCGGGATTAACAGCCATAGAGCTTAAAACCGGCGAGATGCACGCTTTCAAGGCTAAGGCTGTTGTTATGGCTACTGGTGGACATGAACGCATATATGAGTTTACAACTTTCTCCCACACAACGACTGGCGATGGCATGGCTATGGCTTATCGGGCTGGTGCACCCCTAGAAGACATGGAGTTCGTCCAATTCCACCCAACAGGACTGGTGCCTTCAGGCGTTTTAATAACGGAAGGCGCACGGGGTGAAGGTGGCTATTTGCTTAACGCCCTTGGGGAACGCTTCATGAAGCGTTACGCCCCAGAAAAGATGGAGTTAGCCCCCCGTGATGTGGTTTCGAGGGCGGAGCAAACCGAAATCCTTGAGGGAAGAGCCTTCACTGGTCCCCATGGACCATACATCGCGTTGGACCTTAGGCATTTAGGCGAAGAAAAAATGAACGAGAGACTGCCGCTAATAAGGGATGTCGCCATAAAACTTGCTGGGGTTGACCCAGTTAAGGAGCCCATACCAATTCGTCCGGCAGCCCATTATTCCATGGGTGGAATTAAAGCCAACATTAGAACTGAAACGCCCATCAGAGGGTTGTATGCCGCTGGCGAATGCTCCTGCTTGAGCCTTCACGGCGCGAATAGGCTTGGAACAAACTCAACGGCTGAATGCCTAGTCTTCGGGACTGTCGCCGGAGAGGAAGCAGCAAAATACGCCATGTCCGCCAGTTTCCACGAATTTCCAGAGGAGAAAGCGTTAGCCGAGGAAAAGCGGGTTTTTGACGGAGTCCTCGGAAGCGAGGGCGAAGAGAGGGTTCCCCAGCTTAGAGATGAGATGAGGAGGCTTATGAACACTAAGGTTTGGATTTTCAGAACAGGCGAAGAATTGAAAAGCGCCTTAAAGGAGATTCGAACCCTTAAGGATAGGTTTAAGCGCATAAAGGTTGAGGATAAGGGCAAAACCTTCAACACTGGATTTACGGCAGCCCTACAGCTCGACTTCATGTTGGACTTGGCAGAAGTTACCATAATCAGTGCATTAGCCAGAACAGAGTCGCGGGGCGCCCATTCAAGGCGGGACTATCCAAAACGCGACGACGAGAAGTGGCTTGTGCACACATTGGCATATTACACAGCGGATGGACCAAGGCTTGAGTACATTCCCGTTACGATTACGAAGTGGCAGCCCACCGTCAGAAAGTATTAGGGAGGCTTGGCACATGAATAGTGAAGTTGTTAAAGTTGTTGAATTTAGAATTCGCCGCTACGACCCAGACGCCAAAAGGGGTTACATTTCCACATTTAAGGTGCCGATACGCCGCGGAACAACAATACTTGACGTACTCAATTATATTAAGGAGAATTTTGATGAGACGCTAACTTTTAGGCATTCTTGCCGAATGGGTATTTGTGGAAGCTGTGCAGTGAACATTAATGGCAAACCAATGTTGGCTTGCTACACACAAGTCCTCGACATTAACGCAGATACAATAACCATTGAGCCTCTCTCAAATCTTCCCATTGTAAAGGATTTAGTGGTTGACATTCAACCCTTCTTCCAGAATTTCAGGAAAATTAAAACTGTGCTGATTAAACCGCTTGAAGTTCTCAAAAAGCCTGAAGAGTTCACACAGTCTCCAGAAGACCTTAAAAAATATTGGGATTTGACGCTTTGCACTAAATGTTCAATTTGCTACTCCGCTTGTCCAGCAGCCATAGACGAAAGATTTCTTGGGCCCTCAGCTTTGACAGCCAATTATAGGTTTATCGCCGATTCAAGGGATGAAGGCTTAGATGATAGGCTTAAGCCTATGGCGGGTAACGTTTGGCTATGCACTTCATGCAATTCTTGCACGCTTTTCTGTCCAAAGCTTGTTAACTGCTCGGATTCTGTAGTTGAGGACCGCAGCCTCCTAGTGGAGATGGGAGCTATCCCAAGGACCGTTAAAGACGTTCTTGAAAGCGTTATGAAATACCACAATCCCATGGGAACACATCAAAGCAGGCGAATGGCTTGGGCTGAAGGCTTAAACGTTAAAACCTATCCAAGCGTGACGAAGGCGGATGTTCTCTTTTTCGTGTGCTGCTCAACCGCCTATGATGTTAGAAACAGGGAAATCGCCATAACAATGGCAACAATGTTTGATAGGCTTGGCGTCGACTATGCAACATTAGGCGAGGAGGAATGGTGCTGCGGAGACCACATACTACGCATGGGCGAGAAGGGTTTGTTTGAAATGCTTGCAGAACACAACGCAACTGTTTTCCAAAAGTTTAACGCAAATCGCATTGTGACGATTTCGCCTCACTGCTTCAATACTTTCAAAAACGACAAGCCCTACAAGGATTTGGGGCTGAATGTTCAGCACTACACGCAGTTTTTGGCAGAAGCCCTAGAAAAGGGCAAACTCAAGCCCACAAAGCCCTACAATAAGCGGGTTGCCTACCACGACCCATGCTTCCTTGGGAAGCGAAACCAAATCTACAACGAACCAAGAAGAATTCTCCGATCAATAAATGGGCTGGAGCTTGTTGAAATGCGGCGAACCCGTGAAAGTAGCTTCTGCTGCGGTGGCGGAGCCGGAAGAGTCTGGACAGAGGAAGCTGAACCAGAGAAGAGGCCGTGTGTTAACCGTGTTAAAGAGGCCCTAGAGCTTGAAGTTGACGTTATTGCAGTGGCTTGCCCCTTCTGTGTAACAATTCTTGAAGACGCCATAAAGGTTCTGGAAGCGGAGGATAACATAGCTGTAAGGGACATTTTGGAAATCTTGAAGGAAACGCTATAATCTCTTTTCCTTTCATCTCAGCATCGACATTTACTTGACATTTGACAGTTGCATTTGTCTCTTCAGCTTTCATCCCAAAATTCACGAAATAATTGGTGGATGTGAACAGATACCTTAATATATAAATCGCATAGAGTTATTTAATTCTCGCTAAAAATGGTTGAAGCATGGAGGAAAATTGGGTTGTATGGCTATGCTGGCAAAATTCTCCACGTGGACTTAGCAACTGGAAAAACGTACACGGAGCCATTAAACGAGGATTACGCTAAAAAATACATTGGCGGAATAGGCCTTGGAATGCGCCTATGGCTTGACAATTCTAAGGCTGGTGTTGACCCCTTCAGCCCAGAAAATCCACTTGTTTTGACTGTTGGACCAACTGCGGGCACTGTTTGGCCTACTGGTGGAAACGGTCACGCTTTTGTGGCTAAGTCTCCTCAGAGCTATGGTGTTGGCGAGTCTAAGTCTCATGGCAGTTTTGGCACGGAGCTAAAGAGAGCTGGATATGATGCGGTCATCTTCCATGGCAGGGCTGAGAAACCCGTCTACGTCTGGATTGACGATGATTCGGTCCAGATTTTGGATGCCTCCCATTTGTGGGGGAAGTCGCCAGCTGAGACTGAGGATATGATTAAGGAAGAGTTGGGCGACTACTACATTCGGGTGGCTGCCATTGGTCCGGCAGGAGAGAAACTGGTGCGGATAGCGTGTATAATCAATGAGAAGACGAGGGCTGCTGGAAGATGCGGAATGGGTGCTGTTATGGGTTCGAAGAATTTGAAGGCGATTGCCATTCGCGGAACCCATGATGTGACTGTGGCGAAGCCGGATGAGTTCCTAGAGTTTGTTAAGGAGTTCCATGAAAGAATGAAGGGCCCAGCCACTAAGAAGTATAGGACTTTGGGCACTCCTGAAAACGTTTTGGTGCATAATGCTTTGCACTGTATGCCAACAAGGAACTATAATAATGCGCATTTTGAGGCTGCTGAGAAGGTTAGCGGTGAATATTTGAATGAGAGGTATGTGGCGAAAATCATTGGCTGCAGCTCGTGTGCCATGAGGTGTGAGCACATATGCGTTGTCACTGAAGGCCCGTACAAGGGGGCTATGGCGAGGGTTGAATATGAGCCTTTGTGGGCTCTTGGACCTTACTGTGGAATTGATCGTCTAGACGCCATAATTAAGGGCAGTGAGCTCTGCAACTATTATGGGATGGACTCTATCAGCGCTGGTGTAATTGTTGGTTTTGCAATGGATTGTTATGAGAATGGCATTTTAACGCAGAAGGACATGGACGGCGTTGAAGCCAGCTTTGGAAACCACGAGGCCCTAGTGAAGCTTTTGGAGAAGATGGGTAAGCGTGAGGGTATCGGCGACATCCTAGCTGAAGGCGTGAAATTTGCAGCTGAGAAAATCGGCAAAGGCGCTGAGAAGCTTGCCCAACACATTAAGGGTGTTGAGGTTACTGGTTATGACTTGCGCTGTCTCAAGACGGCTGCTTTGGGCTTTGCTGTTTCGTTCCGTGGTGCTGACCACAATAGGCATGGAGCTTACGCCTTCGACGTTAAGGGCAAGTTTAACAGGCTTAAGTATGAGAAGGGAAGGGCTAAGGCTGTGAAGGACATTGAGGATGTCTACACTATTATTGATTCGCTGATTATCTGCAAGTTTTCTAGGGGCACCTACTATAAGGAGTTTGAGGATTTGGCTAAGCTTTACGCGCTTGTGACTGGTTGGGAGACGACGCCTGAAGAGATGCGTCTCAAGGGTGAGCGGATAAACAACCTTGCGAGGGTCATAAATGTGCGGGAAGGTTTGGGTAGAAAGGATGACCATTTGCCCTACAAGGTTATGAATATGCCAGTTCCAGATGAGGGTCCGTCGAAAGGCGCGTTTGTCACTCAGGAGGAGCTTGAACTGATGTTGGATGACTATTATGAGGCTAGGGGCTGGACTAGGGATGGCGTACCGGCGCCAGAGAAGCTTAAGGCTTTGGGTATGGACGACCTAATTCCAATTGTGGAGGCGAAAATCCGGAAAGCCTAGAGGAGGCATGTGAATGGTTAAGATTCATGAGAGAAAGTTTGTTTCAGCCGACCCTGACAAGTGTGTTGGCTGCCAGGTCTGCGAGTACATTTGCGCTTGGACCAAGGAGAAGGCTTTCAACCCCTTAAAGTCTAGGATTAGGGTTGTTAGGCTTAACCCGCTGGTTAACATTTCCATCACTTGTAGGCTTTGCGAGGACCCGCCCTGTGTTGCCGCCTGCCCAAGAGACGCCCTAACCCAGTCTGAGGAGAACGGCACAATAATTGTGGATGAAGACAAGTGCAACGGCTGCGGATGGTGCATCGAAGCATGCGATTATGGGGCAATTTCGCTTCACCCAGAAAAGAAAGTAGTTTTTGTCTGCGACCTATGCAAGGACAAGCCTGACGGCCCCCAATGCGTTAAATGGTGCCCAGAAGAAGCCTTAGACCTCGTCACCGCAGATGTTCTGGCTCAGAAAGCCCGTATAACTGCTACTAAGAAGCTTTTCCAAGAAGCCCTAAAAGTGGCTCCACCAACGTAAACCATCCACCCATTTTATTTTTATATCCAATTCTGTCTCTGTTAGGAACATCATTTCTCAACGCTTAAAATCTAGAGTAGGTATTCGGCCTTTAAGGAAGAAACTTCAACAAAAAGTTCACAATAGTTTTTTCTGCAGCATCAACCTCCGGAGACAAGCCTTCCCCAAAATCTGTTTCTTTAGGCTCTATCAGAAGAAGGGCGATCTTCGCATTTGTAGCTCCGGCAAGGTAGTCGCAGAAAACCCGAAGCGGAAGCATATGTGTCGAAATAGCTGGAAAAACTTTAAGGTGTTCAGGCTTAACAAGCCTACACGTGCCTGGCTCCAAACCCATAACAGCAGCATCAATAAGCAGAACATGCGTAGGCTTAAAGTCCACAATCTGCTGGATAAAACTTTCAGGAACAGTTTCGCATTCAATCAGCAAAACTTTTTCCGAAACTCTCCCTTGCAAGTCGCGGACAATCTTCACACCGACAAAATCATCCATACGGATAGGGTTACCAATGCCAGCAACAACAACCCTTTCAGCGTTGGAGAACCATCCCCTCAACTTTTCCTCAAAGGAGACTTCCATAGACAAAAAGGGTTTTCTCCAAAAATAAAGGGGAAAAAGGAGCACGTCGGGCTTATCTCTGAACTGTTTTTATGAGTTTCCCTTCGTGGCTGTAGATTTCCACGGTTAGTGGCAGTTGCCCAAAAGCAAAATGGGTGGCGCATCCAAAGCATGGGTCGTAAGCCCTAAAAGCCATCTCCACCATGTTGAGCAAGCCTTGGTCAACTTTGCCGCCATGAATCAAGCCCTTGGCAGCGTTCCGAACAGACATGTTAATTGAAGGCGCATTATTAACAGTAGCCACAATAAGGTTGACATCTTTGATTAAGGCGTTTTCATCCAAAACATAGTGGTGAATCAGTGTACCTCTAGCAGCCTCAACAACGCCTACGCCTTCGCCGGGCTTGCCGGGCTTATTCCTCACATTAGTGCTTGTTATCTCCGGGTCTTTAACCAGCTCAACAGCCCGCTCAGCAGCATACAACAATTCAATAAGCCTAGCCCAATGATAAGCCAAGGTGGAGTGCATCGGCTTTCCGCCCAAAGTCTTGTACATGAACTCGTACTCTGCTTGGGCGAGTGGTGTTGCCATTCCGTCAGCAGCATTAAGCCTTCCAAGGGGGCCAACACGATAGGCGCCACTATCTGGACCGTCAACGAAGCCTTTCCAGCCAACCTTCCTCAAGTACGGCTGTTTAACATAGGTCCATGGCTCCACATGCTCTGCTATGTGCTCCAAATAGTCCTTAGCCTCAAATTTAACGAACTCCTTGCCGTCGGGGGTTACAACGCGTATTTTTCCGTCGTAAAAGTTCACCTTGTTATGCTCGTCCACCAAACCCATGTAATAAGTGTGCAGTGTGTAGGCGTCGCTCTTGATTAGCTCCACATATTTGGTGTTTTTCAAAACAATGTCGTGGAAGAGCTTCAATGAAAACTTTGCAAAATCAACAGCAGAAGTCGCCATCTTCTCAATTTCTTGACGGCTCTCCTCGCTCAATGGCTTAGATATGCCGCCCGGCAAGCCGCAAACAGGGTGAGTGGCTTTTCCACCTATGATCTCAGTTATCCTCTGCCCATAAGCCCTATGCTTAATAACCTCTTTGGCAACGTCTAAACCAGCCTTCTCAATAACCCCAAGAATGTTACGTTTTTCTGGCGGCGCACCTGGACCCACAACGAAGTCTGGTCCGCCCAAATAGTAGAAGTGCAAAGTGTGGTCATAAATATAATAGCCACAATACATGAGTTCGCGGAGTTTTTTGGCTGGCTCTGGCGGTTCCACATGGAAAGCGGCATCCAAAGCCTTTGTTCCAGCCATGTGGTGTGCCACCGGGCAGACTCCGCAGATTCTGCTGGTTAAAAGAGGCATGTCCTCGGCTTTGCGCCCGATACAGAACTTTTCAAAGCCGCGAAGCTCTGGAATCTGCAGGTAAGCGTTTTCCACCTCGCCAGCATCGTTTAGAAATATGGCTATTTTACCGTGACCCTCAAGCCTTGTAATCGGGTCTATGATTATCTCTTTCATTCGCGAATCACCCTCCTTCTCAAAATTGAAGCTGGCAAACCATACATGTAGAAAGTTCCAACAGGGTCCTTAATCTGGTCAATCAGCTTTTCAACCTCTTCCTCAGCGTATTTCTCCTTCTCCTCCTCCAAGCCAAGTATGGAAGCCAAAGCGCTTATCATGGCTGCGCCCTGCTCCGGAGCATTGGGACATGGACCACCACAACCAGTGCATGGCATGTCAGCCTTTAGGCATCTAGCTCCACAACCGCCCCTTGTAGCTGGTCCCATACATAGAATGCCTTGCTCCAATAGGCATTTCTCTGGGTCAGGAGCCTTCTCGTAAACGCGGTATATCCGAGATATTTTCTTGTTCTCTTTCTTCTTGGGACACTCGTCACAAACAGACTTTAGCGGTGCCAAAACAGAGCCTTTTGGCGGAAGCTCGCCCTTAGCTATGGCTTCTAGGGCGAAGAGTGTGCGTTCCACCGCTGGCGGGCAGCCGGGAACATAATAGTCAACATCCACCGTCTGGTCGAGAGTTCTCACAGTGTCGTAGAATTCTGGAATTTCCAATTCGCCCTCCTTAACATGAACTTTTGGCTGTGGGAAAACCTTGTTGGGATTGTCCGTCGAAAAGGTTTGGGCATAGACTTTTTCGAAGATTTCCTTCTTGTTGTGCAGATTAGCCAGCCCTGGAACACCACCAAGATGGGCACATGCACCATAAGCCACGAGAATCTTCGACTTTTGCCTTAGAAGCTTTGCCATGTGCTCCTGTTCGCTGTTTCGGATTCCACCATTAAAGAAGCAAACGTCAATGTATTTGTCAGGCATGTTTTCCACGTCTTTATATTTTATGTCGATGGCTACGGGCCAAAACACTATATCTGCGATTTGCACTACATCCAAGATTTTCTCGTTAATGTCTAAGACTGCGATTTCGCATCCGCCGCAGCTTGCCGCCCAGTAGAAGGCGAATTTCAATTTTTGCTTTGCCATGACCCATCTCCTCATTTAATCTGGTTTAATAATTCTGTTGGCTTAACCCTAAGCTCGTTTAGGGCTAATTCCTCTGGCGGGAAGCCCATGGCTAAGCCTAAAAGCTGTGGGTAGTGGAGAACTGGCATGTTGAATTTTACGTTGAAGGCTCTTTCTATGCGGGGCTGGTTTAGGTCAAACATTATGTGGCAGAAGGGACAAACAGTTATAAGCGCTTGGGCGCCAACAGCCCTAACATGGTCAAGCTTTTCCTTAGCCATTTGGAAGGGAACATCCTCATTAACACCTATTATCGGGTTGCCGCAGCACTCGGTCTCATCCATATAGTCTAAGCATTCAGCACCCGTCAGCCTAATCAGCTCCTTAAGGGTTGTTGGGTTTTCAGGGTCGTCTCGCCCCACATATTTGCGGGGTCTTAGAACGTGGCATCCACTGTGTTGAGCTACGCGGACACCCGCCAAGGGCTTTGTTACGGCGTTCTTTATCTTTTCGTATCCAACGTCCTCTGAAAGTACATAGATTAGGTGTTTAACTTCTATTGCGCCCTTAAACTCCATGCCAACCTCTTTCAAATAGCCATTAATCTTCTCGCGGAGCTTCTTGTCCTCTTTTAATAGCTTGTTGGTCTCGTTTAGGCTGCAGAAACACCCGTTACAAAGGGTCATTATGGGCAAGCCAACTTTTTCTGCTATGCATAGGTTTCTCGCCGCCAACGTCAACATCAATTCGTGGTTTATAACGTCCATTGGGTAGCCACAACAGTTGTATTCTGGCATTTCCACAATTTCAACGCCAAGCTTGGCGAGGACTTTTCTGGCGGAAATCTCGTAGCTTGAAAGCCTATATGGAATTACACAGCCGGGAAACAACAAATATTTGGAGTTGCTCATTTGCTCTCCACCTTCGCAAAGGTTTGAACCTTTTCAAGCAAGCCTGCCGAACCGGTGACCTCAAAAATTTTCATAATTTCCTTAACGTTTGGCTTTGGCAGTTGCGGCAGTCCCTGCTCAACCCGTTTCTGAAGCCTTGACTCTGGAATTTCGTAGACGAAACCGCTTTTCATGAGGTTTGCGGCTAACTCCTTATAGACCAATGGGAGAATATTTTTGTCTGCAACAGCCATGTTCCGCAGAACACGCACTATACCGGCGATTTCAACGCCTTGCGGGCAGTGGTCCACGCATGTGAAGCATGATGAGCAAAGCCACAAAGCCTTATCCAGCAAAAGCCTATCCTTCAAGCCCAGCTGGACCATGCGGGCTATCCTGCGCGGTCTGTAAAACTCGCTGAATCTGGCTATTGGGCAGTCAGCTGTGCATGTTCCACATTGGAAGCAAACCATCACCTTTTCTGCGCCGTGAATCTTGCTCATTTTATATTTGAACTTTGGGTCAAGCTCCTCAGCCTTAATTACTGGCGGAACATATTCGCGGGTTTCACTTTTTGTTTCGCTCATTTTTTCGCCTCCATTTTCAACGGGTTTGGACCAAGCTTCTTAATCTGTTCAACCATGTCTCGGACTACAGCTGCGAATTTGTCTCCTTCGCTGGCGGAGACCCATTCCAGCCGCACACGTTCGGGTTCTATCCCAAAATCTTTAAGCACC